>JADLEG010000284.1 GCA_020846275.1 Alphaproteobacteria bacterium
CGAGGACGGGCTGGAGATCGGCAAGCTCTACGACTACGACATCATCGTGCTCGACCTGATGCTGCCGGACATCGACGGCTACGAAGTGCTGCGGCGCCTGCGCCAGGCGCGGATCAAGACGCCGATCCTGATTCTCTCCGGCCTCTCCGAGCTGGACGCCAAGGTCAAGGGCCTGGGCGTCGGCGCGGACGACTACATGACCAAGCCGTTCCACAAGCGCGAGCTGATCGCCCGCATTCAGGCTGTCGTCCGGCGCTCGAAGGGCCATTCGGACTCGGTGGTGCGCACCGGGCGCCTGGTCGTGAACCTGGATACGCGCACGGTCGAGGTGAACAGCCAGCCTTTGCACCTGACGGGCAAGGAATACGGCATCCTCGAGCTGTTGAGCCTGCGCAAGGGCATGACCCTGACCAAGGAGATGTTCTTGAACCATCTCTACGGCGGCATGGACGAGCCGGAGCTGAAGATCATCGACGTGTTCGTCTGCAAGCTGCGCAAGAAGCTGACCGTCGCGACGGGCGGCGAGAACTACATCGAGACGGTGTGGGGCCGCGGCTACGTGCTGCGCGACCCGCCGAGCGAGAGCGACGCACAGCAGCCGGCGCGGGCGCGCGCGGCCGGCTAGACGCCGTCCGATCCCTGAACAGCGAAAAGCGCCGGCCCGAGGGCCGGCGCTTCTTCGTTGGACGCAACACCGTCGGAAGAGGTTGCTATACCGCAACCTGCGCCATCGCCGTCGGCTGGCGCGCGATGTGCTGCGCCTGGCAATAGACGCCGCGATAGCCGGCGAGCGGCTGGAAGCGCTCGGTGACGCCGATCACCGTCTCGGCGCCGCCGAGATAGAGGAAGCCGTCCGGCGCCAGGATGCGCGACATGCGGTCGAGCACCTTGGTCTTGGTCGGCTGGTCGAAGTAGATCAGCACGTTGCGGCAGAAGATGATGTCGAAGCTGCCGAGCGTGGCCGGGTCGTCGAGCAGGTTGAACTCGCGGTACTTCACCATGCCGCGCAGCGCATTGTCGATCTGCCACTTGTCGCCGATCTGCTTGAAGTATTTCAGCAGCAGGTTGATCGGCAGGCCGCGCTGGACCTCGAACTGCGAATAGCTGCCGGCCTTGGCCTTTTCCAGCATCTCGACCGAGATGTCCGTCGCGACGATCTCGACGCGCCAGTTCGCCACGCGCGCGCCCTCTTCCTTGAGCGTCATGGCGATCGAATAGGGCTCCTGCCCGCTCGAGCTGGCGGCGCACCAGATCTTGATCGTGCGGCTGGACTGCCGGCCTGCCATCAGGTCGGGCAGCACCTTGGACTTGAAGATCTCGAACGGCTTGATGTCGCGGAAGAACAGCGACTCGTTGGTCGTCATCGCCTCGGTGATGTCGCGCAGCAGGGCGGCGTCGCGACGCGCGCGCACGGCGGCGACCAGTTCGTCCAGCCCCTTGATGCCATGGCGGCGCGCCACCGGAAGCAGGCGGCTTTCCAGCAGGTATCCTTTGTCGCGCGAGAGCACCAGGCCCGAACGCTCCTTCAGGAGGGAACTCAGGAAGTCGAAATCTTCGGGCTTCATGCGGCCGTCCTCAGCGCAATTCGGCGGACGTAGGTGCCGATCTCGCCGACCGGCAGCACGGCGGTGCAAAGACCGGCCGTGGCGACCGCTCCGGGCATGCCCCACACCACGCTCGAGGCTTCGTCCTGGGCGACGACGATGCCGCCGGCCTTGACCACCTCGTCGCAGCCCGAGCGTCCGTCCGCGCCCATCCCGGTCAGGATCACCGCCAGGACCCGCGCGCCATAGGATTTCACGATGCTGCGCATCATCGGGTCCACCGCGGGGCGGCAGAAATTCTCCGGCGGCGCCTGGTTCAGACGGACCACCCGCTTCGGGCTCGATCCTTCCACCACCATGTGGTAGTCGCCGGGCGCCAGGTAGATGCGCCCGCCGACAATCGGCTCGCCGTCCACCGCCTCGGCGCACTTGATGCCGGAGGCGCGGCTGATGTGCTCGGCCAGGATGGTCGTGAACGTGGCCGGCATGTGCTGCGTGATCAGGATCGGCTGCCCGAGCCCGCCCTTGATGTCGCCCAGCACCTTCATCAGCGCCTGCGGACCGCCGGTCGAGCTGCCAATGGCGATGATGTCGGGCATCGGCACGACCGGCGGCGACGAACGCAGCGTGAACGGCGTGTTGCCCGGCGGCTTGCGCGGCGGCGGCGCGACGACCGGCCGCACCTCGCGCCGCGGCGTCGCTCCGCCGACCTGGCGCCGGCGCACGGCGCCCAGCGCCTTGACCTTCTCGACCAGTTGGCGCTTGAACTCGGTCGCCGAGTTGAGCTCGGTGGTCGATGTCGGCTTGGCAAGGTAGTCCGACGCGCCCAGATCGAGCGCGCGCATCGACACCTCGGCATTCTTGCGCGTCAGGGTCGACGCCATGATGACCTTGAGCGCCGGATCCCGCTTCAGCAACAGCGGCAGGGCGGTCAGCCCGTCCATCTCGGGCATCTCGATGTCGAGGACGACGACCTCGACGTCGTTGCGCTCGAGCGCGCGCAGCGCCATGACGCCGTTGGCGGCCGAGCACATCACGCGGACCTGCGGATCGGTCTCCAGCGACCGCGTGAGCAATCCGCGGATCACCGCGGAATCGTCCACCAGCATCACCCGGTAGCGCTGGTCCGCTGATTCTTGGCTATCTGTGGCAGGATTTGGCATTGCTAAAGACCAGGACCCGTTCGACCGCGGCTAGATCAAGCCGCATTGAGCGAATTTGCTTTGGATGATGTCGTTGTCGAAGGGCTTCATGATGTACTCGTCCGCCCCCGCGCCGATCGCCACCTGGATGTGCTTCAGGTCGTTCTCGGTCGTGCAGAACACCACCTTCGGCCGGTCGCCGCCCGGCGTCTTGCGCAGCTCGACCAGGAAGTCGAGCCCGTTCATGACCGGCATGTTCCAGTCCAGCAGGATGCCGTCGGGCATCTGCTTCTGGCACAGCTCCAGCGCAGCCTTTCCGTCGGCCGCTTCCTGGATCGCGAAATTGAGCTCTTCGAGAATCTTTCGCGCCACCATCCGGATCACGCGGGAGTCGTCGACCACCAGGCACGTCTTCATTGTCGTTCTCCAGCGCCGCTCGGCTTTTGGCCTTGCAGAACGAAGCGGCGCATTGTCCGGTGCCTCAAGCCGCCTCGGCCTTGGCGGCTCCGATCAAGCGGCTGACATCGACCATCAGCAGCAGGCCTTCCTTCAGGCGGTGGATGCCGCCCGAAACCTCGCGCCACACCGGATCCAGCGTGGCCGGATTGCGCTCGTAGCTGGCAACCGGCAGGCTCAGCACTTCGCCGACCTGGTCGACGATCAGGCTGTAAAGCTCGCCGCCCGACTCCACGACGACGTTCATGCCGGGCTGGTCCTTCGGGCGCGGCTCCAGCCGCAGCCGGCGGCGCACGTCGATCGCCGTCACGATGCGGCCGCGCAGATTGAGCGAACCCGCCACCTCGCCCGGCGCCAGCGGCACGCGGGTGATGCGCTGGGGACCCAGCACGTCCTGCACCGCCTGGACCGGGATGCCGAAGAGCTGGCCGGCGACCGTCATGGACACCACGTCGCTCGCGCTCGCGGCGGGGGCCACCGCCGTGCCTTCGCCGGCGCCGCGGGTCATTGCCGTCACGTTGCTCATGCGTTTTCTCCCTCAGCGGCCATGGTCTGCTCGAGCGACGCCAGCAGCGCGTCGCGATCCGACTTGGCGACATAGTCGTCGAAGCCCGCCGCGCGCCCGCGCTCGACATGCTCGGGCGCCGTGTTGGACGACAAGGCCAGGATCGGCAGCTTGCCCCAGCGCGCGCTGTTGCGGACCGCCGAGGCGAACTCGAAGCCGTTCATGCCGGGCATCTCGATGTCGCTGACGATGACGTCGACATCCAGGCCCTTCTCGCACATCTCCAGCGCCTTTTCCGGATTGCCGACCGCCGTCACCTCGTAGCCGGCGACCGACAGGACCGGCGTGATCATGTGGCGGAAGAAGGAGCTGTCCTCGACCAGCAGCAGGCGCTTCTGGCGGCGCTTCTCCGCCGGCAACGTGCCGCGGGTGAACCAGTCGCCGAAAGCGAGCGTCAGGTAGTGCCCGGCGTCCACAAGCTCGGTCGACTTGCCGGAGATCACCGCCGTGCCGATCACGCCCGGGCGCGAGGCCGACAATTCGATCTGCAGCCTCTCCTCGACCACGTCGATGATCTCGTCGACCAAGAGGCCCATCGTGCGGTCGCCGTCGGCGAACACCAGCACCGGCTGGCGGCCCGATTCCAGCGGCTTGTAGCCGGGCTCGATCGGGATCAGCGGCATCAGCTTGCCGCGGTACTGCATCACGCGGCGGTCGCCCACGACCTCGATCTTCTCGACCTCGAACTCCTCGAGGCGCGCGATGAGCGCCAGCGGCACCGCCTTCGGCCCGTCGTCGCCGGCGCGGAAGGTGAGGATCGCCACCTTCTCGCCGTCGCCATAGGTATGCGCGCCGGCCGCCGCGGTATCGCCGACGCCGTCGCCGGTCGCCCGCTCGCCGCTCGCCGCGCTGGCGATGCCGTTGGGGTCCAGGATCATGATCACGCTGCCGTCGCCGAGAATGGTGTTGCCCGAGAACATCGGGATATGGCGCAGGATCGGCGCCACCGGCTTGACGACGATTTCCTCGGTGTCGAACACGCGGTCGACCATGATGCCGAAGGTGAAGGTGCCGACCTGGGCCACGACGATGTA
>JADLEG010000285.1 GCA_020846275.1 Alphaproteobacteria bacterium
CGGGCCCGCCATAAGACCCGCCCGATGTGAGCGGGTCGCTGGGCGCGAACAGCCCGGCCGGCCGGAACAGCAGCACCAGCACCAGCACCGCGAACACCGCCGCGTCGCGCCAGGCGCCGTCGAGATAGCCCGCCCACAGGGCCTCGACCTGGCCGATGATGAGGCCGCCGACCAGCGCGCCGGCGAACGACCCGATGCCGCCCAGCAGTGCCGCGGTCAGCGCCTTGAAGCCGAACATGACGCCCATCTGCGCGCCCGCCTCGCCGTAGTGCAGGATCAGCGCCGCGCCCGCCGCCGCGGCCAACGCGGCGCCGCCGGCATAGGTCAGCGCGACGACCCGCGTCACATCAACGCCCAGCAGCGCCGCCATGCGCGGATCGTCCGCCGACGCACGATACGACCGGCCCAGCGACGTGCGGCCCAGCACCCAGCCCTGGCCCAGGGACAGGCCCACCGCGATCAGCACGACGGCGACCTGAGAGAAGGTCAGCGAGACGGTGAAGCCGCCCGCGGTGAAGAAGGCCAGCTTGCCCGGCAGCAGGCTCGGCAGCCATCGGCCATGCCCGCCCTGGGTCAGGCGCAGGAATTCCTGCAGGAAGATCGAAAGCCCGATCGCCGCGATCAACGCGGTCTGGGTGTCGGACCCGCGCATCGGCCGGAAGATGCTGCGGTCGATCCAGTAGCCGCCCAGCCCGCCGATCAGCAGCGCGAAGGGCAGGCCCAGCCCGACGACCGCGGCCAGCCCCGCCTGGCCCGCCATGGCCAGGACCCCATAGGCGAGGCTGGTCATGAAGGCGCCGATCGCCAGCAGCTCGCCATAGGCGAACTGGATGTGGCGGGTGACGCCATAGACCAGCGTATAGCCGACCGCGACCAGCGCGATCACCGAGCCGATGACGATGCCGTTCAGCACCTGCTGCACCAGGTAGGCCGCCTGCAGGCCCGCCGGCCAATGCGGGTGCGGCGCGTCCTCGTCCAGGAGCTGCGGCGGCACGTCCTGGCCCAGCCAGCGATGCAGCAGGATCAGCTTGACGCGCGAGATCGGCTTGCCGTCGACCTCGACCGACAGCAAACCATAATGCGCCGGATCGCCGCTGGGCGGCGCGAAGGCGCAGAGCAGGTGATGCTCTTCCTCGATCCGCAGGCCGGTCGGCTTGACGCGGTAGCGCAGCACGATGCCGTTGTGCGACACCGGGTCGGCGGCGACGTCGATCACCTCCGGCAGGGCCTGCGCCGGCAGCAGCGCGTCCAGTATCTGCCGGCACACGCCTTCCCGCGCCTGCTCGGCGCAGCCCGAAAGCAGCGCGGCGAGCGCGAGGAGCAGCGCGGCGCAATGGAGCGGTCTTCGATGGATGGAGGTACGGCTGGGCATTGGCTCGACCTTACCTCATTTTTCGCCGTCGACTCCCGGGAGGCCAATACTGGCGCGCTGGCAAACCATTCTTGGGCATCGTAGCCTCTGTCCGTCGCGAGCGGGGGGAGCATGGTCGCGCGGGTTTGGACGGTGGCGTTCCAGGGGATCGAGTGCCTGGACATCGACGTTCAGGTGCAGATCGCGCCGGGCATCGTCGGCTTCACCGTGGTCGGCCTGCCGGACAAGGCGGTGGGCGAGAGCCGCGAGCGGGTGCGCAGCGCGCTCGGCGCCATCGGCCTGGCGCTGCCGGCCAAGCGGATCACGGTCAACCTGTCGCCGGCCGACGTCGTCAAGGAGGGCTCGCATTTCGACCTGCCGATCGCGATCGGCATCCTGGTCGCGATGGGCGTGCTCGACGCCGAGGAGATGCAGGGCTACACGGCGCTGGGCGAACTCGCGCTCGACGGCGGCGTCACGGCGGTGGCGGGCGTGCTGCCCGCCGCGATCGGCGCCAACGGCCAGGGGCGCGGCATCATCTGCCCGGCCGCGAATGGCGGCGAGGCGGCCTGGGCCGGCGAGATCGACGTGCTGGCGCCGCCGTCGCTGCTGGCGTTGATCAACCATTTCAAGGGCACGCAGATTCTCGCCCGGCCCGAGCCGCGCCTGGCCGAGGACGACGCGGCGATACCCGACCTGCGCGACATCAAGGGCCAGGAGACCGCCAAGCGCGCGCTCGAGGTCGCGGCCGCGGGCGGCCACAACCTCTTGATGATCGGCCCGCCGGGATCGGGCAAGTCGATGCTGGCCCAGCGCCTGCCCGGGCTCTTGCCGCCGCTCGAGCCCAGCGAGGCGCTGGAAGTGTCGATGGTGCAATCCGTCGCCGGCTCGCTGCAGAACGGCCGCATCACGCGTCGCCGCCCCTTTCGCGACCCGCACCATTCGGCCTCGCTGCCCGCGCTGGTGGGCGGCGGCATCCGCGCCAGGCCCGGCGAGGTGTCGCTGGCCCATCGCGGCGTGCTGTTCCTCGACGAGTTGCCCGAGTTCCAGCGCCCCACGCTCGAGGCATTGCGCCAGCCGATGGAATCCGGCCGCGCGGTGGTGGCGCGCGCCAACCACCACGTCGCCTACCCCGCGCGCTTCCAGCTCGTGGCGGCGATGAACCCCTGCCGCTGCGGGCACCTCGACGATGCGGCGCAGGCCTGCTCGCGCGCGCCGAAATGCGCCCAGGAATACCAGGCCAAGATCTCGGGCCCGCTCTTTGATCGCATCGACCTCCACGTCGACGTGCCGGCGGTCGCGGCCTCGGACCTGTCGCTGCCGCCGCCGGCCGAAGGCTCGGCCGAGGTGGCGCAGCGCGTGGCGCGCGCGCGCGCGGTGCAGACCAAGCGCTACGAAGGCTACGCCATCGCGACCAACGCCGAGGCCGACGGCACGCTGCTGGAGGAAGTGGCGGGCCCGGACAAGGACGGGCGCGATCTGCTCAACAAGGCGACCGAGAAGCTGAAGCTCAGCGCGCGCGGCTATCACCGCGTGATGCGGGTGGCGCGGACCCTGGCCGACCTCGACGGCAGCTTCCGCGTCGGCCGCCTGCACATCGCCGAAGCACTGTCCTACCGCCGTATCGCGCCGGGGCGGTAATGCACGAAGCGACGACACCGCGCGGCAGCGCGGCGTTTTGCCGCATTAGATTGCTGTCAGAAGCGTGAGCTAAGCGTCGGAGCAGGTTGCGCCGTTCCTTGCATTGCCGGCATGGGCCGTCCTAGTGTCATGGGGTCAGTCGGCAGGGCGCATTTCGAGGCATTGCCGAGCATGGAGACGCGGGCTCTCCGCTATTTCCAGGCCGTGGCGGAATTCGGCAGCTACAGCCGCGGGTCGGAATTTCTGCGCATCTCCCAGCCCGCGGTCAGTCGCCAGGTCCGCCGGCTCGAGGAAGAACTGGGCAGCGCGCTGTTCGAGCGTCATGGCCAGGGCGTCACCCTGACCGAAGCCGGCCGCATTCTGCTGGAGCGCAGCCAGGCGGTATTGCGGCAGCTGGAGCGGACGAAAGCCGAAATCCGCTCGGGCAAGCCTGGGCCCTCCGGCACGATTTCGTTCGCCGTACCGCCGGCCGCCGGCAATTTCCTGGTGCCCGAACTGGTGCGTCGCTTCAGCGCCGCATATCCCAACGTCTTCCTGCGCATCGTCCCCGGGTTCAGCGGGCATATCCACGAATGGCTGGTGCGCGGGCAGGTCGACCTGGCTTGCGCGCACGATCCGCTGCCGCAGCGCGGCTTTGAGATAACGCCGCTGATCAGCGAGGAAATCTTTCTTGCCGGCAAGCCCGGCACGCTGCCGCGCCGCCGATACGTGGGCATCAAGGATCTGGCCGACCTGCCGCTCATTCTTCCCGGGCGCCCCAATGCTTCGCGTCGGCTGCTCGACAGCTGGGTCGCGCAGCACAGGACCTCGCTCCACGTCAAGATCGAGGTCGACGATCATTCCGTGATACGCGCCCTCGTCCGGCAGGGCGAGGGCTTCACCTTGCTGACCCGCGCCGCGGTTGACGCGGAAATTGCCCATGGCGAGGTGCAGGTCCTGCCGTTCCGCCCGCGCGCGACCTGGACGCTGGCGCTGATCGTTTCCGCCGACGCCGCGCGCTCGGACATCGTGTCGATCTTCGCGCGCACGGTACGCGACGTGGCGCGCGAGCTTACGGCGGCGGGCGCGTGGCCCGGCCGCTCGCTCGATCAATCCTGACGGCGCGGCACCGCCCGGGTCATTCGACGACGATGAAATCGCGCGAATGGCGCGAGATGCGCTCCGCGCCGGCGTCGGTCACCAGCACGGTGTCGGTGATGCGCGCGCCCAGGCGCTCCTCGCCGATGAAGACTGGCGGCACGACGGAGAAAACCATGCCGGCCTGCAGCGTGTACCGGCTGCCCCCGAAGATGTGGATCGGTTCGCCCCAATAGGGCGGAAACCCCGGTGCAATCCCGTAGGCCGTGGTGTGGCAGCGATGGCGGTCGAGGCCGGCTTCCGCGATGACCCGCTTGGCGGCCTCGTGCGGCACGGTCGCGGCGACGCCGGGCCGCATCGCCGCGATGCAGGCGTCGCCGGCGCGCCGGACGACCGCGTGCAAGTCGCGCATCCGCGCGGACGGCTCGCCCAGGCTGAACATCCGCCCGATGGTCGCGGTATAGCGGTTGTAGGCGGCGCCGAATTCGACGTTGCCGGCCTCGCCGCGTCCCAGACGCCGCGCCGTGGGAGAACCGTGCGAGAATCCCAGGCGGTCGCCGGTCACCAGGTTGATCGCGCTGGCCGGCAATCCGCCGCCCGCGCTCAGCATGGCCTGATAGACGGCGCCGGCGATCTCGAGTTCGCTGCAGCCTTCGGCGATCGTCCGCACGCAGGCGTCGATGCCCAGATCGGCGATGCGCCCCGCCTCGCGGACCATCGCGATTTCGCGCGGGGACTTCACCATCTTCAGGTCGTGGATCAGGTTGTCCGGCTCGGCCACCAACGCCGCGCCCAGCATGTCCTTGATCCGCACGTAGTGACGCGGGTGAAGGTAGTAGGCGGGAACCTCCATGCCGACGCGCTGCCGGCGCAGCCCCAGCGAATCGGTCACCTGGGCGAACGCCGCGATCGGGTCCCCCGGCTCGCCGCCGCCCCAGATGCGCAGGTCTTCGACCAAGGAGTCCTGCAGCATCTCGTTGCGCTCCGCGTCGCGCGTGAGCATCACCAAAGGTTTCGCCTCGGCGGAAACCAGCAGGCATTGGAAGGATTGGAAGCTTTTCGCGTCCGTGCCGATCAGCCAGTGCATCGACACGGGGTGGAACACGAGAAGCCAGTCAAGCCTGGCGTCGGCAATGGCGCGGCGCACCCGGGCCAGACGCATGGAAAACTCTTCCGGCGGAAAATCGTGCTTGGACAAAAGGGTTCTCCTCGGCTTCCGTGGACACGGAGCCTAGCACGACGACTATCCGGGAGGACCGCGCCGGCGACGCGGAGCGGGCGACGCAATCAAAGGAATGCGACGCTCTCCGGCGGTCCGGGCCGCCGGAGAGCGTCGCGCGAGCGAACTACGCTATTCTGCCGCCATCTTTCGCGGCTTGCCGCGCGTTGCCTGCAGCGCCCGCAATTCCTGCGCCAGATGCAGGCCACGCGGGGTGCCGCCTTCCTCGAAGAAGCGGATGATCTTGTCCGCATAGATACCGGTGCGCGCCTCCTCGACCGCCGGCATCATTTCCGTCCGCAGTTTCTCGTAGGCCCACAGGTCCGACCGCGACAGGTTGATGCGGATGGACGTGCCCGCACCCACGTCGCCGAGGCCGTCGCCGGCATAGAGCGCCACCTTCCGCTTGAAGAGCGCCACGCAGATTTCCTGCGCGGTTGCCCCCGTCTTGGAGATGTCCAGCACCATGGAGAAGCCGTATTTCGGCATCACCGGGATGGTGACTTCGCACCCGTTCGCGAGCCACGTCTTCTCCGATTCGACCACATGGGCGAGGTTGCGCCGCATGGTCGCTTCGGCGGATTGCAGATACTCCTTGTCCTTCAGCGCGGCGATCGCGCCGTACTGGGCCAGCAGGTTGGTGTGGATCTTGGTGATCTCCATCTTCATCATCGCCGCCGCCTTGAGCAGGTCCGGATGGCCGGCGAGGAAGCCCAGCCGCAGCGCCGCCATGCCGTACCCCTTCGACATGCCGGAGGTGGAAATCACGTTCGAAGTGTCGATCTCCTTGTGCAACGCGGCGATCGGATATTGGCGCGTCTTCGGGTCAAGCTGGTGGGTATTGTGCGTGATGTTGTTGAACACGAGCAGGTTGTGATCGTTGGCGAGCTTGACGATCTCGAGCAGCTCTTCCTTGCTCTGCGTCGTCCCGAAGGGATTGATGGGATCGCAGATCACGATCATCTTGGTGCGCAGGTTGATGTGCTTCTTGATCTCGGCGGGCTTCAGCCGGTAGTCGTTCTGGGGCCCGAGCGGGATCTGCACGGGAGTCGCCCCCGCCATCAGCGCGGCCGGCGCGAAGTGGAAGTACACCGGATCCGGCATGATCACCTCATCGCCCGGATCGAGATAGGTGAGGTAGGTGTAGCCGATGCCGCCCTGGGCGCCCTCGACGCCGATGACCTCGAAATCGTCGCCGCGCTCCCGGCCGAATTTCTTCACGGCGGCCAGATCGCGCAGCTCGGAGAGCAGATCGGGCGGATAGGGCCCGAGGTTCTCGGCCACGCAGCGCCGCTTCATCTCCTCGACCGCGCTCGCGGGCGGGCCGACATAGGAGCACATCCAGCCGAGATCCGACCATTCGGCGGGATCGAGGTCGATGCGGCCGCCCTTGTAGACCGCGGTGTGCTCCCAGCCGAGGACGTCGATCGCCTCGCGGTAGGTGAAGTAATTGCCCATCCCCTGCGGGTGGTAGAAGAGCGGCTTCGCGCGGTGCGAGATGTGCCGCTGCATCTTCAGGCTGATGAGTTTGCCATCGGTCTGGTAGGTGCGCCCCCAGGACATGATGAAACGCGGTTTCGCCTTGGCCATTTGCAGACCTCCGTTTGAGGAAATGACGCCGGGCTGGAGCAGGCGCCGCCTCGCGCTCAACGTCGGGTCGCCGCCGCTGTCGCACCCGGTGCGTGAACGGTAGGAACGCGTCCCATCGCCGTCCAATGCATAAAGCTGCAAGATGTCCATGCCGCATCGGCATGGGGCGCCGCCACGCGGCGCGCGTGGGTCGGCGCCGCAGACACCCGCCCGTGCCGGGAAGGTATCGATACTGGAATGCGATGCAGCTGCGTCAAATTCGCACGCGCCGGCGCCGCGAGAAGCCGACCCTGCGGTTAAGACTCCCGCAACCACGTTTTCGGCGGCATGCCTGCCCCCTTGGGGCCGGCTTTCCCAACAATGTTGGCGCCGTGACAAGCAGGGCGCGACAATTCATCGTTATCCGCCGCAACCCGATTTTTAGGAGATGGTAATATTCGCCTATCTATATTCAACTCCATTCTTGGCAGAGAAACCCTTATTCTGCCTGGACATTTGAGCGAGGAAGGTAGATGCCTCGATCCCACAGCGCGGCCTCCCGGGGGAGCGAGAGGCGCGCCGTCGCGACCGGGCAGCCCAGCCGCATGGCGGCGATGGCAGGCGCGCCTTCGCCCGACCCTGTGCTGGTCGAGGTCGAGCACGCGGCAATCGCCGGCGTCGCCGCGGGCGCGCCGCTGACGCTGATCCTCGACGGGCTCGCCGCCCATCTCGGGTCGATCGCCGCGCCGGCCTCCTGCGCCATCGCCATCTGCGACCAGCCGACCAGCAAGTACCGGATCGTCGCCGCGCCGCACATCCCCGCCTCGCTGTGGGACGTGCTGGCCGCGGGCCTCGAAGCTGCCACGCGCGCAAAGCGCGGCAAGGCCGACAACGCGGGGCCTGGCGCGCGCGAGGCGATGCCGGTCGCCGGCAACGCCGCGGATGTCCATCGCCTGGTCGGCGCCGCCACGTCCGAACTGCTGTGGTCCCGGCCGCTGGTCGACCATCGCGGCGCCGGGCTCGGCGCGATCGCCCTGTTCGGCGTGGCGCCGGACGGTCCCGCGGACGACGTCCGCCATGCCTGCGAGCGCCTGTCGTCCGTGGCGGGCATCGCGATCGAGCGCTACCGCTACGCCAGCGAACTGAAATCCGCCGATGACCGGCTTGCCGCCGTCACGGCCGCCATTCCCGGCGTCGTCTACCAGCGCCGCGTCAGCCCGGACGGCGATATCCGCTACACCTACATCAGCGAAGGGGCCTACGACCTGTTCGGCGTCTCGCCGCGCGAGATCCTGAGCGACCCGAAGGCGCTGTTCGACTGCCACGGTCCCAGCTACCGCATGGATTTCCGCGACCGGCTGCTGGAAGCGTCGCGGACGCTGTCGATGTGGGATGTCGAGGTCGAGATCATCAGCCGCAACGGCACGCGCAAATGGACCCACGCGATCGCGCGCCCGACCCGGCTTGCCGACGGAACCGTGCAGTGGGACGGCATCATCCTGGACGCCACGCGCATCGCGCGCCGCGAACAGGCCCTGCGCCAGGAGAAGGAAGCCGCCGAACTCGCCAACCGCGGCAAGTCCGAGTTCATCGCCAGCATGAGCCACGAGCTGCGCACCCCGCTCAATGCCATCATCGGCTTCTCGGAACTGATGGCGAAGGAGACGATGGGGCCGCTCGGCAACCCCCGCTATCGCGAGTATTGCGGCGACATCCTCGACAGCGGCCGCCATCTTCTGGGCATCGTCAACGACGTGCTGGACATCTCGAAGATCGAATCCGGCAAGCTGGTGCTGCACGAGGAGCCGGTCGAGGTCGCCAGCATCGTCGCCGCCACCATGCACCTGGTGCGCGAGCGCGCCGAGGTCGCCGAGGTGGCGGTCGAATCCTGGCTCCTGGAAGACATGCCGCTGCTGGTTGCCGACGAACGGCTGGTCAAGCAAATCCTGCTCAATCTCCTGTCCAACGCCGTGAAGTTCACGCCCAAACAGGGCCGCGTGGTCGTCCGCGGCGGGATCGAGCACAACGGGATCGTCCTGCAGGTCGAGGACACCGGTATCGGCATGGACCCCGCGGACATACCGCGCGCGATGGAGCGCTTCTCGCAGATCGACAATTCGCTGAGCCGGCGCCACGAAGGCACGGGCCTCGGTCTTTACCTGGTTAAACTGTT
Source organism: Alphaproteobacteria bacterium (assembly GCA_020846275.1). GTDB lineage: Bacteria > Pseudomonadota > Alphaproteobacteria > JAEULC01 > JAEULC01 > JAEULC01. Next base: position 9,031 of record JADLEG010000285.1, read on the forward strand.
CGCCGACCTTCACCAGGCCACGATCGAGCTGAAAAGCGCGCGCGGCATCGGCACCACGGCGACCGTGCGCTTCCCACCGAAGCGGACATTGCTGCGTTAGTACCGACTCAAGAATTTGTACCCGCGCGCGGGTACTAGGCTTCCGGCCCGAGCCGGAAAGGCACGGTTCATCCGCCGGCGGGCAGGGCGGCGCGGCCGCCGTTGCGCACCACGCGGCCGGAATAGTCGTAGATGAAGCTGGCGCCCTCGAAGAAGCTGAAGGGCACGCGCATCCCGATCTGGCGCGCGCGACCGAAATTGATCGCGATGTCCGGCGGTGAGACGATGCCGACCTTCAGGTCGCCCGCCTTCGCCCGGCCCTGCAGCACGTCCGCGCCGTAGACCGCCGCGAGATGCGCGTTGCTCTCGAAGCTGATGCCGATCGACAGCACGGCGCTGACCAGGCCGGGCTGCACCACCTCGGGCACGGCGCTGATGACCGGCACCGCGTCGGCCGCCGCGTTGATCGTCTCGATCTCGCGGAACACCGACGTACTGCCGGTGATCCACAGCACGCTGTTGGCCAAGGTCGGGTCGTTCGTCCGCATGCGCCGCACCGCGTCGGCGACCAGCGAGCGCAGCTCGGCCGCCGCGTTGTCCGGGTTCTGCACGACGAGGTCGAGAACGCGGATCCCCAGCTTGCGGCCAAGTTCGCCCATCGGCTGGGCCTGGGTCTGCACGGCGCTGATGTTCTTGCCGTCCACAAGGATGCCGAAATTCCGCAGGCTCGGCTTCAATTCGCGGATATACGCCATCTGCACCTCGGTCGGCATGTTCAGCGAGGTGAAGGCGAAATTCGATCCGCTGCCGCTGTCATAGTCCTTGGCCTGGCCCAGGTCCACGGGATCCTTCGAGCAGACGCTGACCACCGGAACGGCGCCGCCCAGATAGTTGCGGTAGAGCCAGGCCGTCGATTCCGAGCCCATGCTGAAGATCAGATCGGCCTTCGTCCGCTCGACATTGGCGAGCACCTGCCGGCCCAGCGCATCGTCGTTGTTGTAGTTCACCACGTCGAACTGGGCGTCGATGTCCTTCTGGGCGAAGACCTGCAATATCTTGGTGATCGCCACGTCATAGGCCGAGGACTGGCGCGGATAGAGTACCTTGACCCGGTAGACCGGCGTCGAGGCGAAGCGCGGCAGGATGGTCACGCGCATCGGATCGTCGGGCGACGGCGTCACCGCCCAGTTGACCCGCACCTCCTCGCCGAAGCCGAACCAGGCATGCTTGCCGGACAGGGTCTGAATGGCGGCCTGGGCATGTCCCAGGCCCGCCAGCGCGATCCCTCCCGCCAACACCCAAATCGCCGCCAACCGCTTCATGCCGGACTCTCCACCTCGGCCGACTTGCCGCCGGTGCCGCCGACCGCGGACAGGAAGATCAGCGCCAGCATGCAGGTCACGCCGCCGAACAGGGCGATGACCAGTGGCGTCACGCCCATCAGGACGAAGAGCTGCCCGACCAGGATGGGTCCTGCCACGTGCCCCAGCCGCTCCAGGAAGCGATAGGTGGCGGTCACCGAGCCGACGCCGATCGTCTTGGCCAGGTCCAGTTCGGCGATATGCGTGACCACCGGCGCGTTGACGAAACCATGGGCCACGCCGATCGCGATGACACCCAGGATGACGACCCAGGTGACATAGCTGCCGCCCAGCACGGCGCCCGCCGGATCGCTCCAGTCGGGCAGCCCGATGACGAGCATCGCGACGCCGCTGGCCGCCGCGCCCAGCACCAGGACGGGAACGGTCTGGCGGTTGCGGTCGACGAAGCGCGTCACGTAGTGCGACGCGCCCACCACCCCGATCGCGTAGAGCATGACGATCTGCCCGATGTCTTCCTGCTTGTACTGGCTGCGCGCCAGCAGCAGCGGCAGGGCGAAGGTGATGATGCCGGTCAGCGCAGCCTTGGCCGGAACGCCGATCAGGAACATCGCGCGGATGAACTCGCTGTGGTGCAGCACCCGCGCGACGTCGCGGAACAGCGTGCGCAATTCGGCGGCGACGCTCTGCCGCGCGGCCGGCGCAGACGCCCCGGCCGGCACCAGCACCAGGCCGTAAGACGCCGTCACGAAAGACAGGATGCCCGCCAGCTCGAACACGCCGGCAGGGCCGAGATAGGTGACGAGCAGCGAGCCGATCGCCATGCCCGAGATCATGCCGCCCTGGAAGCCGAAGACGATGATGCCGTTGCCCTGGGTGCGGTTCTCGGCCGAAGCGATCGCCAGGATGTAGGACTGCACCCCGATGAACAGCATGCCCTGGCCGACTCCCGATGCGGCGCGCGCGATCAGCGCGCCCCAGAACCCGATCGGCAGCACCAGCGCCAGCAGCCCGACGCCCGCCAGGATCAGGCCGCCGTTCATCGCCACGCGCGGGCCCACGCGCTGCGTAAAGTGCCCGGACGGCACCAGGCTGAGGGCGAAGAACAGGTAGTAGATCATGAACGGCGCCGAGGCGAAGCCGGCCGACAGGTCCGCGGCCGAGGCGAGCTGCTGCATGTGCTGCGGCAGGAAGGAATAGGTGAGGTGCTCCAGGAACACGGCGACGAAGAACAGCGGCTTCACCGAGCTGAGCGCGGCGCGCTCGCGCAACGCCGCGCGCCGCAGCGCGTCCGGCCCGCCGATCTCCTCCTCGTCGCGGCGCAGGTTCTTCAGCGAAGACGCCACCTGCAGGAACAACCCGGCGAGGAACGCCGAAGCGATGAACATGGCGGCGAAGTTTTTCACGCTGCGGGCCACCTGCCGGTAGACGATCTCGCGCGGAACCTCCACCGCGATGCCGACTGCGCCGGTCTGGGTCGACTGCCCCAGCCCGATGACATAGGCGTAGTTGCGCGGATCCTGCGCCCAGGGCTGGCCCAGCTTGGTCGGGTCGGTGTGCACCTGGGTATTGCCATCGACGATCAGCGCGACCGCGGCGATATCGGGGTTCAGCTTGCGATAGTCGGCGAAGGCCGTATCGATGCCGACGAAGTCGCGCAGCGCCAGGTCGTACTGGACGATCTCGCCGATCCGCTGGGCCAGCATGTTGGCCAGCACCCGCGCCTTGTCCTGCGCGCCCTCGGAGTACAGCGATATCAGCGTCCAGATCACCACGCCCGACATCGTCAGGAAGATCCCGGCATAGGCGACGTGCAGCCATCTCGTCTTGATGTCGTCGCGCAGCGCCTGGATCGTCGCGACGCAGGCGGCGAACAGGGCCGACAGCAGCAGGGCCAAGCCGATCAGCGGCAGGAAGGCGGCGTCGACCAGCCGTGTGGCCACCGCGTCGGACGAGCTGACGATCAACGTTCCTGCCGCCTCGAATCGGCTGCGCAGCGGCACCGAGATATGGGTGTAGCCGTCGGCGCTGTATCGACGGGTCTCCTCGCCCGAAAGCGCGTCCGGCGGCGGGCGCGGCACGTTCTTCAGCTTCTGATCGACGTTGCGGAAGACCTCCTTGGCCGCCGTGTCGAGCGCCGTGACGGCGTCCACGTATTCCGAATCGACGATCGGGCCGGTCAGCGAGTTGAAGCCGACGAACTGGCGGATCGGCAGGCCGTCGCGCAGGAAGGCCTCCATCGCCGTGCGCACGATGCCGGCCTGGGTGATGACCTTGGCGACATGGAACTCGCCATAGGTCCGCTTGCCCTCGCCATAGCCCACATAGACCAGCAGGATCAGCGACAGCCCGGTGACGACGAACATCACCAGGGCATTGCCCACGCGCCGCGCGGCGCCCTTGGCGCCGTGGGCGGACAGCGCGTCGGGGGCCGCCGTGTCGGGTAGCGCCGCGTCGGGGAGCGCCGTATCGGGCACGGCCACCATCTAGAGCAGCGCCTCGACGCCGCGATAGACGCCGGCCTGGCGCCGGATCATCTGGTCGATGCGATCGGCCAGCAGCGCCAGGATCAGGTCGTCGTAGCTCATCGCGAATTCCGACAGGCCTTCGCCGACCAGGCTGGTCATGGCGGCGCTCGGGCGCTTCAGGTCGGGCTTCGGATTGGCCTCCAGGATCTGCAGGCGCCCCTGGGCATCGGCCCGGATGTCCAGGCGGATCAGCGAGGACAGGTGGAAGCCCTTGTGCACCGCGCGCGCCAGCGCGCAGAGCTCGGCCTTGATCGCAGCGTCCTCCGCATCATCGAGGGCGTGCACGCGCTCGCGTGTGATCGGCCGCTGGTCCATCGACGTGAAGATGCATTCGCCCGGCTGCAGCACCCGCTCCTGCGCGCCGAACACGAACGGCTCGTCGAGCCGGAAGATGCGCCCGTCGCGCGCGATGGTCGGGCCGGCCGCGGCGACCACGAACTCGCGCCCCGGCATGTAGGCTTCGATCAGCACCTCGCCGTTGGTCAGCATGCCGACCTCGGCGACCGAGGCGGGCAGGCCGCGGCGATCGGGAACGAGATGGACATGCAGCGAGGCGCGGCCGACGGCAGGCTTTACCACGAAGGGTCCCGGATCGGAGTCGAACGTCGCGCGGAACCGGGCGTCGGCCTCTGGCGTGAAGGGCCCCAGCATCGGACTCCACACCGTGAAGGCGGGCGTGGCGAACCCGACCGCGGCCAGCTCGCGCTTGAACCAGTGCTTGTTGTCGAGCATCGTGACCGCAAGCGGGTTGTGCCCGACATAGGGAATGCCCAGCATCTCCAGCACCGCCGGCGCGTGGCAGGAAGGATTGATGCCCTGGACCCCGGCGGTGTTGAGCCATGCCAGGTGCGCGCCCGACCGACGCAGCGTCTCGCCCAGCCGCATGTCCTCGGCCACCAGCTCGACATGGAGGAAGCCGAGACCGCGCAGCGCCTGTGCGATGTCGTTGGCGACCGCCTCGTAGCTCTTCCAGGGCCGCGTGTTGAAGGTGCGATTGATCACGGCGTCGGCGCTGGTGCTGTCGCCAGCGAAGACGACGGCGATGCGCAGGCGGGGGCGCAGACGGTCGAGGACCAGCTCGAGCTCGCCCGCCGCGCTTCCGCGCAGGTCGCCAGCCCGTCCGTCCTGGAGGTCGAATTCGCGCTTCAGTGCCTTTCTGGCGCGCATGCGCATGTCAATCCGCCGCTCTGACCGTTCGGTTTCGGTCGTGAGAATGAAGACGGGGGGTAAAGGACGGGTTAAGGGTAGATTTGGTGGGGTTGCAATAGTGACATCCACCGTTCCGATTTGTTTACCAACGGTGGTCGTTTGCGCCCCGAGGCGGGAAAACCGGATGCGCGCAGCGGTCTTGGATCGCGCTATTGTCGGGAATGGGCCCCCGTCGGTAGAACCAGGCCATGGTCACAGCGACCGATCCGGCTGCGCGCATGCAGGCCGTGGCGGCGGACATCACGACGCTGGCGGTGGACGCGATCGTCAACGCAGCCAATTCGCGGTTGATCCGCGGCGGCGGGGTGGACGGCGCGATCCATCGCGCCGCGGGGCCTGAATTGCAGGAGGAACTGAACGCGATCGGCGGTTGCGACACCGGCCAGGCCGTCATCACCAAGGCCTACCGCCTTCCGGCCCGTCGGATCATCCATACGGTCGGCCCGGTCTGGCAGGGCGGCATGAAGGGGGAGGCCGCGCTGCTGGCGAGCTGCTACCGGACTTCGCTCGCCCTGGCGGCCGGGCACGCGCTCCGGACCATCGCGTTTCCTGCCATTTCGACCGGCATCTACGGCTATCCGCTGGGAGATGCCACGGAAATCGCCGTCGCCACGGTGGCCGAGGCGCTGCGGGGCGAGGACGCGATCGACCGGGTCGTGTTCTGTTGCTTCGGCGCCGAGGCGCTGCGGCACTACCAGCGTGCGCTTGCGGCGATGGTCAAGCCATGACCACGCGCAACCTCGCCGCGCTGTTCCAGCCGAAGAGCGTCGCCCTGATCGGCGCCGGCACGCGGCCCGGCTCGGTCGGCCAGGTGATGATGCGCAACATCGCCGCGGGCGGCTTCAAGGGCCCGATCTGGCCGGTCAATCCCAGCCATCCGCGGATCGACGGCCTGGCCGCTTTCGCCGATGTGGCCAGCCTGCCGGCGGCACCCGATCTCGCGGTCATCGCCACCCCGCCGGCCAGCGTGCCGGGGCTGATCGACGAGCTGGGCCGGCGCGGCACGCGCGCGGCGGTGGTCATCACCGCCGGCGTCGACCACAAGGCCGCGCTCCAGGCGGCGCAGCCCCATCTGCTGCGCATCGTCGGCCCGAACTGCGTCGGGGTGATGGTGCCCGGCCTGGGGCTGAATGCCACCTTCGCGCACCTGGCGGCGCTGCCCGGCGACCTTGCCTTCATCACCCAGTCCGGCGCCATCCTGACCGCGGTGATCGACTGGACGGTCGCGCGCGGCATCGGCTTCTCGCAGCTGGTGTCGCTGGGCGACATGGCCGACGTGGATTTCGGCGACCTGCTGAACTATCTCGGCGCCGATTCCAGCGCGCGCGCGATCCTGATGTATGTCGAGGCGATCACCCACGCGCGCAAGTTCATGTCGGCCGCCCGCGCGGCGGCGCGCGTCAAGCCGGTCGTGGTGGTCAAGGCGGGTCGCGCCCCGGCGGGGGCTAAGGCCGCCGCCTCGCATACCGGGGCGCTGGCGGGGCTCGATGCCGTCTACGACGCGGCCTTCCGGCGCGCCGGCATGCTGCGGGTCCGCGAACTGGGCGACCTGTTCGACGCCGCCGAAACCCTGGCCCTGCTGAAGCCCGCGCCGGGCGATCCGCTCGCCGGCGACCACCTGGCGATCCTGACCAATGGCGGCGGGCTGGGCGTGATGGCGGTGGACGCGCTGACCGACGGTGGCGGCCGGCTGGCCGAATTGTCGCCGGCGACGGTCGAACGCCTGGACGGCCTGCTGCCGAAGACCTGGTCGCACGGCAATCCGGTGGACATCGTCGGCGATGCCGACGGCGCACGCTACGCCGCGGCGGTCGAAGCCGTGCTCGACGACCCGAACGCCGACGCGCTGTTGATCCTGAACTGCCCGACCGCGATCATGCCGCCGGTGGAGGCCGCGCGCGCGGTGATCGGCGCGCTGGCGGGGCGCGGCCGGCGCCGGCAGCCGACGGTGCTGACAAGCTGGGTCGGGGGTGCCGCGGCCGAGGCGGGCCGGCAGGCCCTGGCCAAGGCGCGGCTTGCCTGCTTCGACACGCCCGACCAGGCGGTGCGCGGCTTCCTCCGGCTCGTCGAATACCGCCGCAACCAGGAAGCGCTGATGCAGACGCCCCCGGCCATGGCCAAGGGCGTGGCGCCGGACACGGCGCGGGCGCGCGCCCTCGTCGCGACGGCCTTGGCCCGCGGTCAGGAATGGCTTGGCGAGGCCGAGGCCAAGGATCTGCTCGATGCCTATGGCGTGCCCGTCGTGCCGACCCGCATTGCCGCCTCGCCCGACGAGGTGGGGCACATCGCCGCCGGCTTCGACGGGCCGCTGGCGGTCAAGATCCGCTCGCCCGACATCACCCACAAGACCGATGTCGGCGGGGTCGCGCTCGACCTCGCCACGCCCGAAGCGGCGCGCGAGGCGGCCCGGCGCATGCTCGCGGCGGTCGCGACGAAGCGCCCGAACGCACGGATCGACGGGTTCACCGTGCAGCCGATGTTCAGCCGCCCGCGCGCGCACGAGTTGATCGTGGGCATCGTCGCCGACCGCCAGTTCGGGCCGGTGGTGCTGGTGGGGCAGGGCGGCACGGCGGTCGAGCTGGCCGACGACAGTGCGCTGGCGCTGCCGCCGCTCAACATGCTGCTGGCGCGCGGAGCGCTGGCGCGTACGCGCATCTGGCGCCTGATGCAGCCGCATCGCGGTCGGCCCGGCGCCGACCTCGATGGCGTGGCGATGGCGATGATCCGCGTGGCGCAGATCGCCATCGATTTGCCCGAGGTGGCCGAGCTGGACATCAATCCGCTCCTGGCCGACGCCGACGGGGTGGTGGCGCTGGATGCGCGGGTGCGCGTGGTGCGCGCGGCGCGGCCGGGTACGGAGCGGCTGGCCATCCGCCCCTATCCGGCCGAGCTCGAGGACATCGTCGCTGATCGCGGCGGCGGGCGCTACCGCCTGCGTCCGATCCGGCCCGAGGACGAGCCGGCGCTGCGCCGGGCCTTCCTGAAGCTCAGCCCCCAGGCCGTCCGCATGCGCTTCTTCCAGCCCCTGAAGGCGCTCGACCACGCCATGGCGGCGCGGCTGACCCAGATCGACTACGACCGCGAGATGGCGCTGGTGCTGGCCGCGCCGATCGAGGGCGGGCCTGAGGAGCTCTACGGCGTCGGGCGGCTGTCGGCCGATCCCGACAATGCGCGGGCGGAATTCGCGGTCGTCGTGCGGACCGATGTCGCCGGGCACGGGCTGGGCCAGCTCCTGATGGAGCGGATCATCGACTATGCGCGCCGGCGCGGCATCGGCGCGGTGCACGGCGACATCCTGGCCGAGAACACCAACATGCTCGACCTCTGCCGCCGCCTGGGCTTCACGATCGCGACCTCGCCCGATGACCCGGCGATCATGAACGCCAGCTTTCGCTTGTAGCGGGCGGGCGCCTCATCCTTCGACAAGCTCAGGATGAGGGTGTGTAGGGGGACTCGATCCCCACAACGATCCTCACCCTGAGCTTGTCGAAGGGTGAGTCCGTCGAACCGTACGCTTCAATTCCCCGCGGCAGCCTTGCGCTGGCCCAGGCTGGCGGCCTTCTCGGCGTCGATCCACCAGGTGTCGAACTGCACGCCCTGCTTCGGGGTGACGGACGGGCGGCCGAACTTGTCCCAATAGGCCACGCGGTCGACGGCGATGTAGAACTGCGGGACGGCCAGGAACGACCATTGCAGAACGCGGTCCAGCGCATGGGTGCGCTCGACCAGGGACTTGCGGTCGGGCGCGGCGATCACGGCGTCGATCAGCGTGTCGACCGCCTTGCTCTTCAAGTAGGCCGAGTTGCGGCTGCCCTTGTGGTCCGCCGAACCGGAGCCCCAGAACTCGCGCTGCTCGTTGCCTGGCGATTCCGATTGCGGCCATGAATCGATCGTCATGTCGAAGTCGAAATCGTCGCTGCGCTTCTGGTACTGCGCCGTGTCGACCGTGCGCACCCGGGCTTCGATCCCCAGCCGCTCGAGGTTCTTGGCGAAGGGAATGGTGGCGCGCTCGTAGCTCGGGTCGGCCAGCAGGATCTCGAAGCTCAGGGGCTCGCCCTTGTCGTTCACCAGCTTGCCTTGCTTCACCGTCCAGCCGGCCTGCTTCAGCAATTCCGCGGCGCGCCGCAACTGTTCGCGGTTGTTGCCCGACCCGTCGGTCTTCGGCGGGTTGTATTCGGTGGTGAAGACCTCGTCCGGGATCTGCCCGCGCAACGGTTCCAGCAGCTTCAATTCCTCCGCGCTGGGCAGCCCCTTCGATTCGAGCTCCGAATTGTTCCAGTAGCTGCGCGAACGCGTGTACTGGCCGTAGGACAGGGTCTTGTTCATCCATTCAAAGTCGAAGCCGTTGATGATCGCCTCGCGCACGCGGCGGTCCTGGAACAGCGGCCGGCGCATGTTGAACACCCAGCCCTGCATTCCCTGGGTGCGGCTGTTGGGCAGGGGCTCCTTCTTCATCGCGCCGTTCTTCAGGGCCGGAATGTCGTAGGCCGTGGCCCATTCCTTGGCCGAGTTCTCCAGCCGGAAGTCGTAGGCGTTGGCCTTGAACGCCTCCAGCCAGATGCTCTGGTCGCGGAAATAGTCGTAACGGATCACGTCGAAGTTCTCGCGCCCGACATTGACCGGCACGTCCTTGCCCCAGTAGTCCGGCACGCGGCGATAGGTGATCGCGCGGTTGGGATCGATGCTGTCGATCTTGTAGGCGCCGCTGCCGAGCGGCGGCTCCATCGTGGTCTTGTCGAACTCGCGCTTCTCCCAGTAGTGCTTCGGCAGCACGACAAGCTGGCCCAGGATCAGCGGCAACTCGCGGTTCTCGCCCGGCTTGAAGGTGAACTTCACCGTCCGCTCGCCGGTCTTTTCGACCTTGGCGACGCCCGCGTAGTAGAAGCGGTACTGCGGCGCGCCCTTCTCGACCAGGATGTTGAAGGTGAAGATCACGTCGTCCGGCGTGATCGGCTGGCCGTCGTGCCAGCGCGC
>JADLEG010000286.1 GCA_020846275.1 Alphaproteobacteria bacterium
AGCCTGCATCCCCTCAAAGATCAACCGCAAAGTCCCGATCCCGCACGACCCGGTGCTCTACCGCCAGCGCCACAAGATCGAGAACATGTTCGGTCGGCTCAAAGACTGGCGGCGCATCCACACCCGAACCGCTGCGCTCATACCTTCATGTCCGCCATCTCGATTGCCGCAACGGTCATCTTTTGGCTCAATCAATGAGTCCTGAGCCTAGAATGCACAGGCGACGTCTGCTCTAGTGGAGGCACTTGGGGCATGAGCGCGATGTATTGTATCGGTGGCCGAAATGTCTGCCGCGATTGTGCTGTTAAGATACTTGGCCTACAAGATATGTCCGGCTCAAAACAAACCAAGGCCCTGTTGCCGTTCTTGATTGGAAAGTAAAATGTTGGATATGCGCAGGATGTTGCTTCAGAGACTTGTCGTTGGGGATATCTTTCACGCCAAGACGCGAAATGGCGCCAGCCTGATTTGCTTGGTGACTCGTCTCAATAAGACCAAAATCGAGGCGAGGATTGTTACAACGCAAAAAGAAGTCCGAATCGATCGAAATACAGGTCTTGGCAAACTGGGGGCTGAACGCGTGGCGTGCTTTGTGGACTCTATAGCGCCGCTTCCGGTAGCGGTTCACAATGAAATGCTAGGAATAGATCGGAAGTTCCGATTGGCGCAAAACGAAGCGGCTCTCAAACTGACAAGTTCTGAGAAGAAAGCTCTTCTATTTATTGATTCATTCTATTCTGGCAGACTGATCTAGAGTTCTCGACCGATTCTTACCCACGGCCCCGAAATGGGAGGGTAAGATGCATGCAGTGTCAGGTGAATTCGCGCACCGTCACCGGCTCGGGGGCCGAGACGTTCCGGTACGACGCGATCGGGCGGGCGAGCGCGCACCAGAGCGATCTGGGCCAGTTCGCCATCGGCTATCTTGGCCAGACCGGGCAGATCGCGTCGCGGCAACTGGCCAGCAGCACGCTCGCGACCACTTGGTCCTATCTGCCGAATGCTGGGGACCGGCGGCTCGCCTCGATCAGACGGCCGGCCAGTACTCGAACTTCCAGTTCGCGACCACGCCCGAGAACATCGTCGCGTCGATCGCGGAGACCAGCGACAGCGCGACCGTCTACCCCGCGGCGGGCGCGCAGACCGCCAGCTACAACAACCTCAACCAGCTGACCAACCTGTCCGGCCAGGCTCTGACCTACGACGCCAACGGCAACCTGCTGTCCGACGGCCAGCGCAACTACAGCTGGGACGCGGAGAGCCGGCTGGTCAAGATCACCTACCCCGGACAAGCGGGCAAGCAGACCGACTTCGTCTACGACGGGCTCGACCGGCGCACCAAGATCACCAGCACGTCGACAGAGGGCGGCAGCAGTGTCACGATGACGTACGCTTGGTGTGGCTCGCGCATCTGCCAAGCGCGCAACGCCAGCAACGCCGTCGCTCGCTCGTACTTCAGCGAAGGCGAGTTTGTCCCGGGCTCGCCAGCGCAGCCTTACTACTATGGCCAAGACCAGCTTGGGTCGATCCGCCGCGCGTTTGTGAACACCAGCAGCGCACCGGCTTACAGCTACGACCTTTATGGCGTAACTGTCTCCGGAACAACACCATCGACGGACTTTGGCTATGCGGGAATGTTCTTCAGCAGTGACAGTGGACTCTATCTCACGCGGTATCGAGCCTACGATTCAATAGGAGGTCGTTGGCTATCTCGGGACCCATTGGGAGAGCGAGGCCGACCAAGTGGGCAACCTCTACGCCTATGTTGGAGGAAGGCCGCTCGCACGGAAGGATCCGACTGGACAAAACCCAATTGCACTGGCGCCTTATGCCATTGCGGCCTGCGGTGTCGTTGTGGGCGCAATGATGCAAAGCATGGATGCAGGAGGTAAGCTTCAGCAATGGCTAGACAGTATCTTGTCATCGTCAAACGGTGGACAACAGAGTCAGCAGAGTTCGTCAGCGCCATCCGGCGACAAGGATGCTAGTTGGGCGCGATTGTGGTTCTCCTGTCCGTTTTCCAGGGGGTGGGCGCATTTTGTCGCTCGCTGTTGTCAGCGCGAGGTATCGACGGGCTGCACACGGCTGGACGCGGCGGCGAAGGACGACGGTTGATCAGACTCTGATGCGCGGGTTTGTTACCGCAGGACCGTGGTCGTCTCGGGCCTTCCTCTGTCTCAAACGGCGCGGATGCCATGGGCTCGCGGAATCACGTCGAGGGTTGCCCTGACCGGCCGCCGCGCCCGGCGGTGCGCGGCATGATGTGGGTTTGTACCGGGTTCTCCATTTTCGTTGTGGGGTGGGACGTTTCAGATCGCTTTGGGCTGTGGCATGACGGCGATGGCGATTGCCCAGGCGAAGGCCGCGAGCTCGCGGGCGATGGCGACGGTGACGACGTTTGTCGGTTTGCCGGCCCGCCGCAGGCGTCGGTAGCGAGCGCAGAGCCGGACCCGCGCCTTCCAGGCGATCGCTCGGACCGCTTCGGGGAGAGCCGCGCTACGCGCGAGGAGCGCGGGAGCGATGCGCGCCGCCAGACGGTAGGCCCATGCGTCCTTGACCAGAAGGCGTCGGGCGCGGCCGTTGCCGGCCTTGGTGATCGCACCGCGGATCGTGCTGGCGCCCGAGGAGTGCTCGCACGGCACCAGGCCAAGCCAGGCCATCAGCTGTCGTGGGTTGGCGAAGCGGCGGAAGTCGCCGATCTCGGCGACCAGGGTGATGGCCCCGACGACGGCAAGACCGCGCAGCGCCTGGAGCGCGGACACGACGGGCTGCAGCGACCAGCTCGGCGTAAGCGCGATCATCTGTTCCTCGAGCCGGTCGCGGCGCGCCATCGCCTGCTCGACGGCTTGATCAACTCTTCCAAGACGATCTGCTGCGCAGCGAGCTCGAAGCGCTGCTCGGCAAGCCAGCGCCGATGGCCGCGCGTCCAGTGGCTCTTGGTAGGGTAGATGCGGCCACGGCGCAGCAGGAACGACAGGAGTTGCTGGCGCGCGCGGTGCACCGCCTCCATCGCCGCATGGCGCGCCCGCACCAGGTCGCGCATCGCCTCGTGGGCGTCGTCCGGGACCCAGATCGCGGTCAGCTCGCCAGCGCGGAACATCGTCGCCAGCGCCGTCGCGTCCCGCCGGTCGGTCTTTATGTGCCCGCCCGGCCGCACCGGCACCATCGAAGGAGCTACGACTTGGCAGTCATGACCGAGGCCGTGGATCTGCCCATAGAGCCCATAGCCCGTCGGACCGGCCTCGTAGCGAAAAGCCAGGCGGCGATGGCGTCGCGCCAGCTTGTCAACCAGCTTGCGCACTGCTTCGGGTCGATTGGCGATGACGCCGAAGAACCGTACCTCCTGCCGCCGCCCGCTCTCTCCAATCGCCACCGCGATCGTCTCCTTCCTCGTATCGAAGGCCACAAAGGTCGTATCCTGGTCCATGGCTCGTCTCCCATGCTTGAGGCGCCGACCGGCTCGACCCGGTTAACCCGCGAGGCTGGCATGCCGCGAGACGAGCCGCCGCACCGCCAGTGCCTACGGACATGGGGTCTCAAGCTTCCAAACGGCGGGAGTTTGGAAGCTTGAGATTTCCGATTCCTTGGGAATTCTCATTCGATTCCTATTTCGCGCTCGTTGCTCTAGGTTCGTAGAGGAGCAGTGCGTGTACGCGGCTTGCTGCCAGCCGTACACTAGGAAGGTGGTCGCGATCCCCCTGACTCGTGGTTGAAGCGCCCGTTCGCGCGATGAGTGCTTGAACCGCTCCTTGCGCTATCGCTATTCGCGTTGGTGAATGGCGGTTGAGCCCGAGATCTGTAAAGTGAGCGGCAACACAACTTCGCGCTCGTCGAATCTCCCAGTATCTAGACGCCGAAAGACCGCCTCGGCACTGCGGTGGCCAAGTTCGTACGCGCGCGATATTACGGTCGTCAGCGGCGGGTCACTGTAATGCCAAATCTCGAAGCCGCCGAAACCCGTGACCATAGCATCGGATGGGACACGAATGCCGCGTGCTACCAGGGTGCGCAGCGCGGCGATGCCGATCTGGTCATTGTTGGCGACGAATGCGTCCACCGGTTTGTTGACCGCCAGCCAGCGTCCCAGGATCGCCTGCACCGCGGTGAAATTGCCGTAGCCGCATTCGATCCGCATCACGCGGTTCGGGCCTACCGCCTCGGTTAGAAGTGTTGTCAATACCTTCTCCCGTGCGACGTTGGCAGGCCAGATTGGCTCTGGCATCATCAACAGGAACGAGCGCGCCCCCAGGGAAAGCAGATGCCGCGCGATCTGCTCAGCCCCGCCGCTGTCATCCTGGCGTACTGTCATCAAGTCCAGTTTGGGAAAGCGCTCGGTCTCTTCGATTAGCACGATCGGCTCATCGTATCGCGCGAGGGATTCGATCAGCTTCCGGCGCGCGGCCCGCGTACCGGAAGCAAAGACGCAGAGCGCGTCGGCGCGGAAATGGCTAGCGAAGAGCGCGTTGGTCGCGTCGCAGTCCGGCAGGCCCTGGACTGTGCAGGCATAGCCCATTTCCGCTAGGCGGCTGCTGAGGCCCGAAGCGACTCGGCTAATGAACGGGTCGACCAAGTAGGCTGGCTGCGGGTCGACGATGATCATGCCGACCGAGAATTCCTTGTTGAGGCGCAATCCGCGCGCGCCCGAATTCGGTCGGTAGCCCAGAGCGGCGATTGCAGTCGTGATGCGCGCCCGCGTATCGGCGGCCATCAAATGGAAGCGCTCGTTCAGGAAGTTCGAAACCGACATAGGCGACACACGCGCCCGCTTGGCGACGTCCTTAATCGTGATGTGCCGGCGGGCCTTTTGCGGGCTGGATCTCAGCATCACCCGTTCCAACGGTTGAAATAGGCGCGGGTCGACGACAGTCAGGTCGCGATCGGGAGCTTACGAGTTCCCGAAGGTAAATGCGGCATGCTGCGGTAGAGCTCCGCGCTAGGGCGTCAGTTCTGGCGTTAGTTCTAACAAGGCCGTTGCCAAGTTTGCAACTTTGTGTATCGTTAAACAATCGGGGTTTGGGGTATTCGACGCGATGATCCGCATTGGCATCGACATCGGGGGCACCTTCACTGATTTCGTAATCTGGCGTAGCGCTGCCGGTGGGGAGGCGATCCACACCTTCAAGCTGTCCTCGACTCCGCCCCGATTCCACGATGCCGTGATTCAGGGCCTGGAGAAGCTGCTAGCCGAGAAGGTGATCGACTCGTCGGATGAGATCGTGGCAGTGCACGGGACCACAGTGAGCACGAACACGATCATCGAGCGCACGGGCGCGGACCTGGCACTGATTGTCACCAAAGGTTTCCGCGATCTCTTGAACATTCAACGACTGCGGTTGGACAAGGCGACCGATTTCTTCAATGCCCGCGCGGTCCCGCTGATTCCGCGCGAGCGAGTCTTCCCGGCCGACGAACGGCTCGATGCCAGCGGCCGCGTGCTGACTGCGCTGGATCCGGCGGAGATCGAGGCGATCGGCGAGCAGATCCGGGCGAAGGGCATTGAGAACGTCGTCGTAAGCTTCCTGCACAGCTATCGCAATGCCGAGCACGAGAACCGTGTGGCGGGGATCTTGGCGCGCGCGTGCCCCGAGCTGACGGTGACGCTCGGTAGTGCGATCTGGCCGCAACAGGCCGAATACGAGCGCTCGGTGGTCGCCGTCCTTAACGCCTATGTGAAGCGTAAGATCGCCGGCTATGTCGAGGAGATCGAGACATACCTGCGCAAGACCTTCCGCAACGCGCGGCTCTACATCACGCGTTCGAACGGGGGGGTGATGTCGGCGCGCGAGGCGTGTGCCGTGCCGGTGCACACGCTGCTGTCAGGTCCGGCCTCGGGTGTCAGCGCCAGCGTCTACATGGCAAAATGGCGCAGCGAGCGCGCCTTTCTGACCATGGACATGGGCGGCACCAGCACCGACTTGTCGCTGGTGCTGGATGGTGAGCCGCTGGTGTCGAGCAGCGGGACGGTCGGCGATTTTCCGCTTTACATGCCGATGACCAGCATCGAGGCGATCGGTGCGGGCGGCGGATCGATCGCCGCCATCGATGGACCGGTGCTGACGGTAGGACCGAGGAGCGCGGGCGCGCAGCCGGGGCCAGCCTGCTATGGTCGTGGCGGCAAGGAGCCGACCCTGACCGACGCCTATCTCCTGTGCGGGTATATTGATCCGAAGAGCTTTCTTGGTGGGCGCATGAAGCTTCATCCCGACCTCGCGGAGAATGCGATGCAGCCGGTGGCCTCATCCCTGGGCAAGGATGCGTCGCATGCCGCCGAGGCCTGCGTCAACGTTACCACTTCGAACATGATCGCCAAGGTACTGCCGTTCCTCGCGCGCGTGGGCGCCGACCCGCGCAGCGTTACCTTGCTGGCCTATGGCGGGGCAGGGCCGCTGCATGCCTGCTTTCTGGCCGAGGAGATCGGCATCGAGCGCGTGGTGGTGCCGGCCATGCCCTCGGTGTTCTGCGCCTATGGCGGCACCGTATCGCCGCTGATCCACGACATGAACCGGACGATCCAGGGACTTGGCCTGGCCGGCGAGGGGCTCGCGGCGGTCTTCGCCGAGTTGGGTGCGGCCGCGAGGGACTGGCTGGGTCAGCAGATCGATCCGGCGTTGCTCGAGAGCTCGGAAACGCAATGGTCGGTCGAGGCTCGCTATCTCGGCCAATCCTTCAACGTCACCGTGCCCGTGCCCGCCGACGTCGCCGGCAAGGGCGAGGTCGCGGCGATCGAGGCGGCCTTCCATCGCGAGCACGAGAAGCTATATGCCCACGCCGATTCCCACGCGCCGGTCGAGCTGGTGCAGGCACGGGTTCGCATCTTGGGTCATATGCAGATGCCCGAAGCGGGCTTGCGCGTCCTGCGTTTGGAGAAGCCCGAGCAGCAACAGCCGACGCGGCGCTGCCTGTTTGATGGTGCCTGGGTCCAGACCAAGGCAACTACGGTCGATGCCCTGAACGGGCAGTCCGAGAAGGGGCCCGTAATCATCGAGGGGGGTGATACCACGATCGTGGTGCCGCCGGGCTGGCGGGCATCGCTGGAGACCGGGGTGATCGAGATCCTGCGGAGGTCATGATGCGCGCGACAAAGACGATGGTGCCGGAAGGTGCCAGAACGGCAAAGGGTGCCGTGCGGGTCATGGATCCGATCCAGACCGAGATCATGAAGAATCGCTTTGCGGCAATCGTCGAGGAAGGCTCGACCACGGTGTTCCGTACAGCGCATACCGCATTCGTCAAGCAGACCCAGGACTACCAGTGTGCGCTAGCGACAGCGAAGGGCGAGATCTTCGCCTATCCTGCCATGTCGGGGGTCACCAGTTTCATCGGCATCTCGCTCGAGGCGACGCTCGACTTCATCGATCCCGAAACGCTCGGCGACGGCGACGTAATCATTACCAACGATCCGTTCCGCACCGACGGGATGTGCTCGCACACGATGGACATCCATCTTGTGAAGCCGATTTTCTACAAGGGCAAGCTGATCGCCTATGGCTGGTCGTTTCTGCACGCCTCGGATATCGGCGGGGCCGTGCCGGGCAGCATCTCGCCGACTCTGACCGAGGTGTTTCAGGAAGGTTTCCGGCTGCGGCCGATGAAGCTGATCATCGGCGGCCAGGTGAACCCCTATGTTCTCAGCTTCATGCAGGACAATTCGCGCATCCCCGAGGATCTGTGGGGCGATCTGCAGGCGCTGGTCGCGGCAATGAACACCATGGAACGCCGTCTGCACGAGCTCTGCGACCGGCTGGGTGAACCCGTCGTCACCAACTCGATGGAGGACCTGATCTCGCTCGGCGAATTGCGCTCGCGGGAGGCGCTGCGGGTACTGCCGGACGGCGCGTATTCCTTCAGCGACTACCTGGAGGGCGTGAATCCGGGCGACCTAATCCTGATCCATGTGCGGATGAGGGTGAAGGACGGCACGGTGCATCTCGATTTCTCGGGAAGCGACCCGCAGGTGCAAATGGCGGTCAACTTCGTGACCGGCAGTAGCACGCATCCGTTCCTCACCCAGGCCTTGAACTATTTCGTGCTGACGCAGAAACCGAACACTCCGGCCAATGCCGGGCTGGTGAGGCCGATGACGGTCTCGGCCCCGCGCGGCACCGTGATGAACGCTGAGTTCCCGGCCGCCATGGGCAATCGCTGGGTCACGGCCATGCGCATCTACGACTGCGTAGTCGGCTGTTTGAACCAGGCTCTGCCAGGCGGCATCGTCAGTTGTGGTGCCGGCCAGGCCGGCATCATCGCCGTGTCCGGCCGCGATCCGCGCACGGGCAAGCGTCGGGTCGGCGTCGTCAATCCGTTGTGCGGCGGTTCCGGCGGGCGCTGCAGCGGCGACGGTGTCGACGGCGTCGACGGGCCGCAGGGCTACCTCGCTAACACACCGATCGAGATGACCGAGATCGAGACGTCGGTGCGCATCCGTCGCTACGAGCTCGAGCCCGACAGCTACGCGCCCGGACGCTGGCGCAGCGGAGCCGGCATCACGATCGAGCTGGAGAGCGCGGACGTGGAGACCGTGGTCACGGTCCGCGGCATGAACCGCTTCTACTTCCGCCCCTGGGGAGTCAATGGCGGCGCGGCCGGCTCGCTCGGCCGCGTGATCCTGAAGCCCGACACGCCTCAGGCGGAATCGATCGGCAAGATCACCGTGCTGACCCTGCACAAGGGCGACGTGGTGCGCATGATCTCGCCGTCCGGGGGCGGCTTCGGCGATCCGCTCGGGCGGCCGTTCGAGCTGATCGAGCGGGACGTGCGCTCGGGCCTGCTATCGACGAAGAGAGCATCGGCCGACTATCGGGTTGTATTTGACGGCGCAGTAATCGATCGCAAGGCAACCGAGACACTGCGAGCTGAGCGCGGTGCCGCAAAGCCAGCGACCTTCGCCTTCGGACCGGAGCGCGAGGCGCATGATAAGGAATGGCCGGTTGCCATCCGCAGCGCTATCGCCGTGGCGGTCCGGGAATTGCCGCTGAGCCTGCGCGCGCATGTGCTGAAGCGCGTGCTTGACGACGCGGTGCTGGCACGATCGATGCAAGATAAGGATGCCGTCAGCGCGCTAGTGAAGCGGACCGCCGAACAGGTCATGCGTTGAGCGGGATCGGGGGAACGGGATGATGCAGATGCAGGAACTGGAGCGCGGAGTCGAATTCAACACATTTACGACGATCGGCCGCTGCGAGCGTACCGGCGCGCTGGGTGTCGTCCTAGCGTCCAGCCCGCTTACCGTGGCGTCACGCTGTCCCTTCATCAAGGGCGGCTTGGCGGCCATCTCCACTCAATCCTTCACCAATCCACACCTTGCCCCGATCATCTTCGATCTGCTGGGCCACGGATATTCGCCGGCCGCGGTAATCGATGCGCTGCGCGTACACGACAAGCATTTCGACTACCGCCAAGTCGGTATCGTCACGCAGGACGGGCGCGTTGCCGTGCACAGCGGCAAGAGCGGCAAGGACTGGACTGGTCATATCGTCGGCGATGGGTTCCTGGCCATGGGCAACACCCTGGTCGGGCCGCAGGTAGTCGATGCCATGGCCAAGGCGTTCAAAAGCAACGCTGGCGAATTGCTAGAAGAGCGGCTGATGCGCGCGATCGAGGCTGGCGGCGACGCCGGCGGCGAGGCCAAGGGCCAGCTTTCAGCCGGGATCCTCGTGGCCGAGCCCGGCCAGCGTCCGCGGACGGACCTGCGTGTCGAAATGGCGAACCCGACGCCGGAGCAGGGCGGCAACGCTATCAAGGATTTGCGGCGTATCGTCGACGCTTTCAAGCCGATGATCCGCTACTACCAGATCTGGCCGAACGATCCGACGATGGAGAATTGGCGCGATTGGAACGCCAGGGAAGCGAAGAAATCCGCTTGACGTGAAGAACGCCCGGTGGGCGAACAGAGGAGGCAGACATGGCATTCATTCGCAAAACGGGGACGATGGATTTCTCGCGCCGGGACATCCTGCGCTATTCGGCGGCAACCGCATCGGTGCTGACGCTGTGCGAGGCGACGGGCATGCCCGTTGCGCACGCCGAGAGCGCGTTCACCGTGGCGACCACGGCGGGCTCTTGGGGTGAGGGCATCAAGCAGGCTTTCGTCACCAAGCCCGACTTCGAGACCGCAACGAAGACCAAGGTCAACTTCCTGCTAGAGGCTAATCCGGCGGCGATCGCCTCGCGCCTCGTGGCCCAGCCGGCCAGTCCGCCGGCCTCGGCCTTCGACCTGCTTGACCTGCAATACGCACTGGCCGCGGACGCTGGCGCACTGATGGACTACGACCTCGACATCGTCAAGAACTACGCCGACATCGCACCCAGTGCCCAGTTCGAGCCGCGTGCCGGGCTTAAGAACTGGGGTGCGAACATGACCATGCCGATCATCAGCCTGGTCTGGAACACCAAGCTTGCCTCGAAGCCGGCCAGCATGGAAGATTTATGGAACCCGAAATACAAGGCCAAGGTCGGCCTGCCGGACTTCGGGTGGTACGGCCATACTTGGCTGCATGCACTCAACAAGACCCTGGGTGGCACCGAGGACAATACCGACAAGGCCATCGCGGCCATCAAGGACCTGGTCAAGAAGAACGAGGCGGTGCTGCTGCAGAATCAGGAGCAGGCGCTGCGTGCCTTCACGACCGAGCAGATCGTGCTTATGCCCTACTGGAACGGCCGCACCTTCGAGCTGCAGTCCAAGGGCGTGCCGGTGGACATCGAATACGTCCAGGGTACGATCCAGCTTCATAATGGTTTCGTGCTGCCCAAGGCAACGGTATTCAAGGAACTGGCGAACCGCTTCGTGAACAACACGCTGGATCCAGTGCTGCAGCTCGAGATGACGCAGCGCTTCCGTTACCCGCCTAGCAACACCAAGGCCAAGCTGCCACCCGACCTGGCGCCATACGCGATCCCGCAGGGCATCGCGCCCAAGGTCGTGTCGCTCGACTGGCAGAAGATCAACGAGGGCCGAGCCCGCGACCTGCAGCGCTGGAACAAGGAAATCTTTGGCTGATGGGTGTCGCCGATACGGCGCCGCCTGTCGGCCGGATCGGTACCCAGGACCGGGCGGCAGGCGCACCGTCCGCTAGCGCTTCCCCGGCCACGAAGGGCGCGCCCGCGCTAATCCTGGAAGCGGTCGTCAAGCGCTATAGCAAGGACGTCGTCGTCGGGCCAGTTTCGCTCAGCGTGGCTGCAGGTGAATTCCTCTCGTTGTTGGGGCCAAGTGGCTGCGGAAAGACCACCCTTCTGCGCTCGATCGCTGGGTTCGAAACCGTCGCTTCGGGCAAGATCTTGGTGGGCGGTCGCGACATCACGTTCCTGCCGGCCCATCGTCGCGGTGTGGGCTTGGTGTTCCAGAACTACGCCCTGTTCCCGCATCTCAGTATCTTCGACAACATCGCCTTCGGCCTGCGGCTGCGGAAATGGCGTCCGGATGCAATCGCCCAGAAGGTTGCCGGCGCCCTCGAGATGGTAGGGCTGGCCGGCGTGGAGAAGAGGACGCCGGGAGAGCTTTCTGGTGGCCAACAGCAACGTGTGGCGATCGCGCGCTCGCTAGTGTTGGAACCGGAGCTTCTGCTGCTGGACGAACCGCTGTCGAACCTGGATTTCAAGCTGCGGGTGCAGATGCGCTACGAGCTGCGCCAGATCCAGCGCCGGGCGGGCATGACCTTTGTCTACGTCACGCACGACCAGACCGAGGCGCTGAGCCTGTCCGACCGCATCATCGTGCTGTCCAACGGCCGTATCGCCCAGGAAGGTACGCCCGCCGAGATCTATGGCGCACCGCGCACGCGCTTCGTCGCTGACTTCATCGGCACGACCAACATGTTGCCCGCGACCATCGAGCGCCTAAACGGCGATGGCACGCTTGTCGCACGCATGGCTGACGGTCCCAGCTTCACCGGCCATAGCCGCGCGGCCCGGCGGATCGGCGAGGCAGTCTCGGTCTGTATCCGGCCGGAATGCGTGGCGCTGGCGCCCGGCGACGAGGCGGACAGCAACATACTGTCGGGCCGAGTCGTGTCCGAGACGTTCTGCGGCGATCGTACGGAAGTCAGGGTGGAGATCGGCGAAGGGCAGGGCCGCCAGATCGTGGTCTACTACCAGACCGGCCGCCAGCCCGTACCGCCCGCGCCCCGCCTGGCCTGCGCCATCGCCGACACGGTCATCCTGGGCGATGAGTAGCGTCAGCCCGCGCCTGGACCATCCGGTCAAGTATGCGCTGTTCCTGCCCTATGCGGCGATGATCTTCTGCTTCCTGATCGTGCCGATGGCAGGGCTGGTCGAGGTCAGCTTCCGCCAGCAGTCCTCGGTGCGCATCACGGGGTTGGGCTTCACCTTGGCCAACTACGCACGCGTCGGCGACCCTTTCTATCTTGGCATTCTGTTTGACACGCTGCGCCTGTCGATGATCTCGGCAGCAATGGCTGCTATCCTGGGCTATCCGGTCGCCTATGTTCTGGCGCGCAGCAGCGGGCGTGCGAAGACCGTCCTGATCGTCGCGATCATGATCCCCTTGATGACTAGCGTGGTGGTCAAGGTGTTTGGTTGGTACATCATCCTCGAGCCCAGCGGCGTCATCAATGCACTGAGTCGCGCGGTAGGATGGGGGCGCTGGAATCTGCTGCACAACGAGATTGCTGTGGTCGCCGGCCTGGTCGAATTCTCGCTGCCCTTCATGGTGCTGTCGCTGTCCGCCTCGATCGAACGCATCCCGCGCAATGTCGAGGAAGCTGCCGGTAACCTGGGCGCCGGGCCCTGGCGGGTAATGGCCCGGGTGGTGCTGCCGATGAGCCGCGCCGGTCTCCTATCGGGCTACCTGCTGTGCGTCGGTGTATCGTCCTCGGCATATGTCGTGCCAGCGATCATGGGCGGCACACGGGTACGGATGGTCGGCCAGCAGATCTACGATGACGTGCTTGTCGGATTCGACTGGCCGTCGGCTTCCGCCATGTCCGTGGTGCTGGTGCTGATCCTGTCGCTGATCTTCTACGCCGCAATGCGCATCGGGCCAAAGGCGGCATGACGCTACGCGGCCAGCTCGCCATCATCAGCATCCCGGTTATCGCCTTTATGCTGATGCCGGTGATGGTGGTATTAGGCATCGCGTTCGGCGAATCGGCGAATTTCGAGTTCCCACCCTCCAGCCTCTCGCTGCGCTGGTTCTACTCCTTCATGGAGACGGCCGGCTTCTCCGATTCGCTCTTCTACGTCAGCCTTCCGCTGGGCATCGCCTCGGCGGCAGCGGCGACAGCAATCGGCACCCTGGCGGCGATCGCAGCGGTGCGGTTTCGTTTCGTCAGCAACCGTCTGCTCGAGCTGCTTTTTCTGACCCCCCTGATCTATCCGCAGATCCTAATGGGCGTAGGCTTGTTCCTACTCTACGCGCGTCTCAACATCACGCCTTCGCTCCTGACCTTGGGTGGGGCGCACGTGCTGATCGGCTGCCCTTATGTGGTGCGCACGGTGATCGCGGGCCTGGTCGGGATCGATCCCAAGCTCGAGGAGGCAGCGCGCAATCTGGGCGCCTCGCCTGTCAAGGCATTCTGGCTGGCGACCTTTCCGCTGCTGCGGTCGAGCATCTTGTCCGGCGCCATCTTTGCCTTCATCGTCTCGTTCAGCGACATCAACTTGGCGCTTTTCTTGTCGATCGTGAATACGGTGACTCTGCCAGTGCAGATCATGTCACAGATGCGTTTCGTCAGCGACCCCACGATTGCCGCGGCAGCGGCGCTGCAGATCGTCGTGATTAGCGCGCTGCTGGTGATCGTCAATCGTCTGATCGGGCTGGTGCGTCCTTAGCGCTCACGCGGGTGGCGCGAAAGGCGCAGGGTCAAGGAAGCGCGCGATTGCATTGGCCAGCAGGCGAGCGACGTCATTCCGCCCTTCCTGGTGCGCCAGGCTGGCGATAAAGGCGATTGATCCCGTGGCGAAAACGGCGCCACCGGCAGGGGTTTCGAAAAACACCATGTCGGCCCGGACGTGCAGGTTCTGCGTGCCGTCCACGACCGCAAGCGTGCTCAGCATCTCTTCCTTGGTCAGCAAATAGGCATTGGTGTGTCGCTCCGAGCTGGCCACGATCAGCGTGTGCATGGGCGCGCCCAGGCCCGGTCCGACCGCATCCAATTCGGCTCCCGCCGCCCCGCCGCCCCAGGCGCCGAAATCGCCAATGATTTCGCCGTCGGTGCCGGCGAAGAGGAAGGCAGCGCGCGGATTGTAAGATCCGGCGGCCCGGCGATAGGGTGCCGCAACATCGAATCCCTGCGCTACGAACCCGATGCCGACCAGGCGGTTCGGCGGCCTGCCGATGCGGCGCCACAGCCCACCATACTCGCCGGTTGCGTGGTAGTACTCGCCAGGGGTCTCGGCCCACGGACGGGCGCCGTCCTCAGTGCGTCGCACTTCAATCTGTCCAGGATGGGCCGGGTCGAAGGTGACGCGCCAATAGAAGCCGTTGCCGCCGGCATAGATCAGCCGTCCGCCGGCTGACAGGAAGTCCTCAAGCCCGCGCAGCATTTCGAGCGACACGTATTCCGGATGGCTGCCGGTCAGCACGCATCGATAGGGCGCGAGCAGCGCGGCGCCGTGGAGGTGAAGGTCATGGTCGTTGACGACGTCACAGGGAATGTCCTGCTTTTCTAGCCAATCGATCAGAGCGAGGTCCATGGCGAAATTCCAGAGCCTGCCTGTCGGTCGAAAGTTGAACAGCGGCCGTAAGGCCGAGGCATGGCAGATGCCCGAACCATCGGCGTGGACGTCGTAGGTGGAGCCGCCTAGCGCGGGCAGATCGGCTAGCAGTAGGTCCGTGGTGTCAACGAAGGGAAGGGTGCCGAGCGCTAGGTCGGATACGCCAGGACGCAGCCGCGAGCGCTGATTGGCATAGCAAAGGTAAGTGACTGTCGAAGCTAGCACGGCCAGTTTCGCACTAGCGCGTCGTGGGCGGGGCGAAACGATAAAGCCGACATGGAACGCCGGCCCGCCGCCCGCTTCCAGGCGTACGGCGTAGTAGCCGCTGCGAAGGTCGGGCGGCAGGTCGAAGGCGAGATCCTCGGTCCAGCCTGCATCGTAGAGGTCGTCGCGATGAAAATGGATCGCCGCATATTGCGCTGGCGCCTGACGCCAGTCCTGTACCGAGCCATCCCAAAACGCGCCGGTGACCGCGCGCTTGGGCGCGTTAATGGTGACGCCGTGGCAGCGACGGTCGGATTCATCGATGACGTCGCGGGTGCCAATTCGCCGGGCGAAGTTCCAGCGCAGACTAGTTTCGCTCGTGGTAATGCAGGGTGACTCTAGTTTGCCGTCGAAAGCCTGCGCGACGGTTCCGTCTGCGGCTAGTGAGGCGGCAAAGGTCATCGGCGCTGTCAGCAACGCGCCCGGCGGGAGGCGGCCATCGAGCGTGCACTCTCGATGGCCAGCCAGGGTGGCGCTGCATACTCGCGTTACTCCGGTCGTCGGATCGTAGGCGGCCGAGACGCGATACCAGCTTCCGGCCTCAAGACCGTGGCCAGTCGAGACCACCTCACCGTCGACGGCAAGTGCGACAGCGCCATCCTGATCCAGAAGCAGGGCAATGCTGCCACCCTGAAGCAGAGTCTGCCGGCCAGAACCCGGAAGAGTTGGGTACACCAGCACTTCGAACCGAGGTGCACGAAGCGGGGGCAACCGGTCGATAAGCACATAGGAGCCGCAATTCGTGCGCTTCGCGTGCCCCTGGTGAAATCCATTGATCGCGGCCGCGACCGGTTCCTCGCGGGGCGCGGGCCCGTTCGGACGCATGTCGCCGCAAAGCAAGCGGACGAACTGAGCCGAGTAGCGGTCGCTCCCGTCAAGTACACTCACGTGAAGACGCAAGCGCTCGCCGGGATGTGCGACGATCGACTCGAGATAGCCGATTGCGCCGGGTTTCAGGGCGTCGGCACTGGGCATCCGAACCGCGCCTCCCACCGCATGCAGAATGCAGCCCATTCGGCGGCCTCACGTGAAGCGAATGGCGCAAGTGCCAATAGCGTGGGCGGTCGGTCGTCCGGATGTCGTTGCGCTAAAACCCACCGATCCGTGGCCACCTGAACCAGCAAGAGCTGGAGACTGTTTGCTGGCTGGCGCAAGGAGTTTAGGAGGACCTGAAGCGCCGGGCTGTGGGTTCCAAAGGGTTGGCGACGAAACTCTTCAGCCAGTGCTGGATCGGGAAGTTGCAGCCACACGTTTGTTTCTCTCGAGGGTACAAAAAGAATATCATACCAAATACGACGGCCCATTGGCGGTCAACGATACCGAACAGCCAGGCGAACCCGGCCAGCCCGTCTGGCGCCAGGAGAAGGGCCGTCCGCTGACGCTGATCCTAACCGCGGCCGGAAGGCGCGCGGCCGCCGCGAAAGCGGAGCGGAAGCCATCCAAGACGCAAGCGCTCCCCGCTGACCGGCAGGCCGCCAAGAAAGGAACCAAGCTCGCGCTGCTGACGGATCTGCTTCGCCGGAAGGGCGGTGCGACCATCAACGAAGCATCGGAGACGACAGGCTGGCTCCCGCACTTCGTGCGCGGCGCGGTCGGCGGCGCCTTGAAGAAGCGGCTGCAGCTTGCTGTGCTATCGGAGAGCATCGACGGCCAAGGGTGGGTGTATCGGATCGCGCGGTAAGACGCCTCGATGGTCGGCGCCATGACAAGGAAAGGAAAGCGATCGGCCGCCGCCGAGCCAGGGGCGGCGCATTCCAGCCGCGCCATGGATATCGAAGGTGTCGGTCGGATGCCGCGTACCGCGTTGGCGGAGCGCTGGATGGCTGCCTATGGCCGGCCCCCGCCGAAGGGTCTGAGCCGGCGGCTCCTGCAGCATGCCGTTGCCTACGACCTGCAGACAGGCGCGCGGGGTGGGCTCAAACCTGCCCTACGCCGCGCCTTGGCGGCGGCGGCAAGCAGCAGCGCCGTGTCCGAGCAGCTGCTATCGCCGGCAAAGAAGCTTCCGGCCGGTATGCAGTTGCCGCGGGAACGGGGCGGCCGGACGCATACGGTCGAGGTGAGCGATCACGGATTTGTCTGGGAAGGCCGCCGCTATGCCTCCCTATCGGCGATCGCTCGGCAGATTACCGGGGCGCGCTGGTCCGGCCCGCGCTTCTTCGGCCTATGAGCAACCGAATCCGCTGCGCGATTTACACCCGAAATCCGCCGAGGACGGACTGGAGCAGAGCTTCAACTCCTTGCACGCGCAGCGCGAGGCCTGCGAAGCTTACGTCAAATCGCAGTGCGGCATGAACTGGATTGCCCTGCCGACGGATTATGACGACGGGGGCCTCTCCGGAGGCACCCTCGAGCGTCCGGCGTTGCAGCGGCTGCTTGCAGATATCGCCGCTCGGAAGGTCGATCTAGTGTCCCGATTCCGAAGTTCGCGGCAATGCTGGAGTGAGCGCTTCGAGAGTGCGAAGGCAGAACCGGTTGATAGCAGCGAGGATATCGTCGGCAGATTTGGTCCAGCGGAACGGCTTAGGTTGGGCGTTGTGGGCATCGATGTAGGCGTGGATCGCGGCCTGAAGATCAGCGGTCGAGTGGTACACGCTGCGGCGGAGCTGCTGGTCCGTGAGCAGCGCGAAGAAGCGCTCGGCCTGGCTGATCCACGAGGCGGAGGCGGGAGTGAAGTAGACGTGCCAACGGAATTCCAGGGACATAATACGTAATTGCAGCCGCGCCCCGACTCTGCGACCTTCCAGCGCATAGCGCGGTTTGCGGGGGTGATGGCGGTGGGGCTGCCGCATCACTTGACGCAGCCCGGCGACCGGCGGCAGCCTGTGTTTCGGCGACGACGACGATGCGCCCTGCCGCACGCTGCTGGCCGAGGGCCGCGGCGCGGCCGGCGTTACCCTGGAGTGCACCCCGTGCATGAGACAGTGAATCAGGGGACAGTTGTTGAGAGCCCATGGCCGTCCGGCCGTCCGGCCATGGGCTCGTGGATCGTTTCGAACTCCTCGGGTGGCCGGTAGCCCAAGGCCGAGTGCAATCTCCG
>JADLEG010000287.1 GCA_020846275.1 Alphaproteobacteria bacterium
GCTGCGCGCGCGCGGGCACCTGTTCATCCCGATCTTCATCGTGCTGGCCGGCATGTTCAACGACTACAGCGCGCCGCTGGCGGCGCTGGCCGGCACGCTGGCCTGCTTCCCCGTGGCCATGCTGCGCCGAACCACGCGCAAGGACCTCCACTGGCGCCTGGTGATCGAGGCGATGGTCGACGGCGCCAAGAACACCCTGTCGGTCGCGATGGCCTGCGCGGCGGCGGGGATCGTGATCGGCGTCGTGGCGCTGACCGGGCTCGGCATCACGTTTACCCAGCACGTGCTGGTGCTGGCGGCGAACAGCCTGGTCCTGGCGCTGATCGTCACCGCGGCGGCCGGGATCGTGCTCGGCATGGGCATGCCCACCACGCCCGCCTACATCATCATGACCTCGCTCTTGGTGCCCGCGATCATCAAGCTGGGCGTGCCCGAGGCGGCGGCGCACATGTTCGCGTTCTATTACGCCGTGCTGTCGGCGATCACGCCGCCGGTCGCGCTGGCGGTGTTCGCCGCGGCCAGCCTGGCGAAATCCGACCTGTGGACCACGGGCTGGGCGGCGGTGCGCATCGGCATGGCCGGCTTCATCGCGCCCTTCATGTTCGTCTACGAGCCCGCGCTGCTGACCCTGGGCACCTGGGACCAGGTGGCCTATGCGTGCGTACCGGCATCGATCGGCATCGTCTGCCTGGCCGCGGGCCTGCACGGCTACATGATGCGCGCGCTGAACTGGCCGGAGCGCGTCTGGACGATCGTCGCGGGGCTGATGCTGGTCAAGCCCGGCATCGTCACCGATATGGTCGGCTATTCGATGGTGGTCGCCATCACGCTTTGGCAATGGAAATTCCGCCAGCAGCCGGCGGCGGCCTAGGGAGTCCTGAATGGAATTGAAGCCGAACGCGTTCAAGCGCGCGCTTGCCGCAGGCCAGGCGCAGATCGGCCTGTGGTGCAGCCTGGCAAGCCCGGTCAGCGCCGAGATTCTCGGCGACGCGGGGTTCGACTGGATCCTGATCGACGGCGAGCACGCGCCGAACGATCCCTGGCTGGTCATGCAGCAGTTGCAGGCCGCCCAGGCCGGCACCGCCAGCGCGGTCGCGCGCGTCGCCTGGAACGACGCCGTGCTGATCAAGCGCCTGCTGGACGTAGGCGTCGGCTCGATCCTGGTGCCCTATGTGCAGAACGAGGACGAGGCGGCCCGCGCCGTGGCGGCCGTGCGCTATCCGCCGCGAGGGGTGCGCGGGGTCGCCACCAACAACCGGGCCACGCGCTATGGCCGCATTGCCGACTATGCCGCCAAGGCCGACGCCGAGATCTGCCTGCTGGTGCAGGCCGAGACCGCGCAGGCGCTGGGCCGCATCGAGGCGATGGCGAGGCTCGACGGGCTGGACGGCATCTTCATCGGCCCGGCCGATCTCGCGGCCTCGATGGGGCACCTCGGCAATCCGCGCCATCCCGAGGTGCGCAAGGCGATCGACGACGCGATCCGGCGCATCCGCGAGGCGGGCAAGGCCGCCGGCATCCTGACCGGCCATCTCGAGGACGCCAAGGAATTCATCAAGGGCGGCGCCAATTTCGTGGCGGTGGGCAGCGACGCTGGTATCCTTGTCTCCGCCACGTCCACGCTGGTGAAAACCTTCAAGGGTTGAGCCGCCATGCCGCGTTTCGCCGCCAACCTGTCGCTGATGTTCGCCGAGGTGCCATTCCTCGACCGCTTCGCCGCCGCCGTGGAAAGCCGCTTCAGCGCGGTGGAGTACCAGTTCCCTTACGCCTTCGACCGGCGCGACATCGCCTCGGCCGCGCGCGACGCGCACCTGCCCGTGGTGCTGCACAACACGCCGCCCGGCGATTTCGACAAGGGCGAACGGGGGCTCGGCTGCATCCCCGGCCGCCAGGCCGAGTTCCGCGACCAGGTCACCCAGGCGATCGACTATGCCCGCGCGGTGGGCTGCACCAAGATCCACGTCATGGCCGGCGTCTGGCCGGACGGGGCGAAGGAGGAGGACCTCAACAAGGTCTTCGTCGAGAATTTGCGCCACGCCGGCAAGGAGGCGGCCAAGGTCGGCATCGACATCCTGATCGAGCCGCTCAGCCGTCCATCGGTGCCGAACTATTTCCTGGTCAAGTCGAAGCAGGCGGTAAGGCTGATGGACGAGGCCAAGGTGCCGAATCTCTATCTGCAATACGACGCCTTCCACATGCAGGTGATGGAGGGCAATCTCTGCGCGACGATCGAGCGGCACCTCAAGCGCATCGGCCATATCCAGATCGCCGACGCGCCGGGCCGCAACGAGCCGGGCACGGGCGAGATCAATTTTTCCTATCTTCTCGGCCATATCGATAGCCTGGGCTATGGCGGCTGGGTCGGCGCGGAATACAAGCCCGCCGGCGCGACCAAGGCGGGCCTGGCCTGGTTCCAGCCCTACCGCACGGGCCAGAAATTCCAGATCGCCCGATGAGCATCGATCCGCGCGGGCTGCTGCGCGCGATGTTCGACGCGGCGGTCGCGGCCGCGCAGCCCGAACGCGTAATCGGGCGCTTCCTGCCCGATAAGCCCAAGGGCCGCACCATCGTCGTGGGCGCGGGGAAAGCCTCGGCGGCGATGGCGGCTGCGTTCGAGAAATTCTGGCCGGGCGAACTGGCGGGCCTGGTGCTGACGCGCTACGGCTACGCCGTGCCGTGCAAGAAGATCGAGATTGCCGAGGCCGCGCACCCCGTGCCCGATGCGAACGGCGAAAAGACGGCGCGGCGCATCCTGCAAACCGTGCAGGGCCTGACCAAGGACGATCTGGTGGTCTGCCTGATGTCGGGCGGCGCCTCCGCCTTGCTGGCCCTGCCGGCCGAGGGGCTGACGCTGGCCGACAAGCAGGCGGTGAACAAGGCGCTGCTGACGTCCGGCGCCAACATCACCGAGATGAACTGCGTGCGCAAGCATCTCTCGGCGATCAAGGGCGGGCGGCTCGCCGCCGCCGCGGCGCCGGCGAAGGTCGTGACGCTGCTGATCTCCGACGTGCCGGGCGACGATCCGGCGGTGATCGGCTCGGGCCCGACCGTGCCCGATCCCACCACCTACGAAGATGCGCTGGCGATCGTCAAACGCTACGGCATCGCGCCGCCCGCGGCCGCGATGCGCCGGCTCGAAGCCGGCGCGGACGAAACGCCGAAGCCGGGCGATCCGCGCCTCGCGGGGGGCGAGGTGCGGATGATCGCGGCCCCCCAGGCCTCGCTGGAAGCCGCCGCCGCCGTCGCGCGCGACGCGGGGGTGACGCCCGTCATCCTCGGCGACGCGATCGAGGGCGAGGCGCGGCACGTGGCGATGGTGCATGCGGGCATCGCCCGCCAGGTCGCGCGCCACGGCCAGCCGGCCAAGGCGCCCTGCGTGCTGCTCAGCGGCGGCGAGACGACGGTGACCGTGCGCGGCAAGGGCCGCGGCGGCCGCAACGCCGAGTTCCTGCTGGCGCTCGCCGTGGCGTTGGAGGGCCATCCGCGCATCCACGCGGTGGCCGGCGACACGGACGGCATCGACGGCACCGAGGACAATGCCGGCGCGCTGCTCGCCCCCGACAGCCTGGAACGCGCCCGCGCCATGGGCCTGAGCGCCCGCGCGATGCTCGAGAACAACGATGGCTACGGCTTCTTCGCCGCCCTCGGCGACTTGGTGGTGACCGGCCCCACCCGCACCAATGTGAACGACTTCCGCGCGGTGCTTATAGACCCTCGCCACGCATGAGCGGGGAGAGGGTGCGAGCGCAGCGAGCGGGTGAGGGGTCGTCAGGCACGCGGCGCCAGTTCAATCAGGATCATCGTCAGTACGCCTTCGAGATTGTCGAGGACGTCATTGTTCCAGAACCGGATGACGCGATAGCCCTGTCCCTGTAAATATGCCGTACGGTTCGCGTCGCGCTCCAGAGCCACGGCGTGCTGCCCGCCATCGAGTTCGATGATCAAGGCGTGCGACAGGCAGATGAAGTCGACGACATACCTGCCAATCGGATGCTGGCGGCGAAATTTGTACGTCTGGAATCGTCGACCGCGAAGTGCGCCCCATAGAAGCCTTTCTACGTCCGTGGAATCGCGTCGAAGCCGGCGCGCGCGTGGCACGGCCATACTCTTCCGGTCATGCCCTCGCATCGTGACAACCCCTCACCCGGTTCGCTACGCTCACCACCCTCTCCCCGCTCCGCGGGGCGAAGGACTTTCTCAGCCCTTCCCCGGCGCGAAATCCTTCGGCGCCATCTCGAAGCCGGCGAAGTCGAAGGCGGGGGCGACGGTGCAGGTGACCAGCGTCCAGTCGCCCAGCGAGCGGGCGGCCTGCCAGTGGTTGGCCGGCACGATCCAGTGCGGCGCATGGTCGGCGGTCACATCGCCGCCCAGGCGGACGAGCCGCGCCAGCGCGCCGGGCGCCGCGACCGAAAGCAGCAGCGGCGCGCCGCTGTGCCAGTGCCAGATCTCCACGGCGTCGGTCACGCGGTGCCAGTGTGACGCCTCGCCGCTCGCCAGGAGATAGTAGATCGCGGTCAGCGCGCCACGCCCGCCATCGGGCGGCGCATGGCGATAGGTCTCGCGGTAGTGTCCGCCCTCTGGATGCGGCCGGAGGTCGAGGCGCCGGATGATGTCCGCCGCGCCGGGACTCACGCGGGATCCTTCGGCACCGTGTCGAGGAAGGACCTCCGCTTGGCCATGGTCTCGTACCACGCCGCGAGTTTCGGCCGCGCCTGGCGCCAGCGGTCGGCCGCGAAGCGCAGGTCGAGATAGCCGCAGGCGCAGCCCACCGCGATATGGCCGATCGTCATCGCGCCGCCCAGCCCGCCGGCCTCGGCTTCCAGCGCGTCCATGGCGCGCGCGACGGCGCGCTTCTGCCTGGTGATCCAGTCCTGCGAGACGCGCTCCTGCGGCCGGTTCGCTTCCAGCCGGGCGAGGACGGCGGCGTCCAGGATGCCGTCGGCGATCGCCTGCCGGCGCAGCGCCGTCCATCGCGCCGGGCCGGCGGGCGGAAACAGCTTCGCGCCGCCGTGCAGCGAGTCGAGGTACTCGCAGATCACCGGCGAATCGAACAGCACATGGCCGTCATCGGTCGTCAGGGCCGGTACCTTGCCCAGCGGATTGTCCCGGCCGATATCGGTGTCGGCCGCCCAGACATTGGTCGGCTGCTTTTCGATCGTGCCGATCTGCCCGGTCTCGATCGCGACGATCATGACCTTGCGCACGTAGGGCGAGGTCGGCGCGTAGCGGAGTTTCATGGCCTCGTCCGGTCCTCATGGTTCGACGGGCTCACCATGAGGACCTCATCCTGAGCCTGTCGAAGGATGAGTTCGGCGAGATCAGAACGCATCCTTGCGCCGTCGGACCTCGGCGAAGACGGCGACCGGGTCGCGGGGATCGAGGGCGACGCCGGCGGCCACGCCCGGCTGGTCGGCGCGCAGGAAGGGATTGGCGCGCCGTTCCTCGCCCATGGTCGACGGCACGGTCGGCTTGCCCTCGGCGCGCAGGCGCTTCACCTCGGCGACGCGCCGGGCGAGGTCGGGATTGCCGGGATCGACCGTGACCGCGAACCGCGCGTTCGACTCGGTGTACTCGTGCGCGCAGTAGACCCGCGTGTCGTCGGGCAGTGCGCGCAACTTGCCGAGCGAGGTCCACATCTGCTGCGCCGTGCCCTCGAACAGCCGGCCGCAGCCCAGCGAGAAGATCGTGTCGCCGCAGAACAGCGCATGGCTGTCCTTGAACCAGTAGGCGATGTGCCCGCGCGTATGGCCGGGCACGTCGAACACGCGCGCTTTCTCGCGGCCGAACAGATAGTCGTCGCCCTCGCCGACCTCGACGTTGATGCCGGGGATGCGCTGGCGGTCGGCGCGCGGGCCGACGATCGTGGCGCCGTAGCGCTCCTTCAGGCGCAGATTGCCGCCGACATGGTCGCCGTGGTGATGCGTGTTGATGACATGGGTCAGCCGCCAGCCGCGGCGGTCGAGCTCGGCCTCCACGGCGTCGGCGACGGCGGGATCGACCACGCCCACCGTTCCCGCCGCGGGCTCGCGCAGCAGGTAGACGTAGTTGTCCTTCAGGACGGGGATTTGAACGATTTCCAGCATGGGCGGGAGAGTAGCACCGGCGGCGGCAGGCCGTCAGCCATCGGGAAACCTTGAATTAACCGGGACATGGGATAATTTGTCCCGCATGAGCAGCGACGTCGTCGACCTGCACGGCTTCTATGCCTCCGGCCTGGGCCAGATGGCGCGCCAGGCGCTGCGCCGGCGCATCCGCCAGATGTGGCCGAACCTGGCCGGCGAGACCGTGCTGGGCCTGGGCTACGCCACCCCGTTCCTCGGCCAGTTCCTGGGCGAAGCCCAGCGCAGCATCGCGCTGATGCCGGCCAGCCAGGGCGTGATGCACTGGCCGCGCGAGGCGCCCAACCTGGTGGCGCTGTCCGACGACGTCGACCTTCCCTTGCCCGACCAGTCGGTCGATCGCGTCCTGCTGGTCCACGCGCTGGAGCACAGCGAGCAGGTGCGGCCGATGCTGCGCGAGATCTGGCGCGTGCTGTCGAGCGGCGGGCGCCTGCTGGTGGTGGTGCCGAACCGCCGCGGCATCTGGGCGCGCTTCGACCGCACGCCGTTCGGCCACGGCCACCCCTACAGCACCGGCCAGCTCACCCGCCTGCTCAAGGACAACATGTTCGTGCCGCTGCAGACCGCGGGGGCGCTGATGCTGCCGCCGCTGCGCTCGCGCATGATGTGGTCGTCCTGGCAGTGGCTCGACGACCTGGGCCAGCGCTGGTTTCCCAGCTTCGCCGGCGCCGTGTTGATCGAGGCCAACAAGCAGATCTACGCCGCCAGCGTCGAGCGCCCGGTGCGCCGGCGCATCCTGGTCGCCCTGCCCGAGCCCGCCGCGCGCGGCGTCGGGCGGAACCTGAAGGAACGCGACTAGTGCCAAAGGGGCACTAGACTGAAATAGTTGCTCGTGTCCTTTTCGATTCCGAAGTTCTACGGCGGGCGTCGCAAGCACGGACGAACTTCGGAATCGGGACACTAGCGGGTATCGCCCTACCGCCGCTGCAGCACGAACAAGCCCTGCTCGCCCACCAGGTTGGCGATGCGCTTCGAGCGGATCGGGCGCCCGGCGCTGGCCTTGGTGAACACCATGCCGCGTTCGATGCGAATGCCGATCGCGTCGCACAGCTCGACGAAGTCGAGGATCGTGCAGAGGTGAATGTTCGGCGTGTTGTACCACTTCTCCGGCAGGGCCGCGGTCACCGGCATGCGGCCGAAGCGGAACAGGTGCACGCGCACCTTCCAGCAGCCGAAATTGGGGAACGACACGATGGCGCGCCGGCCGATGCGGACGAGTTCCTGCAGCACCTGGCGCGGGTCGCGCGTGGCCTGCAGCGTCTGGCTGAGGATCGCGTAGTCGAAGGCGTCGGACGGGTAGTCCTTGAGGTCCGTGTCGGCGTCGCCCTGGATCACCGACAGGCCGTGCGCCACGCCGGCGTTGACGCCGGCCTGGCTGAGCTCGATGCCGCGCCCGTCGACCTGCTTGAACTGGCCCAGATAGTCGAGCAGCGCGCCGTCGCCGCAGCCGATATCGAGCACGCGCGAGCGCGGCTCGATCATGTCGGCGATGACCTGCAGGTCGACGCGCATCGGCGCGTGCTGGACTTCTTGCGATGGCTTGGGCTGGTCGAGCGGCATCGCGCCTAGCCCCGCTTCAGCCCGGCATGCTCGGCGCAGCCCTCGAGGAAGCCCTTCAGCACCTTGTCGAGCTCGGGCTCGTCGAGCAGGAAGGCGTCGTGGCCCTTGTCGGTCTGGATCTCGACGAAGCTGACATTCGCCATCGCCGCGTTCAGCGCGTGCACGATGGCGCGGCTCTCCGGCGTCGGGAACAGCCAGTCGCTGGTGAAGGAGACCAGGCAGAAGCGCACCTTGGTGCCGGTGAAGGCGCGCGACAGCACGCCGCCATGCTCGGCGGCAAGGTCGAAGTAGTCCATCGCGCGCGTGATGTAGAGGTAGGAGTTCGCATCGAAGCGGTCGACGAAGGTCGAGCCCTGGTAGCGCAGGTAGGATTCGACCTGGAAATCGGCATCGAAGCCATAGGTCACCTTGGCGCGGTCCTGCAGCGCGCGCCCGAACTTGCGGTGCAGCGCCGGCTCCGACAGGTAGGTGATGTGCGCGGCCATGCGCGCGACGGCCAGGCCGCGATGCGGCCGCTTGCCTTCCTCCAGGTAGTTGCCGCCGCACCAGTCGGGATCGGCCACGATTGCCTGGCGGCCCACCTCGTGGAAGGCGATGTTCTGCGCGGAATGGCGCGCGGACGAGGCGATCGGCACGGCGCAGAACACGTTGTCGGGGAAGGACGACACCCATTGCAGCACCTGCATGCCGCCCATCGATCCGCCGATCACGCAGAACAGCTTGTCGATGCCCAGGTGGTCGATCAGCATTTTCTGCGAGCGCACAATGTCGCCGATGGTGATGACCGGGAAGCCCAGCCCATAGGGCTTGCCGGTCGCGGGATTGATCTCCATCGGCCCGGACGAGCCCATGCAGCCGCCGAGCACGTTGGCGCAGATGATGAAATAGCGGTCGGTATCGAGCGGCAGGCCAGGGCCCACCATCGTCGCCCACCAGCCGGCCTTGCCGGTGACGGGGTGCTCCTCGGCGACGAACTGGTCGCCGGTGAGCGCATGGCAGACCAGGATGGCGTTGCTGCGCTGGGCGTTGAGCGCGCCATAGGTCTGATAGGCAAGCGTGTAGGGCCCGAACCCCACGCCGCAATCCAGCAGCAGCTTGCGCTCGGTGCCCAGCAACACCCGGTGCCCCGGCAGATTGCCGCGGGCGGCGTCGGGCATTTTCAGCACGGCGGACATTGGCGTCTCGGCGGCCCCGACCGTTGATTCCGGCGCATAGCTAGGGTGATAAGGCGCCGCCATGTCAATGTTTTCTTTGCCTTTGCCGGCGTCAACGACTAAACCTAGGCCCCCTTTGCAACCCGATGGTCCAAGGCCCGATGAACGCGCCCGGCCAGAGCCTGGACGACCTCCGCCGCGAAATCGACCGGATCGACGATTCGATGCATGACCTGGTCATGCGCCGCGCCGAGCTGGCCGAGCGCGTGCGCCGGGCCAAGGGCGACGGTCCCAGCTTCCGCCCCGCGCGCGAGGCGCAGTTGCTGCGCCGCCTGCTGGGGCGGCACCAGGGTTCCCTGCCGATCGGGGTTGTCGCGCGCATCTGGCGCGAGATGGTGGTCGCCACGCTGCGGCTGCAGGAGAATTTCACCATCGCCGTCGCGGCGCGCGCCGACCAGCCCGGCCTGTGGGACCTGGCGCGCGATCACTACGGCAGCACCGGCGCGATGCACGAGCTGGCCACGGGCGCGCAGGTCGTGCGCGCCGTGGCGGAGGGCGAGGCGCTGATCGGCGTGCTGCCCATGCCGCGCGAGGACGATGTCGACCCGTGGTGGCCCGCGCTGACCGCCGCCGCCGGCGGCAAAGGCCAGCCGCACGTGATCGCGCGCCTGCCCTTTGTCGCCGCCGGCAACGCCCGCGGCGAGCGGCCCGAGGCGCTGGCGATCGCGCGCCTGAAGCCCGAGGCGAGCGGCGAGGACCGCTCGCTGCTGGTGATCGAGACGACTTCGCAGATCAGCCGCGCGCGGCTGGTCGACGTGCTGCGCCAGGCCGGGCTCGACCCGGGGCTGCATGTCTCGGCGGCGCTGCAGGGCGACGCCGACGCGCGCCTCAGCCTGGTCGAGGTCGGCCGGTTCGTCGCCGACAACGACGCCGTCCTCAAGGCGTTGGGCGAGGCCGCGCCGTCGGTGATCGAAGGCGGCGCTATCGCGCGTACCGTCGTGATCGGCGCCTATGCGGTGCCGATCGCGCTCACCTGACCGTCGAGAGGGAAGGCCGATGGCTCCCACGCCGCGCCCCGGAATCATGGATATCGCGCCCTATGTGCCGGGCTCGCACAGCGTTCCCGGCGTCGAGCTGCGCGCGGTGCTGTCGGCCAACGAGAACCCGCTGGGCGCGAGCCCGCGCGCCGTCGCCGCGTTCAAGGCGCATGCCGAGAAGCTGCACCGCTATCCCGAGGGCGGCTCGACCGCGCTGCGCGCGGCCTTGGCGCGGCACTACGGGCTCGATGCCGCGCGGATCGTCTGCGGCAACGGCTCGGACGAGCTGATCGGCCTGCTGGTGCATGCCTACGCCGGGCCGGGCGACGAGGTGCTGTACAGCCAGTACGGCTTCCTGATGTACCCGATCGCGGCCCGGGCCAACGGCGCGGTGCCGGTGACCGCGCCGGAAAAGGATTTTCGCGCCGACGTCGACGCGATCCTGAAGCGGGTGACGGCGAAGACCAGGATCGTCTTCCTCGCCAACCCCAACAACCCGACCGGCACCTACCTGTCGCGCGAGGAAGTGGCGCGCCTGGCCGAGGGCCTGCCGAAAGGCACGTTGTTCGTGATCGACGCCGCCTATGCCGAGTTTGTCGTGCGCAACGACTATTCCGCCGGCAGCGAGCTGGTCGACCGCTACGACAACGTGGTGATGACGCGCACCTTCTCGAAGATCCACGGGCTCGCGGCCCTCAGGCTCGGCTGGGCCTATTGCCCGGCGGGCGTGGCCGACGTGCTGAACCGCATCCGCGGGCCGTTCAACGTCAACGCCGCCGCCCAGGCGGCGGGGCTGGCCGCGCTCGAGGATGTCGCCTTCACCGATGCCACGCGCACGCACAACGACATCTGGCGCGACTGGCTGGCCGGCAAGCTCAAGGCGATGGGCCTGACAGTGACGCCCTCGGTCGGCAACTTCCTGCTCGTGCGCTTCGCCGCCGACAAAGGCCGCGACGCCAACGCGGCGGACGCCTACATGGCGCGCCGCGGCATCATTCCGCGCAAGGTCGCGGGGTATGGCCTGCCCGACTGCCTGCGCATCACGGTCGGCACGGAGGCGGAGACCCGCGCGGTCGCCGACGCGCTGGCGGACTTCCTCGCGGGCAAGCCGGCATGAGCGGGACGGCGCTCTATGACCGGGTCGCGCTGGTCGGCATCGGCCTGATCGGCTCGTCGATCGCGCGTGCGTTGCGGCGCGACAAGCTGGCGCGGCACGTGGCGTGCTGGTCGCGCCGGCCGGAGACGCGCGAGACGACGCGGCGCCTGGACTTCTGCGACAGCGTGCACGACGCGCTTGCCGACGCGGTCAGGGATGCCGACCTGGTGATCCTGTGCGCGCCGCTCGGCGCCAACGCCGAGCTGGCCGCCGCGATGGCGCCGCACCTGAAGAAGGGCGCGACGATCAGCGACGTGGGCTCCGTCAAGCAGGCGGTCATCCGCGACGTCGGCCCGCACGTGCCAGAGGGCGTGCATTTCGTGCCCGGCCATCCCGTGGCCGGCACCGAGCATTCCGGCCCCGACTCCGGCTTCGCCGAGCTGTTCGAGCGGCGCTGGTGCATCCTGACCCCGCCGCCCGGCACCGACCAGGACGCGGTCGCCCGGCTGACGCGGCTGTGGCAGGCCATGGGCAGCAAGGTCGAGATCATGGACGCCAAGCATCACGACCGCGTGCTGGCGATCACCTCGCACCTCCCGCACCTGATCGCCTACACGATCGTCGGCACCGTCACCGATCTCGAGGACCACCTGAAGCGCGAGGCGGCCGACGCCGGCACGATCATCGACCGCGCCGAGATCGTGAAGTTCTCCGCCGGCGGCTTCCGCGACTTCACGCGCATCGCCGCGTCCGATCCGATCATGTGGCGCGACATCTTCCTCAACAACCGCGAATCGGTGCTGGAGATGCTCGGCCGGTTGAGCGAGGACCTGGCGGCGTTGCAGCGCGCGATCCGCTGGGGCGAAGGCGACAAGCTCGAGGCCTGGTTCCGTCGCACCCGCGTGATCCGCCGGGGCATCATCGACGCCGGCCAGGCCGGCACCTTCGCGGCGACGGAGCCGGAGAAGCCGTAGGGGCTCACCCTCGCCCGCGCGACGCGCGGGACAGGGTGGCCGCAGCGAAGCGAAGGCCGGGTGAGGGCCGGCGCGGGACGATCGACGCCCTCGCCCTCCCGTCGGCTGGCGCCGACGGGCCCCGCCCTCTCCCGACTTCGCCGGGCGAGGGACTTAGAACCGCTTCAGCAAACGGTCGATGTAGTCGCGCTCGATCGCCGGGCGGTCCGCCTGGCCGCGGCGCTTGCGCAGCTCGTCCAGGATCTCGCGCGCGCGCTGCATGTCGGATTGCGCGGGGATCTCGACGTCGCCCGTGTCGATGCCGCCGAAGTTGTTCATCGGCCGGCCGAACGGGTCGCGGTTCTGGTTGGGCCGGGGCTGCATCGGGCCCATGCTCTGCGGCGGCATGTTGTCGTCGCCCTGGCCGGGCTGCATGCCGAACTGCTGCATCATCTGGTCCATCATCGACCGCGCGGCTTCCTGGAGCTGGTCGAGCGCCTGGTTCTGCGGGCCCA
>JADLEG010000288.1 GCA_020846275.1 Alphaproteobacteria bacterium
ACGCGCTGCTCCACGCCCGCGCGGCCGAGCGCCAGGGCCAGGCGCTCGAAGAACGCCTCCGCCCCGCCCTGCGCGGCGCCGGCCATGGCCTGGAACAGGCGCGTCACGGGATCAGCCGCTCGAACGCAGCCGCCGCGTCGGCCCAGCCCCAGCCGCGTTGCCTGTCGAGCGCGGCGCGGTGCTGCGCCAGCCACAGCGCGTCGTCGGCCATCAGCCGCACCGCCGCATTGGCGAACTCGTTGTCGTCGCCGGTGATGTAGCCGGTGACGCCGTCGATCACCCGCTCGGGCGTTGCCGCGATGGGCTGCACCACGGCCGGCACGCCGACCGCCTGGGCCTCGCCCACCGCCAGGCAGAAGGTCTCGCCAGGATCGCCGCGATAGAGCAGCACGCGGGCCTGGCGCAGCTCGTCCACGAGCACCGACTTCGCCACCGGCTCGCGCAGCACGACGCCGTAGTTGGAAAGCGCGCGCGCCCGGTCCAGCACCGCCATCATCGTCGCCCGCTTCGCGTCGCCCGCCGCGCCATAGGTCGTGGGGCCCGAGAAGACATGCAGCTCGGCCGTCGGCATGCCGGGATGGATGCGCGCCGCCCACAGCTCCAGCAGCCAGGCAAGCCCGCGCAGCGGGTTGGAGGTGAAGATCGCGCGCGGCGACGGCGGCGCGGCCGCGGGCTCGGCCCGGCGGAACAGCTCGCCGATGCCGTAGGGGATCACCACCCGCGCGCCGCAGGGCGCCCAGGCGGGATAGCTGGCCAGATGGCTGGGGCCGGAGAACACGATCGCCGGGCGCAACAGCGCCAGCTTCCACAGGTAGCGCAGCTTCAGGAGGTACCGCGCGGGGTTGTGGATCCAGAACACGGTGCGCCGCGCGCGCCTGCCCATCGCCAGCAGCAGCCGGTCGCCGCGATTGGCGATGTAGAGGTCGGCGCGGTCGGGCAGGCCGTTCGCGATCGGCGTCCAGGCGACCCCGAAATGCGTACCCGGGTTGGGGCAGTTGTTGGCGACCGTGACCTCGTGGCCGCGCGCGGCAAAGGCCTCGGCCAGGCTGGCGAAGGCCGTCTCCGCGCCGCCCAGCGGGCGCTCGCGCATCACGATGCCGTCGAACGCGATGCCGTCATCCGCCATGACGATCCGCGCCATCAGCCGCGATCCTTCTCGAGCGTCGCCTTCAGGTAGGACAGGATCGGGTAGAGCCCGGCGCACAGCGCGATCAGGAAGCCGTAGCCGCCCTCGCGATAGCCCTTGCGGGCGACATAGCATTTCCAGAAGCGCGAGAAGATGCGCCTGACGTTGTGCGCGAAGCTGCCGGGATCGCCCGACGCGCGCAGGTCGGCCGCGTTGGCCGTCGTGTAGCGGTCGAGCCGGCGCAGCATGTCGGAGATGTCGCGGTCGACATAGTGCGCGATCGGCGTTGCGAGTCGCGGGCCCTTGTTTCCCGTGAAACACAGCTTCGGATGCACGCGCTCGCGGCCCCAGGTCTTGGCCCCCTTGCGGAACAGCCCGGCATAGGCAGAGCGGCCGAAGGACGCGCCCCAGCCGTATCGCACCAACCGATCGCCGATGTAGTTGTCCACGGGGATCTCGTGGCGGTCGAACGCGGAAGCGCCGATCGTCGCGACGATCTCGCGCCCAAGCTCCGCCGGCACGTGCTCGTCGGCGTCGACTTCCAGCACCCACGCGCCGCGGCAATAGGCGATGCCGGCGTTGCGCCGGTCGCCCTCGATCTCCCAGGCGCCCACAAGAACGCGGTCGGTGAAGCGTCGCACGATCGCCTCGGTGCCGTCGGTGCAGCGGTCCAGCACCACGACGATCTCGCCGGCGAAGGTCAGGCGCTCCAGGCACGCGGCGATGCGCTGCTCCTCGTTGTGCGCCACGACCAGCGCGGAAAGGTCCGGCGTCATGCCGCCACGCCCAGCACGCGATGCCACAGCGCCTCGGCCGCGCCGGCCGCCATGTCGACGCTGAGCCCATCCATCAGCGTGCCGGTGGTGCGGTGGTCGAAATCCGGCGCCTCCACAAGCTCGCGGTAGGATTCGCGCGTGCGCACCACGGCGGTGCGCGGGCCCCACGGCGCGTAGCGCGTGTCGGGACTGGGGCCGAACAGGCTGAGCGTCGGCACTCCGGAAGCGGCCGCCAGGTGCATCAGGCCGGAATCGTTGCCGACGAACAGCGCGCAGCGCTCGAGGCACGCGGCGGCGACCGGCAGGTCCACGCGGCCGACCAGGTCGATGCGACGTTCCGCCGGCACGGATTGCAGCACCGGCACCGCCTGGTCGCGCTCGCCCTCGCCGGCGAACACGGCGACGCGCGCACCGGGCAGGATGCCGCCGGGCGCGGTCAGGCGCGCGACCAGCGCGGCGAACCGCTCGGCGCGCCACTGCTTGCCGCGCCAGTTGGCCGCCGGGCCGACCGCCAGCACCAGCCCCGCGCCGTCGACCAGGGCCTGCGCCTTCGCGCGGTCGTCGGCGCTCAGCCACAAGCGCGGGGCCGGCGGCTCGGCGGCGCCGATCGCCGCCGCCAGCTCGACCACGCGATGGCGCTCGGCCACGGGCTTGGGCGCGCGATGGTGGCGATCCTTGCGCAGGAACTGCGGCAAGATGGTTCGCCGCAGGTCGACCACGATGTCCCAGCGCTTGTCCACCACCTGGCTCCACAGCCAAAGCCAATGCAGGCCCCAGCGCCGCTTGTCGAGCACGATCACCCGCTCCAGCCCCGGCACGGAGCGGAACAGCGGCGCGGCCGGCGCGCCGCAGGCGACCGTGACGCCGATGCCGGGATGCGCGCGGCAAAAATGGTCCAGCAGCCCCGTGGTCAGAACGGCGTCGCCGATCCGCGTCGCGGTGATGAACAGCAGCCGCATTGCCGGGGGTTATACGGGGCCGCCCCACCCTTGCCAAGTCGCGCCGCCTGCCCCAGGTATAGGCCCATGACCGGCGCTACCCATGTCGAACTGACCGAGCGCGGCGTCCTGGCGGTGGCCGGCGCCGACGCGCGCGGTTTCCTCCAGGGCCTGATCTCGAACGACGTGCTGCGGGTCGGGCCCCAGGCGGCGATCCATGCCGCGCTCTTGACCGCCCAGGGGCGATACCTGCACGACTTCTTCGTCGTCGAGATCGCCGGCGTGCTTTACCTGGATTGCGAGGCGGCGCGGCGCGACGACCTGATGAAACGCCTCCGGCTCTACAAGCTGCGCGCCAAGGTGACGCTGGAGGATGCGACCCCGCGCTTCGCGGTCTTTGCCCTGCCGGGCGCGCCCGCCCTTGCAGCGTTGGAGCTGGGCGGCGAGCCCGGCGCGGCCGGGCCGCTCGGCGGCGGCATCGCCTTCGTCGATCCCCGCCATGCCGCGATGGGCGCACGCGCCATCCTGCCGCGCGACGGCGCCACGGCCGCGCTGGCCGCGCTGGGCTTCGCTGCCGGCGAACGCGCGGCGATGGAGAAGCTGCGTTTGTCGCTCGGCCTGCCGGACGGCAGCCGCGACCTGGTGGTCGAGCGGTCGATCCTGCTGGAGAACGGCTTCGACGAATTGAACGGCGTGGACTGGAAGAAGGGCTGCTATGTCGGCCAGGAGCTGACCGCGCGCACCAAGTATCGCGGGCTGGTCAGGAAGCGCCTGCTGCCGGTGGCGATCGAAGGCCCGGCGCCCGAACCCGGCGCCGCCATCACCTACGCCGACCAGGAGGCGGGCGAGATGCGCTCCTCCGCCAACGGCATGGGGCTGGCGCTGCTGCGGCTGGAATTTCTCGACAAGCTGGCGGCCCAGGGCGGCGCGCTGATGGCCGGCGCCGCGCGCCTGACGCCGAAGAAGCCCGAATGGGTGAAGACCGAATGAAGCGCGCGCGGCTGCGCGAGCTCGGCATCGCGACGGGCCTGCTGCCCACGGGGCCGCTCAACGCCATCACCGATGTCCAGGGCGTGCGCGTCGGCCATGCCACGGTCAACCACGACACGCCGTCGGTCGCGCGCACCGGCGTCACGGCAATCTGGCCCGCGGGGCCCGACATCTGGTCCAACGCCGTCTTCGCCGGCTTCCACTCCTTCAACGGCAACGGCGAGATGACCGGTACCATCTGGATCGCCGAGCAGGGACTCATCGCCGGGCCGGTCTGCATCACCAACACGCATTCCGTCGGCGTGGTGCGCGACGCGATCGTCGCCTACGCGATCCGCGAGCGCACGCAGCAGCCCTGGCATCTGCCGGTCACCGCCGAGACCTATGACGGGTGGTTGAGCGATGCCGACTCCTTCCCGGTCAAGGCCGAACATG
Source organism: Alphaproteobacteria bacterium (assembly GCA_020846275.1). Lineage (GTDB taxonomy): Bacteria > Pseudomonadota > Alphaproteobacteria > JAEULC01 > JAEULC01 > JAEULC01. Next base: position 4,266 of record JADLEG010000288.1, read on the forward strand.
CCTTCGCCGCGCTGGACAGCGCCGCCGGCGGGCCGGTGGCCGAGGGCTGCGTCGGCGGCGGCACCGGCATGATCTGCCACGAGTTCAAGGGCGGCATCGGCACCGCCTCGCGCCGCGTCGACACGGCCGGACGGACCTACACCGTCGGCGCACTGGTGCAGGCGAACTACGGCCAGCGCGAATTGCTGCGCGTGGACGGCGTGCCGGTGGGTCGCGCGATCGGCAAGGACGTGGTGCCGTCGCACCGCGACCTGCCGAACCCTGCGGGCGGCTCGATCATCGTGATCCTGGCGACCGACGCGCCGCTGCTACCGATCCAGTGCCAGCGCCTGGCGCGGCGGGCCACGGTCGGCCTCGCCTGGGTCGGCGGCATCGGCGCCAACAGCAGCGGCGACATCTTCCTGGCGTTCTCGACCGCCAACCGCGTGGCGCTGGGCAAGCCCGTCGCGGACGTCGGGATGATCGCGCCCGATCAGATCACGCCGCTGTTCCAGGCGGCGGCCGAGGCAACCGAGGAGGCGATCCTCAACGCGATGACCGCCGCCGAGACGACAACCGGCCGCCTGGGCCGCATCGTCCACGCGCTACCGCTCGACCTGCTCCAGGACGCGATGCGTCGGCACAGCCCGTCGTCGCGGACCGCCCGCTAGCGCGTCGGGCGCCGCCGGCGCCCCAGCGCGCCCAGCCCCAGTCCCAATCCGCCGATCGCCAGCAGCGCCAGGCTGCCCGGCTCGGGCACCGCTTCGACGCGGCCGTTCTGGTTGAACACCGTCTGGTTGGTCGCCAGGTCGGTCAGCGTCCAGTCGGTGATCAGTGCGTTGCTGCTGGTGTAGAGCTGGATGCTGGTCAGATCGAACGTGTTGCTGAAATTGGCGAACGAGGTGAAGTTCTGGCCGTTCGGGGCGTCCGGATAGTCGGGACTGCCGATCAGCACGCCGGCCGCGGCATAGAACATGATGTCCAGCGGCGTGGCGGTCGACCCCAGATAGGTGAAGGTATAGGTGCCGGGTCCCGTCGCATGCAGCGCGGAGCCGCCGAACACGTCGAAGAACGAGCCGCTCGACGACGCGTCGGCCAGGAAGTCCAGCCGCGTCACGGTCGTTCCGAACGGCGCCGAGCTGCTTCCGCTGACCGTGAAGGTGAAGTCGACCCGCCCCGGGGTCTGCGCGGAATTGAACTGCGCCTGCGTGCGCTCGCCGTATGAGCCGATCGAGGTGTAGCCGAGATTGCTCGATGAATTGGTGATCTGCGCGCTGGCCGACGCCTTCACCTGGCCGAAGGCATCCGACGCCGCGAAGGTGTTGGCGGTCATGGTGCTGCCGCTCTGGCTCAGGGTGAAGGCCTGCGTCGACGCGCCGATCCGCGTGCCGGAATTCTGGATAAGGCCGCTGGACTGCAGGTTGTTGAAGTTGTTGTCCTTGATCTCGCCGTAGGTCTGGCTGAGGTAGTACTGCGCGGCCAGATCGCTGGTCCCGCCGATGAACAGGACATCGGCGCGCGCCGCCGGAACCACGGCCAGGTAGGCCAGGATGGATGTAGCCGCTTGCAACTTGCGCATTAAATTCCCCATTACATGATGCGCCTGCCGCACGTCCCGTCGACGCGGGCACGCATCGGAACTCATGGGGAGAAGTGCAACGCCTATGCCAAGGTTCGAAGTCGCGGAAACCAATGCGGCGATGGCGAGACCCGCGGGCCCGATCGTCAAGCCTGCTGACAGGCGTGTGGCCGGGCTTGACAGCGGTTCAATACCGGCCGTCGCGAAACCTGTTCAATTGGCTAGGGCCTCGGGCTTGCGTTAACTTCTGGGCGAGGTGTTGGCCCGGCGCGATCGGCATCAACGCAACAGCGGCAGGCCGGCCAAGTCGCCCACAACCTTGCGCATGAGCTGGCTTTGGCTCGTCGTGCCGGTCTTGCGGAGAACGTGGCGCAGGTGGAAGCGGGCAGTGCTTGGCCGCACGCCGGCCAGCTCGGCGTGCTGCAGCAGCGAGGCGCCGTCGAGCAGGGATTCCAGCAAGCGCGCTTGCTCGCTCGTCAGCCCGTAGAGGCTGCGCAACGTGCCGGACAGCGCTTTCGTGCCGGACGCCTCGTCGCGGATCAGCACCAGGGCGCCGCGATAGGGCCAGGGGAACTGCCCGACGGCAAAGTCGCGGCGCAATGGCGCCACCAGCATCGCATAGCCGGCGCCTTCGCCGGCCCGACGCCCATGCACGATGCCGCCGGCCCCCGGCTGCGGCGCCAGCACCTCCGCCATCAGCCGGACGAGGCGCGCGTTCGCCTCGCGATCCAGCGATACCAGCGTGCGACGCTCGATCTTCAAGCCGTCGCCGCGCGCCAGGATGGCGTTGGCCGCGGCGTTGGCGTAGACGACGTCGCCCGCCCGGCCGACCGCGACGACGCCGACCGCCAGGCGATCGAGCAGCAGCTCGGCCAGCCCGCCGCCCTTGACCGAGCCGGCAAGGCCACGCTGCAGCCGTATCGCGGCGGCGACGTGCGGTGCGATCGCGCCGAACCGCCCGATATCGCGATCGGTAAAGGTTCCGCGCCGCGCCGCGCGCTGGACCGCGAGGAGCGCGAAATTCTGGTCATGCAGCAGCGCGGTGCCCATGCTGTCGACCAGGCCGGCGGGCACGAAATACTCGTTCACGAACGGCGAGTGCCGCATGAACTCCGGATCGTAGACCCGGCTCGTCAAGGAGACCTGGCCGACGCCGCGCCGCGCGATCTCGTCCGGCCACGGATCGAACCGGCCGTAGTACTCGCGATAGCGCGCCATCATCTCCGGGTCGCCCAGGACGCCCTCGCGGCAGACCAGTTCGAGCTGCCGCTCGGCATCCAGCACGCCGAGACTCGCGGACGCGGCGTCGAGATGCTCGATGATCGCCGCGAGCACGGCGGACCACGACGCCGGCGCCAGGGCCGCGCCGTAGATCGCCTCGATCAATGGTGCGGGCTTGTCCTCGCTCATCGTCTCGTCAACACCACATACCTTGTAGGGAGGCCCTGCACTACATCGCCGCCTTGATCTTCTCGAAGTTCGCCTTGATCCGCGCCATGTCGCCCGCGCGATGGCCCCAGTTGAGCTTCAGCTGGTCGCCGACGCGGCGCGGCAGCACGTGCAAGTGGAAATGGAACACCGACTGCTCGGCGCCCTTGCCGTTCGCCTGCACCAGGTTGATGCCGTCGGGCTTCAGCGCCTTCTGCACGGCGATCGCCACGCGCTGTGCGGTGCGCGCCACCGCTGCGGCGAGCGGCGGCGGCAGGCTGAAGAGGTCGGGATGGTGCGCCTTGGGAATGGCAAGCGCGTGGCCGTCATTGCCCGGATTGATGTCCATGAAGGCGATCGTCTCGTCGTCCTCGTGAAGCTTGAAGCACGGAATCGCCCCGGCGACGATCTTGCAGAAGATGCAGGTGGGGTCGGCACTCACGGGCGACGGCTCCTTCGTGTCCTACAAGGGAAAGATCGGCTTGCCGGCGAGCCAGGGATGCGCGACGGCCAGCAGCACGTAAAGCGCGATCCCGCCGGCGATGCGGCCCCAGCCGATCTCGCCGAGGCTGAGGCCGGTGCGGCCGTTGATGATCGCGACGAAGGGAACGATGGAGCTGCGCATCGCGATCGGGCCCCAGGCGGCGCCCAGGCGGCGCGCGGTCTTGGCGTCGAGCGAGGGCATGCCGCCCAGCGCCAGGATCGCCATGCCGCCGAACAGGGTGAGGCTGGCCATGTCGCCGTTGGCGATCGCGTGCGCCACCGCCCACAAGGCGACGCCCCACAGGAAGGGATGGCGCGTGAGCTTCATGATGCCCGGCACGGGGTCGCTGAGCTCCGCGGCGCGCTCGCCGCCGACCGCCGTCACGTTGGGCGTGGACAGCCCGGCCACCAGCAGGATGCAGGCGAAAGGCATCACCGCCACGGGAACCCATCGCGTCCAGTGCGGGTCGGGCCAGATCGGGTAGAAGGGCGCATGGGCATAGGCCAGGACCACCCAGATCAAGGTGACGGCCGAATAGAGCGAGAAGACGCCGCGGAAACGCGCCTCGCCGCCCACCAGCTCGACCATCGTCGCGCGCAGCGGCGTGCCCGCGAACAGCACGTGCCCGCCGACGAAGGCAAGGACCGCCAGGACCAGATCCGTCATGCCGCCAGCCATGCCGGCATTATCGGGAAACCGGCGGCGCGAGGCCAGCGGCGTTTTTTGCCCGGCTAGAGCGCCGGGACGGGCTTTCCGTGCTGGCGGCAGGCCGCGATCACGGTGTTGCGCAGCAGGCAGGCGATCGTCATCGGGCCGACGCCGCCGGGAACCGGCGTGATGGCGCCCGCGACCTGCGCCGCCTCGGCGAAGGCGACGTCGCCGACCAGCTTGCCCTCCGCGGTGCGGTTGATGCCGACATCGATGACGACCGCCCCGGGCTTGACCCAGCCGCCGCGGATCATCTCGGGCCGCCCCACCGCGGCGATCAGGATGTCGGCGCCGCGGCAGATGCCGGGCAGGTCGCGGCTCTTGGAATGCGCCACCGTCACGGTGCAGTCCGCCGCCAGCAGCAGCGCCGCCACCGGCTTGCCGACGATCATCGACCGCCCGACCACGACGGCGTGCGCGCCGGCCGGCCGCTCGACCGCCTGGCGCAGCAGCAGCATCGAGCCCTGCGGCGTGCACGGCACCAGCCCGCCGCCCTGGCCCCACAGGCGCCCGGTGTTGATCGTATGGAAACCATCGACGTCCTTGTCGGGGTCCAGCGCCTCGATCACCGCCTGGGCGTCGACCTGCCTCGGCAGCGGAAGCTGCACCAGGATGCCGTGCACCGACGCGTCGGCGTTCAGGCGGCGGACCAGCGCCAGCACCTCGTCCTGCGTGGCCGTCGCCGGCAGGCGATGGGCGGTGCTGTTCATGCCCGCGGCCTTGGCCTCGCGCTCCTTGCTGGCGACGTAGACCTTGCTGGCCGGATCCTCGCCCACCAGCACGACGGTCAGTCCGGGCACGATCCCGTGACTTGCCTTCAGCCCGGCCACCGCGGCCGCCACCCGCGCATTCGATTCCCGGGCCGTCTGCTTGCCGTCGATCAGCTTCGCGCTCATGTCCGCCCCTCGATCCTTGCCGCGATCCGTGCGCCCAGCACCGCCGGGTCGCCCGCGAGATGCACCAGCTTGTTGCGGTGTGCGTGGCCGGAAACGACGCTTACCGTCGTGCGCGGAACATCGAAGGTCCTGGCCAGCAGCTTCAGCAGCGCCGCGTTGGCCTTGCCGTCCTGCGGCGCGGCCGTGACCGCGGCCTTCAGCGCCGCGCGGCCCGCGTCGTCCACCACGACGCCGAGGATGCGGTCGGACGAAGCCTTCGGCGTCAGGCGTATCGCCAGGCGCACGCCATCGGGGGCCGGCGTCACGGGCGAGACCGCGGCGGCCATCCCGCCCTAGCGCGGCCAGTATTCGAACAGCAGGTTGCGCAGGAAGACCAGCAGCAGGATCAGGACCACCGGCGAAAGGTCGAGTCCGCCCAGGCTCGGCAGATAGCGCCGGATCGGCGCCAGCGCGGGCTCGGTGATGCGGTAGAGAAACTCGCCCACCATCGCCACGAACCGGTTATGCGGGTTCACGACGTTGAACGCGACCAGCCAGCTCAGGATCGCGGAGGCGATCAAGCACCAGATATAGATGCTGATGATGGTATCGATCAGGAAGAGCAAGGAAAGCATGGCCGGGAATTATCGCCTGGAGTGGCCGGGAAGCGCGCTACCCTAGCGGCGCGCCGGGCGTGGCGCAAGGCAGCCTGCGGCCACGGCGCTTCAGGACCTGGGGGTCAGGGCGCGGCGCGCCGCATCCGGCTCGCGGTCGATCAACGTCAAGAGCGCCCGCGCGGGACCCTTCGGCTCCGCCCGACCCTGTTCCCATTCCTGGACGGTCCGCAAACTGATGCCGAACGTAGCGGCGAACTTGCTCTGGCTGAGGCCGAGCTTGCGGCGCACTTGAGCAGCGTCGATCGACGGCACGCGCCGGATCAGGCCCGCGCGAAGCTTGCGCCGGACCGCCGCTGCCGACCGGACAGGCGCTGCATCGGAATCGCCCGCCACCGATGCGCGAATTTCGGCGTCCGACCGCTTTCGTCCCTTGTGCAGGGCTTCGACGGCCTTCTTCAGGTCACGAACCGTAGGCTTGATAGTACGCACTTGCTTCACCTCTCGTCGCACGACGAATGGATATGACCCGGGCGGTCTTGCCTCGCAACGTATAGGCACAGACGAGAACGATGGGACCTACAATGCCCGTGGCGATGTAACGCTCCTCGCCGTAGGAAAACCGGTCACCGCGCTCTTCGAGATAGGGATTGGCGAACAATGCGCGCCAACCGCAAGACCGATGCCGTGCTTTCGCCTGTTGGACCTGTCCTTCGCCGCATCGCATTCGATTTCCACGGCGCAACTATACGTGGGGAACGGATGACCCACAAGCGCGCGGAAAACACCGTCGGCAAGAGTCGGCATTGCCGGCCCTTCCCTTGACACCCGACCGCCCCCTACCCATTATCCCGCCGCGTTTCGGGCGCCGGATCGCCCGAGGGCATGGGGCTGTAGCTCAGTTGGGAGAGCGTCTCGTTCGCAATGAGAAGGTCAGGGGTTCGATTCCCCTCAGCTCCACCATTCTCCTGAATTGATCGACGGCCTGCGCGAACCAGCGTGGGCCATTCGCATGACGGGCCTCGCGATCGAGGAACTTCGGCTTTTCCAGCGCCTCGGGGGCACGGGCAGGCGACCCGTTGTCGCGGGCGCGGCGGATCGCCATAATGGTGTCGGGTTCAACAACAACGGAAGGAGGTGATCCAGTGTCTCATTGTCATGGTCGGACGGTTGCGGGGGCCTGGGTCGTCACTGCCGCTAGGGCGGACGTGAACTGACTCCAAGTCCGGTCCTCGGTACCGACCGAGGTCAGACAATGGAAGGGCTGCTCCCGCGGGAGCGGCCCTTCTTGTTTCTGGCCCCCTACTCGGCTGCCCGGCTTGTCCGGCACGCCGCGGCGGCGTAGAGGGGTGTGGCGGCATCGATGCACGACCGGCCGCTGTAGCCGAATGGAGAAACAGCTTCATGTCGCATGGTCATCACGCGGAGCATGGCGGGGGCGAAGGACACGGCAACAAGAAGATCGCGATCTTCATCGCCGTGCTGGCGGCGCTGCTGGCGATCGCGGAAGCGGGCGGCAAGAGCGCGCAGACCGCCGCGCTGTTCCACAACATCGACGCCACGAATCTCTGGCAGTTCTTCCAGGCCAAGACCATCCGCCGCACCGCGCTCCAGGTCGGCCGCTCGGTGCTGGAGTACACCGGCGCCGAGGGGCTGCCCGCCAACATCGCCGAGGGCCGGCGCAAGCAGGTCGAACAGTGGCGCGAGGACATCAGGCGCTACGAGAGCGAGCCCGAGACCCAGGAAGGGCGGCAGGAGCTGATGAAGCGGGCCAAGGCCCAGGAAGAGCTGCGCGACCGGTCGATGGCGGCCTACCACCTCTACGAGCTGTCCTCGGCTTCATTCCAGATCGCGATCGTGCTGGCCTCGGCGACCATCATCACCGGCGCCGCCTGGCTGATCTATGTCGGCGGGGCGCTGAGCGCGATCGGGATCGTGCTCTCCGCCGTCGCCTGGCTGGCGCCGATCGCGATCCACCTCTAGCGCGGCGGCATCCATCCGGGCGAGGGCAGCGCGACGAACCGCTCCGGCGCTAGCGGCGGCGGATCGAGCAGCATGTTCAGCGCCTCCTCGCGCCGGTAGAGCGTCGAGCCGATCAGCCCGTTCGCCGTGGTCCCATCGGCCGACATCGGCAGCACCAGCCGTTCGATCGGCATGATATGGCCCGCAGCACTGCGCATCAGGCCGCGCGCATAGACGATCGCCGGCCCGTCGATGACGCGGCGGTAGCGTAGGGCGATCGCGGCGGCGATCGCCGGCGGGAACATCTCGTCCAGGTAGCGGCGCGAACCGCGGATGCCCGATCCTGCCTGGATCTCCTCGCCCGCCAGGCGGCAGAAGAACCGGCCGGGCCCGCGCTCGAAGTCGTAGATATAGAGATGCGGCAGGGTCGGCCCGAGCGCCATCGGGTCGATATCCTGGCGCGCGGGCATCGCCCGCCCGCCGCGGACCTTGAGCCAATGCCGCCACAACGCCGCGATGCGGTCGTCGGCAATCGGCAAATCGGTGTCCGCGGGAAAGGCTTCCAGGGTCATCGCTGGGCTATTTCAGGATCGAACCCAGCACGCCGCGGATGACCCGGCGGCCAACCTCGCTGGCAATGGCGCGCCCGGCGCTCTTCATCATCGCCTCGGCCAGGCCTTCGCGCCGGCTTGTGCCGCGCGGCGGCGCGCGCTCGGCGCCGTAGTCCGGCGCGGGACGGTAGTCGGGCGGGGGGCGCGTCGGACGGGGCGAAGCTGGCGCGCTGCTGCGCGGCGGCGCGCTTTCGCGCGGCGGCGCACTGGGCGCCGGGCGCCTGCCCCAGATATCGGCGGCGCTCTTGGCCCCCGCGTCGTCCGGCGGCGGGGCTTCGGGGCGTCCCCAGGGACTTGGCGCCGGCGCGGCGCCACGATCGACGCGGTTGGCGAGCAGCTCGAATGCCGACTCCCGGTCGACCGGCGTGTCGTAGCGGCCGGCGAAGGGACCGGCCTGCATCGTCTGGCGCCGCTCCTCGGGCGAGATCGCGCCCAGCCGGCAGCGGGGCGGCGCGATCAAGGCGCGCTCGACCACGCCGGGGCTGCCATCGGCGCCGAGCGTCGACACCAGCGCCTCGCCGACCGCCAGCTCGGTAATGGCGCGCGCCGTGTCGATCCGCGGATTCGGGCGGAACGTGTCCGCCGCCGCGCGCACCGCCTGCTGGTCCTTGGGCGTGAAGGCGCGCAGCGCGTGCTGCACCCGGTTGCCGAGCTGGCCCAGCACCATCTCCGGCAAATCGAGCGGCGACTGGGTGACGAAATAGACGCCGACGCCCTTCGAGCGGATCAGGCGCGTCACCCGCTCGACGCTGTCCACAAGCGCCTTGGGCGCCTCGTCGAACAGCAGGTGCGCCTCGTCGAAGAACAGCACCAGTCCCGGCTTGTCGGCGTCGCCCACCTCGGGCAGGCGCTCGAACAGCTCGGCCAGCAGCCACAACAGGAAGCAGGCATAGACGCGCGGCGCCGCCAGCAGCTTGTCGGCCGCCAGCACGTGGATCGGGCCACGCCCGCCCGGGCCGGGCGTCAGCAGCTCGAGCGGGTCGAAGGCCGGCTCGCCGAGAAACTTCTCCCCGCCCTGGCGCTCGAGCTCGAGCAGCGCGCGCTGGATCGCGCCGACCGACGCGCCGGAGACGCCGCCATAGCGTGTCCCGATCGCCTTGGCATGGTCGGCGACATGCGCCAGCACCGCGCGTAGGTCCTTGAGGTCGACCAGCAGCAGCCCCTCGTCGTCGGCGAGCGTGAAGGCCACGGTCAGCACGCCCGCCTGGACCTCGTTGAGCCCCAGCAGCCGCGCGAACAGCATCGGCCCGATCTCGGATACGGTCGTGCGCAGCGGGTGGCCGGCCTGTCCCAACACGTCCCAGAAGACGACCGGCGAGGCTTCGGCCCGCCAGTCCTTGAGGCCGAGCTTGGCCACCCGTTCCGTGACCCGGGGGTTCTGGCCGCCGGCCTGGCTCAGCCCGGCAACGTCGCCCTTGACGTCCGCCAGCAGCACCGGCACGCCCAGGCGCGAAAACCCCTCGGCCAGGGTCAGCATGGTCGCGGTCTTGCCGGTCCCGGTGGCCCCGGCGATCAGGCCATGGCGGTTGGCCATCCGGGCCAGCAGCCCGACCGGGGATAGACCGACCTGGCCCAGCAGAACCCCGGGCATCGCCTGACCCTGCCCTGTGCTACCCATCGCCCCCTCTACACCATTTCGACACAATACCGTGGCAGCTTGCCGGCGCAGGAAAGCCCCGGCCAGGCCGTGTGGTATCATTACCATAATCCATGGGCCGGCTCTTGAAGCGATAGGATCGTCACGTCATGCGTCGCGTCTTCCTGGTATCCAGCCTCGCCGTTCTCGCCGCCGTCGGATTGACGGTGGCGTATCGCTATGACGGCGACGCCACCCCGGCCGCGGTCTACCGCTTCGCCAAGGTCGAGCAAGGGCCTCTGGTCACCGCCGTCAGCACGACCGGCACTGTCAACGCCGTGACCACGGTGACGGTGGGCTCGCAGCTCTCGGGCCAGATCAAGGAGCTGATGGCCGACTTCAACAGCGAGGTGAAGGCCGGGCAGCTGATCGCGCGCCTCGACCAGGACCAGCTCATCGCCAAGAGAAGCCAGGCCGAGGCCGACCTTTCCGCCAGCAAGGCCCAAGTGATCCAGCAGCGCGCCGCCGCCGAGCGCGCCAAGGCCGATGTCGAGAACGGCCGCGCCGCCATCACCAACGCCAAGGCGGCGATGAACCGCGCCGAGGTCGCGATCAAGGACGCGGAGCGCGACAACAAGCGCAAGCAGGAACTGCTGCCCAAGGGCGTCGTGACCCAGGCGGACGCGGACAAGGCCCAAGCGCTGCTCGACACCAACCGCTCGCAGCTCGTCTCGGCCCGCGCGCAGGTCGACCAGGCCGAAGCCGCGCTGGCCGCAAGCCAAGCGCTCGCCAAGGTCGCCGAGGCCCAGATCGCCAGCGCCGAGGCGACCGTGCTGCAGCGCGAGGCCGCCTTGCAGCAGGTCAAGGTCGACATCGACCGCAGCGAAATCCGCTCGCCGATCGACGGCGTCGTCGTCCAGCGGTCGGTCGACGTGGGCCAGACCGTCGCCGCCAGCCTGCAGGCCCCAACGATCTTCACCATCGCCGAGGATCTGCGGCGGATGGAGGTCTATGCCTCGGTCGACGAGGCGGACATCGGCCGCGTGCGCGTCGGCCAGGAGGTGACCTTCACCGTCACCTCGTTCCCCGCCGACACGTTCCGCGGCGAGGTCAAGCAGATCCGCCTGGCGCCGCAGACCATCTCGAACGTCGTCACCTACATCGTCATCATCGCCGCCGACAACGCCCAGCGCAAGCTGCTGCCCGGCATGACCGCCACGGCGCGCATCGTCACCGACAGCCGCGAGCAGTCGATCAAGGTGCCGAACGCGGCGCTGCGCTGGCGGCCGGCCGGCGCGCCGGCCGAAGGCGCGCCGCGCGGCGCGGGCGGCGTGTTGGGCGTGCCGGGCTCGACCGGCGGCGGGCCCCAGGGCGGGCGCGGCTGGGCGCAGCTCGACACCATGGTCAAGACGCTGACCGACGAGCTGAAGCTCACCGCCGACCAGCAGCGCCAGCTCGAAGACATCGTCAAGGAGGCGCGCGAGCAGTTCACGGAGCTCGGCAAGTCCAACCTCGAGCCCGACCAGCGCCGCGCCAAGGCCATGACGCTCCGCCGCAACATGAACGCCAAGGTCGCCAGCCTGCTGACCGAGGAGCAGCGCCCGCGCTACCAGGAACTGCAGACCGCCCGCGGCGCGGGTTCCGCCGCGGGCCAGGTCTGGGTGCTGGGACCCGAGGGCAAGCCGCAGGCGGTGTCGGTCAGGGTCGGCATCGGCGACGGCACGGTGACCGAGCTGGTGGGCGGCGGATTGAAGCCCGGCCAGGAAGTCATCATCGGCGGCGGGCCGAAGCCGGCCCAGGCCGCGGCCGCCGGCGGCACTCCGTTCCGGTTCGGCTTCTAGCGGCGGGCGCGATGGCGACGACCCTCATCTCGGCCCGCGACCTCGCCAAGGACTACAGCCTCGGCGGGCATGTCGTGCACGCGCTGCGCGGCGTCTCGGCCGAGATCGCCGAGGGCGAGTTCGTCGCCGTCATGGGCCCGTCGGGGTCGGGCAAGTCCACCTTCATGAACCTCGTGGGCTGCCTCGACCGGCCGAGTGCGGGCAGCTACACGCTTGCCGGCGAGGAGGTGGCGCGGCTGACCGGGGACCAGCTCGCCGCGCTGCGCAACCGGCGCATCGGCTTCGTGTTCCAGTCGTTCCACCTGCTGCCGCGCGCGGACGCGCTGAGCAACGTCGAACTGCCGATGGTCTATGGCGGCATCCCCCGCGCGCAACGCCATCAGCGAGCGCTGAAGGCGCTCGAGCGCGTAGGGCTGGGCGACCGCCACCACCACCGCCCCAACCAGCTTTCCGGCGGGCAGCAGCAGCGCGTGGCGATCGCGCGCGCGCTGGTCAACGACCCCAGCCTGATCCTGGCCGACGAGCCCACGGGCGCGCTCGATTCGCGTACCAGCCTCGAGATCATGGCGCTGTTCCAGGAGCTGAACGCCGCCGGCATGACGGTGGTGATGGTCACCCACGAGCCCGACGTGGCGCAGTTCGCGCGGCGCGTGCTGCGCTTCCGCGACGGAAAGCTGACCGAGGACCGCCAGCAGAATCCCGCCGATGCCAAGGCGATGCTGCAGGCGCTCGGCCAGGAGCAGGAGGCGGCATGAGCTACTTCGAGGCCGTGCGCTCCGCGCTCGACGCGCTGCGCGCCAACATCCTGCGCAGCATCCTGACGATGCTCGGCATCATCATCGGCGTGGCTTCGGTGGTGGCGATGGTGGCCGTGGGCAGCGGCGCCCGCCAGCGCGTGATCGAGCAGATCAACGTGCTGGGCTCGAACATCATCATGGTGATCGCGGGCTCGGTGACCTCGGGCGGCGTGCGCATGGGCTCGGGCTCGCGCCAGACACTGACCGAGGACGACGGCGTCGCGCTGGAGCGCGAGATCCCCTCGGTGCAGGTCGCCGTGCCGACCGTGCGCGGCACGGTGCAGATCGTCGCCGGCGGGCTCAACTGGTCGACCGCCGCGATCGGCACGACGCCGACCTATTTCGAGGCGCGCGACTGGCAGATGTCGGCCGGCCGCGCCTTCACCGCCGAGGACGTCAGCGGCGCCACCAAGGTGGTGATCCTGGGCGAGACGGTCGCGGTCAACCTGTTCCCCGAGGGCAACCCGGTCGGTCAGGAGGTGCGGATCAAGAACGTTCCGTTCACCGTGGTCGGCCTCCTGGAGCGCAAGGGCCAGAGCGCCCAGGGCTGGGACCTGGACGACACGCTGCTGATCCCGATCAGCACGGCGAAGAACCGCGTGCTGGGCACCACGCTCTCCAAGGCGCGCACGATCGGCTCGCTGATCGTCAAGGTGCGCGACGGCGACGACACGGCGGAGGCCGAGGCGGCGATGCGCGAACTGCTGCGCCAGCGCCACCGGCTGCTGGCCAACCAGGACGACGACTTCCAGGTCCGCAACCTGACCGAGATCGCCGCCACCCGCGACGCCTCGGCCCGCACGCTGGCCTTTCTGCTGGCCGCCGTAGCGACGGTGTCGCTAATGGTGGGCGGCATCGGCATCATGAACATCATGTTGGTGTCGGTCACCGAGCGCACGCGCGAGATCGGCCTGCGCCTCGCGGTCGGCGCGCGGCCGCGCGACATCCGCTCGCAGTTCCTGATCGAGGCGACGACGCTTGCCACCATCGGCGGCGCGATCGGCGTGGTGGGCGGCGCGATCGGCGCCTATGTCGCCGCCACCTGGGCCGGCTGGCCGACCCTGATCCAGCCCGAGGCGGTGGTGCTGGCGGTCGGCTTCAGCTTCGCCGTCGGCGTGTTCTTCGGCTTCTACCCCGCACAGCGCGCCGCCCGCCTGGACCCGATCGAGGCGCTTAGGACGGAGTAGCGGGATTTCCTCGTCCTTCGAGACGGCCCTTCGGGCCTCCTCGGGATGCGGAAATCCACCGAGGCCACAATTCCTCCTCACGCTGAGGAGCCGCCGCAGGCGGCGTCTCGAAGGGTCGCCGCGCCAGCGCGCCCTACCGCCCGGGCGCTACATCCACTCCGTGCAGCTTCGCCCGCGCGATGGCGTCGCGGATCAGGCCCGACTTGCGGGCGTCGTCGAGGAACGCGTTGACGATCGCCAGGCGCTCCGCCCTGCCTTTCGACACGACGATCGCCTGCTGCACGGCGAGGAAATTGTCGGGCAGCAGGCGCAGGCCCCCGATCCGGTCGATGGCTTCGGCCAGGCGCTGGCGGTTGGCGGCATAGGCCTCGATGTCGCCGCCCGCGAGCATCTGCAGCGCCGCATCCATCGCGCCGCCGGGGTTGGGCACGAGCTGCGCGTTCTTCAGCGTGCGCTTGAGATGGAGATCGGCCGCGTCGCCCTGGCCGACGCCGATGCGGTAGCCCGCGCGGTCCGCGTCGCCGACCGAGCGGATCGGCGAGTCGTCGGGGACGAGATAGGTGTTGTGCGCCAGGGAGTAGACCTGGGAGAAATCGACCTCGGCCGCGCGCTCGGGATCGAAGGCGAGGAAGCCGATATCCGCGGTGTCGGCCTTGACGCGGTCGATCACCGCCCTGACCCCCGGAACCCCGGCGATCGCCGCTGCGACGCCGTGCCGGCGCGCCAGTTCGCGCGCCAGATCCGCCGCCGGGCCGCTGACAGCGCCGGACTTCGCATCCACCCGGCCCTGCACCGGGTTGCCGGCCAGGAAGACCGCGCGCAGCGTGCCGGTCGGTGCCGGCTCGCCGGCAAGGACCGGCCCCATGCCCCACAGCATCGCGCCGGAAAGCGCGGCGATGCGCAGCATGGCAGCCATTGGACGATCGCGCGGGGCTAGCCCCGCTTCTTGGTCATCTGGTCGATTTCGCGCTGCAGCGCGTTCAGCCGGTCCTTGAGCGTCTCCAGCTCGGCGCCGGCCTCGCCCGGCTTGGTTTCGCCGGCCGCGCCCTGCTCGGCCGCGAAGGGCGAGAACATCTTCATCGCGCGTTCGAACAGCGCCATGTTCTGCTTGCCCATCTCCTCGAACTGGCCGAAGGGAAACAGGCCGCCCAGCGCATCCTGCATGTACTTGCGCATCTGTTCCTGGTTGCGCGCGAAGGACTTCATGGAATGTTCGAGGTAGCGCGGCACCAGCCATTGCAGGTTGTCGCCGTAAAAGCTGATGAGCTGGCGCAGGAAGCTGATCGGCAGCAGGTTCTGCCCCTTGCCTTCCTCCTCGACGATGATCTGGGTCAGCACGCTGCGCGTGATGTCCTCGCCCGTCTTGGCGTCGTACACCACGAAGTCGGTCCCCTCCTTCACCATCTGGCAGAGATGATCGAGGGTGACGTAGCTGCTGGTGGCCGTGTTGTAGAGGCGCCGGTTGGCGTATTTCTTGATCGTTACCGGCGGCTTGGCGGGTTGCTGCTGCTCGGCCATGGTCTCTCCATCTGGGGGCGCGACCTGCGGCCCCGGACGCCGCCGCCGACCCCGGCGCGACGCCAAAACCCTTGCGAGTAAAGCACTTTTGCGCAATGCCGCGCAAGGGCGGCCGCGTCGGCCGGATCAGCCCTCCATCGGGCGGTATTCGATCGTGTAGAGCTCGTCCGGCGTCGCGACCAGGCCGTAGAGCACATAGGCGCACACCGCCAGCACCATCAGCGCCAGCAGGAACCGCGTTTCCTCGCCGCGCAGCCGCTGGCCGAAGATCGTGCCCACCTGCGCCCCGGCGACGCCGCCCAGGATCAGCAGCAGGGCCAGCACCACGTCGACGCCCTGGGTGCTGAGCGCGTGCAGGAACACGACGACGGCGCTCACAACCGTGATCTGCAGCAGCGAGGTGCCGACCGTCAGCGTCACCGGCATCGCCATCATGTAGATCATCGCCGGCACCGCCAGGAAGCCGCCGCCCACGCCCATGATCGCGGTCATCACGCCGACCACGAAGCCGAGCCCGCAGGGGATGAACACGCTGATGTAAAGCCGCGACTTGCGGAACTTCACCTTCAGCGGCAGGCCGTGCAGCAGGCCATGCGGATGCAGCTTGCGCCGGACCGGCGCGCCGCGCCGGCGCAGGATCGCCCGCGCGCTCTCGGCCAGCATCATGGCGCCCATCGCGCCCAGCAGGATCACGTAGGCCAGCGCGATCACCAGGTCGATCTGGCCCAGGCTCTTCAGCAGCACGAAGGTGCGGTTGCCGGCCAGCGCGCCCAAAAGGCCGCCGCCTACCATGCAGGTTGCCATGATCGGGTCCAGCGTGCCGCGCCGCCAATGCGTGAAGGCGCCGGAGACCGAGGCGGCGGTGATTTGCAGCGTGCCGGTGGCCACCGCCACGGTCGGCGGCACGCCCAGCATGATCAGCAGGGGGTTCATCAGGAACCCGCCGCCGACGCCGAACATGCCGGACAGCACGCCGACCACCACGCCGATCAGGATCGGCGAGAGGATCGGCATCGCCATGTTGGCGATCGGGAAATAGATATCCATGCTAGTTGCGCCCCAGCGCGGCGCGCACGGCGGCGCCGACCAGGGCCGGCTCGCCCGGCTTCAGGCAGGTCGGGCCCAACCACAGCGCGCCCTGGCGCAGCTTGCGGTGGCTGACCGCGACGGGCGGATCGCCGGACTGCAGCCGGCGCGCCAGTTCGGCGGCCGAACAGCGGCGCGCCTTTTCGTCGATGGCGAACTCGACCATCGGCACGGCGCCGTCCACCAGCCGCACCTTGGTGCCGGAAATTCCCGCGAGCGCCTGCACCAGCTCGTCGCAGCACGCGCGCCAGCCGGCGCCGCGGGCGCCCGGGTCCTCGTCAAGGAAGAGCCGCAGCGCCGTCATCAGCCCGACGATCTGCTCCTTGCCGACCTTGGTCGCGCGCCCGATTCCGCTGGCCGGCAGGCCCGCGACCCGCGACTTGTCGATCAGTCCGGGCGGCGGGCTCCATTCGGCGAAGCCGATATCGTGGTCGAGCTGGTTCAGCGCCGCCGCCTGGATCAGGTCGCGCTTGCCCGCGAGGATGCCCGATGCCTGGGGCCCGCCGATCGCCTTGCCGCCGGAGAAGGCGACGAGGTCGGCGCCCTCGGCGATGAACCGCCGCAGGTTCTCGACCGGCGGCAGTTGCGCGGCGGCGTCGACCAGCACGGGGACGCCCTTGGCGTGCG
>JADLEG010000289.1 GCA_020846275.1 Alphaproteobacteria bacterium
CCATGGCCCTGGACAGGACCGCCGTCGCGCATATCGCGCGGCTGGCGCGCATCAAGGTGAAGGAGGACGAGCTCGACGCGCTGGCGGGCGAGCTGAACGGCATGCTGACCTGGGTCGAGCAACTGCAACAGGTCGACGTCGCGGGCGTCGAGCCGATGACCGGTTCGGTCAGCGGCACGATGAAGCTGAAGATGCGCGAGGACGTCGTGACCGACGGCGGCAAGCGCGACGATGTCCTGGCCAACGCGCCGAAAAGCGCGGCCGGATTCTTTGCCGTGCCCAAGGTGATCGAATGACGTCCCCGATGGCGTCGAGACTGACGGACCTGACCATTGCCGAGGCGCGCGACGGGCTGAGGAAGAAGAGCTTCTCCGCGACGGAGATCGCCAAGGCGCATGTCCAGGCGGTGGAGAAGGCGCGCGGCCTCAACGCCTTCATCACCGAGACGCCCGAGCGCGCGCTGGCGGACGCCAAGGCGTCCGACCAGCGCATCGCCAGGGGCGAGGGCGGGCCGCTCGAGGGCGTGCCGCTGGCGATCAAGGACCTGTTCTGCACCAAGGGCGTGCTGACCACCGCGGGCTCGCACATCCTGGACGGGTTCAAGCCGCCCTATGAATCGACCGTGACCGCGAACCTGTGGCGCGACGGGGCGGCGATGCTGGGCAAGGTCAACATGGACGAGTTCGCCATGGGCTCGTCCAACAAGACATCGTACTACGGCCCCGTCACCAACCCCTGGTCGCGCCGGGGCGACAACCGAAAGCTGGTGCCGGGCGGATCGTCCGGCGGCTCTGCCGCTTCGGTCGCCGCACGCATCGCGCTGGGCGCCACCGGCACCGACACCGGCGGATCGATCCGCCAGCCCGCCGCCTTCACCGGCATCGTCGGGATCAAGCCGACCTACGGGCGCTGCTCGCGCTGGGGCATCGTCGCCTTCGCCTCGTCGCTCGACCAGGCCGGGCCGATGACCCGCACGGTGCGCGACAGCGCGATCATGCTGCGGTCGATGGCGGGCCACGATCCCAAGGACTCGACCTCGGTCGACCTGCCCGTGCCGGACTACGAGGCGGCGCTGACGGGCAGGATCAAGGGCCTGCGCGTCGGCATCCCCAAGGAGTACCGCGTCGACGGCATGGCGGGGGAGATCGACAAGCTGTGGCAGCAGGGCGTGGCGTGGCTGAAGCAGGAGGGCGCCGAGCCGGTGGAGATCAGCCTGCCGCACACCAAGTACGCGCTGCCCGCCTACTACATCATCGCCCCGGCCGAGGCGTCGTCGAACCTCGCGCGCTACGACGGGGCGCGCTTCGGCCTGCGCGTGCCGGGCGACAGCCTGATCGACATGTACGAGAACACGCGCGCCGCAGGCTTCGGCAAGGAGGTGCGCCGGCGCGTGATGATCGGCACCTACGTGCTGTCGGCCGGCTACTACGACGCCTACTACCTGCGCGCCCAGCGCGTGCGGGCGCTGATCCTGCGCGACTTCACGCAGGCGTTCGAGAAGGTCGACGTGATCCTGACGCCCACGGCGCCCAGCGCGGCCTTCGGTATCGACGAAAAATCCGACGACCCGATCGCCATGTACCTCAACGACGTGTTCACGGTCACGGTGAACCTGGCCGGCCTGCCCGGCATCTCGGTGCCGGCGGGCCTCTCGGCCGACGGCCTGCCGCTGGGCCTGCAGCTCATCGGCAAGGCGTTCGACGAGGAAACGCTGTTCCGCGCCGCCCAGGCGATCGAGCAGGCCGCCGCGTTCAAGGCAAGGCCGGCGATGGTCGGGTAGGGAGCGGAGATATCATCCTTCGACAGGCTCAGGATGAGGCCATGTTTCAGTTGTTTCCTCATCCTGAGCCTGTCGAAGGATGAGGGGAGCGCGGACGGAACAATGGGCGCCTTCGTCTACATGGTCCGCTGCAACGATGGCAGCTACTACGTCGGCTCGGTCAGGGGATCGTTGGAGCAACGGATCGCGGAACACAACGGGGCGAAGTACGGCGGCTACACGGCGAGACGACGGCCGGTCACCATCGTGTTTCAGCAGGAATTCCAGCAGATCACGGATGCGATCGCGGCGGAACGGCAGATCAAGGGTGGAGCAGGGCGAAGAAGGAAGCGCTGATTGCGGGCAACTACGACCGAATTTCCATGCTGTCGCGGAACTACACCGAGTTTCCTCGTGACCAGCGTCGGCCTCGTCCTTCGACAGGCTCAGGATGAGGCCGACTTGAGATTGAACGACCAGACCAACAACCCTCCTCATCCTGAGCCTGTCGAAGGATGAGCCACACGAAGCCAGGACGATGCGCATGTCTGAAGCACTGATCGAAGGCCGCACCGGAAAGTGGGAGATGGTCCTGGGGCTCGAGGTCCATGCCCAGATCGTCTCCAAGGCAAAACTGTTCTCGGGCGCGGCGACGGACTTCGGCGCCGAGCCGAACACGCAGGTCTCGTTCGTCGACGCGGCGTTTCCCGGCATGCTGCCGGTGATCAACCGCTACTGCGTCGAGCAGGCGGTGAAGACGGGGCTCGGCCTCATGGCCGCGATCAACCTGCGCTCGGTGTTCGACCGCAAGAACTACTTCTACGCCGACCTG
The DNA here is from genome assembly GCA_020846275.1 of Alphaproteobacteria bacterium. Classification (GTDB taxonomy): domain Bacteria; phylum Pseudomonadota; class Alphaproteobacteria; order JAEULC01; family JAEULC01; genus JAEULC01. Next base: position 2,592 of record JADLEG010000289.1, read on the forward strand.
CCGGCGGGCTATCAGATCTCGCAGTACACCCGGCCGATCGTCGGCAAGGGCACGATCCAGCTCGACCTGCCGGGCGGCGAGACGCGCAGCGTGGGCATCACGCGCCTGCACATGGAGCAGGACGCCGGCAAGAGCCTGCACGACCAAAGCCCGAACGAGACCTATGTCGACCTCAACCGTGCGGGCGTGGCGCTGATGGAGATCGTCAGCGAGCCCGACATGCGCTCGGCCGAGGAGGCGGCGGCCTACCTGCGCAAGCTGCGCTCGATCCTGCGCTACCTCGGGACCTGCGACGGCAACATGGAAGAAGGCTCGATGCGCTGCGACGTGAATGTCTCCGTCCGCAAACCGGGGGCCCCCCTGGGGACGCGCTGCGAGATCAAGAACGTCAACTCGGTGCGCTTCGTGATGCAGGCGATCGAGTACGAGGCGCGCCGGCAGATCGAGATTCTCGAGGACGGCGGCAAGATCGACCAGGAAACGCGGCTGTTCGACAACGCCAAGGGCGAGACGCGCTCGATGCGCTCGAAGGAGCACGCGCACGACTACCGCTACTTCCCCGACCCCGACCTGCTGCCGCTCGAACTCGACCCGGCCATGGTGGAGAAGATCAAGGCCAGCCTGCCCGAGCTGCCCGACGAGAAGAAGGCGCGGTTCATCAAGGATTACGGGCTCAACGCCTATGACGCCGGCGTGCTGGTGGGCGAGCAGGCCTCGGCCAACTTCTACGAATCCGTCGCCAAGGGCCGCGACGCCAAGATCGCTTCGAACTGGGTCACCGGCGACTATTTCGGCTACCTCAACAAGTCGGGCCTGGACATCGCCACCGCGCCAGTGGACGCCGCCAAGCTCGGCGGGCTCATCGACCTGATCGCCGACGGCACGCTTTCGGGCCGACTCGCCAAGGAAGTGTTCGAGCACATGTGGGCGAGCGGCAAGCCGGCCGCGGCGATCGTCGAGGAGAAGGGGCTGAAGCAGGTCACCGATACCGGCGCCATCGAGCAGGCGATCGACGCGGTGATGAAGGAGCAGGCCGACAAGGTGGCGGAATACCGCTCGGGCAAGGACAAGCTGTTCGGCTATTTCGTCGGCCAGGTGATGAAGCGCACCCAGGGCAAGGCGAACCCGGCCGCGCTCAACGAACTCCTGAAGAAGAAGCTGGCGGGCTGAGCGGCGCGGCGAGACGGCCGTGGTCCAGATCGTCGGCTTCGCGCTGTCGGTGCTGGTGCCGCTGCTGGCGCTTTTCTTCATCCACCAGGGGCCGCACTGCCCCATGCCGAGGCGACGCTGGCGATGGACCGGCTACCTGGCGGGCACGAGCGCGTTCGTGGCGGCGCTGGTGAGCGCCGTGGCGGTTTACGTGATCTCCGCCGGCGCGGTGGACCTCGTTGACCGCGCCGCGACCACCTGGCGTATCCTTCCCGTGCTGGCCCTGATCGAAGAATTGTCGCGCTTCGTCGTGCTGGTCTTCTACAGCCTGCGGGGGCCGGTGCGGCCGGGCGTGCGCGACGGCATCATGTACGGGCTCGCGGCCGGCATCGTGTTCGCGCTGCTGGAGAACGTGATGACCTTCGGCGGGCCGGGCGCCGGCAGCGCGGCCTCGGGCTGGCTGCGCATCGGGCTGGCTACGCCGCTGCATGCGTTGCTGGGCGGGCTGATGGGCTGTCTGCTGGTCCGGCTGCGCGACCGCGGCGCGGTCGGCCTGGCGGCGGCGCTGCTGGTGCCGACGATCGTCCACATCGTCTACGATGCGCCGGTGATCTACGCGGTCAGCCGCGCCGGCGAAGAGATGTCGCTCGGCACCGCTGTCACGGCGATCTCGCTCAGCGCGGCGATCGTGCTGGGGCTCGCCGTCCTGCTGATCCGGCTTTTCCACCGCGCCGCACCGGCGGCGCCGGCGGCGCGGTCCTGACTCCGGTCGAAGCGGGCGTGCCTAGACGGCCCAGGGCCGCTCGGCGTGCATCCGCTCCTCGTAGGACTTGATCTTCGGCGCCTTCTCCAGCGTGTAGCCGATCTCGTCCAGGCCCTTCAGCAAGGATTCCTTGCGGAACGGGTCGATCTCGAATTTCACGCAGCCGCCGTCGGGCCCGCGGATCTCCTGCTTCTCCAGGTCGACCGACAAGGTGGCGTTGGAACCGCGGCTGGCGTCGTCCATCAGCAGGGCCAGCTCCTCCTTCCTCACCTTGATCGGCAGGATGCCGTTCTTGAAGCAGTTGTTGTAGAAGATGTCGGCGAAGCTGGTGGAGATCACGCAGCGTATGCCGAAATCCTGCAGCGCCCAGGGCGCGTGCTCGCGCGACGAGCCGCAGCCGAAATTCTCGCCCGCCACCAGGATCTGCGCCTTGCGATAGGCCGGCTTGTTCAGCACGAAGTCCGGGTTCTCCTTGCCGTCGGGCGTGTAGCGCAGCTCGTGGAACAGGCTCTTGCCCAGCCCGTCCCGCTTGATCGTCTTCAGGAACTGCTTGGGGATGATCTTGTCGGTGTCGATGTTGGCCATCG
>JADLEG010000290.1 GCA_020846275.1 Alphaproteobacteria bacterium
ACCGGGCGCGGCCACAGCGTGCGCGAGGTGATCCGCGCGGTCGAGGAGGTCGGGGGACGCAGGGTGCCGGTCGAGAGCGGCCCCCGCCGCGCGGGCGATCCCGCGATGCTGGTCGCCGACCCGTCCGCGATCAGGCGCGACCTGGGCTGGACGCCGCGATACGCCGAGCTGCGCCAGATCGTCGAGACCGCCTGGCGCTGGCACGAGAGCCATCCGCAGGGGCATGGCGGCTAGGGACAAGTGCTCAGTACCGTCATCATCCTTCGAGACGCGAGCTGCGCTCGCTCCTCAGGATGACGCGCTTCTCCGAGCTCCTGAAACCCGACGCGTCATGCTGAGGAGGCCGCGCAGCGGCCGTCTCGAAGCATGAGGATTCCGCTACCACACGTTGGCTTCGATGATCGGGTCGTTCTTGATCACGCGCTCGTAGGAGAAGCGCGTCAGATCAAGGCTGCGATAGCCGCCGTGGATCACGAGCTCGGCCAGCGCGCGGCCCGCTGCCGGCGACTGCTGCAGCCCATGCCCGGAGAAGCCGTTGGCCAGCAGCATGTTCTTGCAGTCGGGGTGCCGGCCCAGGATCACGTTCTGGTCGAGCGTGTTGTAGTCGTAGTGCCCGGCCCAGGCGCGGACCAGCTTCACCGCCTCGAAGGCGGGCACGCGATGGGCGATGGTCGGCCATACCAGCTCTTCCCAGAAACTGTAGTCGATCTCGAAGTCGAGGCAGTCGGGATCCTTGTCCTCGGTCGGCGACACGCCGCACACGAAGCTCGGCCCCTCGGGGCGCACGAATACGCCGTTGGTGTCGATGACCAGCGGCGACCGGGGCGGCGGCTCGCGGCAATCAAAGACGTAGATGATGCGCTTGCGCGGCCGCACCGGGATGTCGACACCCGCCATCTTGGCCAGGAAATGGCCGCGCGTGCCGGCGGTATTGATCAGCGTGCCGCATGAGAGTTTCTTCCCGCTCTTCAAGGTCACGCCCGTGATCTTGCCGCCGTCCTTGTCGACGCCGACCACCTCGTCCTCGATATAGGTTACGCCCAGCGACCGCGCCTTGCGCCTGAAGGCCTGCAGCAGCGCATAGGGGTCGACCCAGCCTTCGCCCTGGAAGCCGAAGCTGCCGGCGGCCAGACCCTCGACGTTGATCCAGGGGAATTTTGCCTTGAGCGCATCGGGCGCCAGGATCTCGACCTGCGCGCCGATCGAGCGCTGCACGACATGGTTCTGCTTCAGCGACGCAAGCCCCTTGTCGCTGGCGAGGAAAAGGTAGCCCTGCTCCTTCCACCCCACATCCGGCACATCGCCGTCGACCGTCAGGTGCTCGCCGATCGACTTCACGAACTCCATGCCGAAGCGCGACATCAGCATGTTCTCGCGGGTCGTGAACTGCTGGCGGATGCCGCCCAGCGAGCGCGGCGTTGCGGCCTCGCTGTAGGTCGGGTCGCGCTCGATCACGGCGACGCGGTCGACCGGGAAGCCGAGCTTGGCGAGGAAATAGGCGGTGGCGCTGCCGACGGCGGCGCCGCCGACAATGATCACGTCGTAGCGTGTGGATTGCATGGCGATAGCGTGCGGGTCCAAGGCAAATTGTGAACGGCGGCGGGACAGTCTAGCATGACCGGCTTGCGCCAGAGCGGGAGAGAGAAGCCGTGCCACAGACGATCGTCAAGGGATTCCGGCAGCTCGTCGACGAGGCGTTGGCGCAGATCAAGACCCTGCAGCCGGCCGAGGCGATCGATCTGCACGGCCGCGCCGACGTGGTGTTCGTCGACCTGCGCGACCCGCGCGAGCAGGAGCGCGAGGGGGTGCTGCCCGGGGCGGTAAGCTGCCCGCGCGGCATGCTGGAATTCTGGATCGACCCGGCCAGCCCCTACCACAAGTCGGTCTTCGCCGAGGACAAGTCCTTCGTGTTCTTCTGCGCCGGCGGCTGGCGCTCGGCGCTCGCGGCCAAGACCGCACAGGACATGGGACTGAAGCCCGTCGCGCATATCCATGGCGGTTTCAAGGCCTGGCGCGAGACCGGCGGCGTCACGGAGAAGAAGGAACCCAATCCGGCGCCGGCCGCGCCCAAGAAATAAGCGCCGATCGATGAAGCCGGCTCCGTTCGACTACGTGCGGCCGCCGGACCTGGCGGGCGCGGTGGCGGCGCTCGCCGGGGCGGCGGGCGCGGGCAGGGTGCTCGCCGGCGGCCAGTCGCTCGGCCCCATGCTCAACCTGCGTCTGGCCCGACCGGCGCTGCTGGTCGACCTGCGGCGTGTCGGCGAGCTTCGGCGGGTCGAGGATCGCGGCGATTCCGTGCTGTTCGGCGCGATGACGACGCACGCGGCGGTGGAGGACGGTGCCGTGCCCGACCCCACGAACGGCATGATGCGCAGCGTCGCGGGCGACATCGCCTATCGCGCCGTCCGCACCCGCGGCACGATCGGAGGCAGCCTCGCCCATGCCGATCCGGCGGCCGACTGGGTGACCTGCCTGACCGCGCTGGGCGCAAGCTTGCACGTCGGTGGGCCGGACGGCACGCGAACGGTGCCCATGAGCGGGTTCATGACCGGCGCGTTCGCGACGGCGCTCGGCGAGGCGATCCTCACCGGCGTGGCCGTGCCCCGGCTCTCGGCCCGCGCGCGCTGGGGCTACTACAAGATCTGCCGCAAGCCGGGCGAGTTCGCCGACGCGATCGGCGCCGTGGTGGTGGATCCGGCGCGCGACTACCGGGCGGTCGTGATGGGCGCCGTGGGCGGCACGCCGGTCCTGCTCGACGACATTGCGCGCCGGCTGCCCTTCGACGGCGCGCCCGCGATCGCGCGGCAGGATATCGCCGCGGCCGGGCCGCCGATGGATGATGTCGACGCGCAGCTCCACGCGGTCGCAGTGGAGCGCGCCATCGCCCGGGCCTACGCGTCATGACGCGCATCGCGCTCACGGTGAACGGCGCCGCGGTTGTGGCCGAGGTCGAGTCGCGCCTGTCCCTGGCCGATTTCCTGCGCGAGCGGCGCCGGCTGACCGGCACGCATCTGGGCTGCGAGCACGGGGTTTGCGGGGCCTGCACCGTGGAGCTGGACGGCGAGATCGCGCGCTCCTGCATCAACCTGGCGGTGGCCTGCGACGGCGCCGTCGTCCGGACGATCGAAGGGTTCGACGACGACCCGTTGATGGACCAGCTTCGCCGCGCGTTTTCGCGCGAGCATGCGCTGCAATGCGGCTATTGCACGCCGGGCATGCTGATCGCGGCGCGCGACCTGTGCCGGCGCAAGCCGGGCGCCGACGAGGCCACGATCCGCAAGGAGATGAGCGGCAATCTCTGCCGCTGCACCGGCTATGTCGGCATCATCCGCGCGATCAAGAGCGTAATCGGCGCGCCGGCGCCCACCATCGCGCCCGTCGCGCCGGCGGCCGCACCCGTCGCCGCCGCGCCCTCGGTCCCGCGCCCGGCGGCCGCACGAGCAAGGCCGGCCGCACCACCGGTTTCCTCGACGGCGACCCGGCAGGGCTGGACGCGCGTGGAGGAGCGCCTGGAAGTGCCGTTCCCGCCCGACCAGGTCTGGGCGCTGTTCCAGGACATCCGCCGCGTCGCCCCCTGCATGCCCGGCGCCGAGCTGGTCGACTACGACGGCGGCCCCAGCGCCAAGGGCAGGGTCACGGCGAAGTTCGGCCCGATCGCGGCGTCGTTCGAGGGCGAGGCACGCTTCGCGGCCGATCCCGGTGCGCAATCCGGCACTATCGCCGGCACGGGCCGCGACCGCCGCAGCGCCACGCGCGCGGAGGGCGAGGTGCGCTACCGCCTGACGCCGATCGATAGCGGCAAGGCAACGCGCGTGGATATCGTGCTGGAATTCGGCCTGGCCGGCCCGCTGGCGCAGTTCGGACGCTCGGCGCTGATCAAGGATTTCGTCGCGCGCCTCACCGCCCAGTTCGCCCACAACGTCGCGGCGGCGCTGTCCGGCTCGACCGCCCCGCCCGCCAGGCTGGATGCCGGCGGAATGCTGTGGGCAGTCCTGCGCGCCTGGCTGCGGCGGCTGTTCGGGCGCGGCGGTTGAGCCGATCGTCCTTCGACAGGCTCAGGACGAGGAAGAAGAAGGCATACTCCTCACCCCGGGCTTGTCGAAGGGTGAGCTTGTCGAAGGGCGCCTGCCTACCGGCAATTCCGGTTGATCACGAGCTGGAAATCGCGGTCCACGAGATGCGCGAAGCCGCGCACGTTGCCGCCGCCTGAAATGTCGCGGTCGACCCGCGTGTGGGCGGCCATCTGGTTGTTGACCAGCAAGGCGAACTCGACGACGAGCAGTACCTGTCCGCGATGGGCGCGGAGGACGGAGGGGTTGGCCCATACCTCGATATCGCGCGTGGTCTGGTCGCACAGGATGGAATCGACGGACTGCCAGTTCGGATCGACCTTGTACTGCGTGCCTTCCTGCAGATAGGCGGCGCGGTCGGGCGCCGTCACCTTGACCTGCAGGCGGACATTGGCGAAGCGGTCGGTATCGACCGCCATGGTGAAGACATCCGCCGCCCGGACGGGCAGGGCGGCGGTTGATGCCGCGAGCAGGGCGCCGAGCAGCGCAGTGGCGAGGCGGGGGAACGGACGGGTCATGATGGTCACCCCTTCAGGAACGGCAGGTCGAGCTTGAATTCGCGCGCGCAATCCTTGGCGATGTCGTAGCCCGCGTCGGCGTGGCGCATCACGCCGGTGGCCGGATCGTTCCACAGCACGCGCTCCAGGCGCTTCGCGGCCTCCGGCGTGCCGTCGCACACGATCACCATGCCGGCGTGCTGGGAGTAGCCCATGCCGACGCCGCCCCCGTGGTGCAGGCTGACCCAGGTGGCGCCGCTGGCGCAGTTGAGCAGCGCGTTGAGCAGCGGCCAGTCGGACACGGCGTCGGAACCGTCCATCATCGCCTCGGTCTCGCGGTTGGGGCTGGCGACCGAGCCGGAATCGAGGTGGTCGCGGCCGATCACGATCGGCGCCTTCAGTTCGCCCTTCGCTACCATTTCGTTGAATGCCAAGCCCAGGCGGTGCCGGTCGCCCAGGCCGACCCAGCAGATGCGCGCCGGCAGTCCCTGGAAGGAAATGCGCGTCTTCGCCATGTCCAGCCAGTTGTGCAGGTGCTTGTTGTCGGGCAGCAGCTCCTTCACGCGCCGGTCGGTCTTGAAAATGTCCTCGGGATCGCCGGACAGCGCGCACCAGCGGAACGGCCCTATGCCGCGGCAGAACAGCGGGCGGATATAGGCCGGCACGAAGCCGGGGAAATCGAAGGCGTGGGTCACCCCCTCGTCGCGGGCCATCTGGCGGATGTTGTTGCCGTAGTCCACGGTGGGGATGCTCATGGCGTGGAACTCGAGCATGGCGCGGACATGGATTGCCATCGATTGCTTGGCCGCGTGGGCCACGGCCTTGGGGTCGCTCTGCCGCTTTTCCTCCCACTGCGCTAGGGTCCAGCCCTTGGGCAGGTAGCCGTTGACCGGGTCGTGCGCCGAGGTCTGGTCGGTCACGGCGTCGGGGCGCGCCAGCTTGTCGCCGGCCTTGGTCCGCTTGACCAGTTCGGGGAACACGTCGGCCGCGTTGCCGAGCAGGCCGACCGAGACGGGCTTCCCGGCCTTGTGCGCGTCGGCGATGATCTTCAGCGCCTGGTCGAGGCTGTCGGCGCGCTGGTCCAGGTAGCGCGTGCGCAGGCGCATGTCGATGCGCGAGGGCTGGCATTCCACCGCCAGCATCGACGCCCCGGCCATCGTGGCGGCAAGCGGCTGCGCGCCGCCCATGCCGCCCAATCCGCCGGTGAGTATCCACTTGCCTTTCAGGTCGCCGCCGAAATGCCGCCGTCCCATCTCGACGAAGGTCTCGTAGGTGCCCTGCACGATGCCCTGGCTGCCGATATAGATCCACGAGCCGGCCGTCATCTGGCCGTACATCATCAGCCCCTTGCGATCGAGCTCGTTGAAATGGTCCCAGTTGGCCCAGGCCGGGACCAGGTTGGAGTTGGCGATCAGCACGCGCGGCGCGTCGGGATGGGTGCGGAACACGCCCACGGGCTTGCCGGACTGGACCAGCAGCGTCTGGTCGCCCTCCAGCGATTTCAGCGACGCCACGATGCGGTCGAACGCGTTCCAGTCGCGCGCCGCGCGGCCGATGCCGCCATAGACCACCAGCTCCTGCGGCTTTTCCGCCACCTCGGGGTCAAGGTTGTTCATCAGCATGCGCATCGGCGCCTCGGTCAGCCACGACTTGGCCGTGATCTTGGGCCCGCGCGGCGCCCGGATGGTGCGCTGGTTGTCGAGCTTGGAAGCGACGGTCATGGGCGATCCCCGGCAGGTTCGGACACGGGTCCAGAATAGACCATCGCGCTTGGCGATCCAGGTCGTGATATTCTGCGGGCATGAAAGCGGCGAGTAGGCTTGCGATGGCGGCGGCGGGCGTGGCGGCTTGCTTCGGTTCGGGCGTGGCCGAGGCGGATGACTGGCCGACGGCCCGCCTGGGCGAGCGCGCGCATTGGGATGCGGCCTACGATGCCGCCACCGGCCAGCGCTTCATCCCCGCCCAACTTATCGTTCCGGGGGCCTGGGACGGCCGGCGCGCGGCCGACAATCCGCCCGGCAACTTCGTCGACGGGGGCGGGGACCGCTGGAGCGGGCCGCGGGAGGACATCGAGCCGCTGACCGGGCGCAGGGTCCAATCCTACCGGCGCGAGCGCAAGAACAAGCGCGAGGGCACGGTCGCGCAAAGCTTTGCCCTGCGCGAGCAGGGCGACGGGATCGGGCGCATCCGTGATTCGCGCTTCGGCGGGCTGGAATGCGCGGGCGAGATCAAGTTCCCGGTGGGACTGTGGCGCGAAGGCGAAACGCGGCGCAACGAATACCGGTGCGCCCTCACGGGCAAGCCGCCGGAGGGTCGGGTCAACACCATCACGATCGAGAAGATCGACTTTCCCTGCCGCGGCGTGCCGCACTGCCTGCAGTTCACCTGGGTTCACGAGAGCGAACGGCAAGGCAAGCTGGACGACCGCCGCTATGTCTTCGCGCCGGGCGTCGGCGAAATCTTGGCGGAGCGCCGGTGACCGGCACCCCGACCTTCGCGCTGCCCGGGACCTTCCTTGGCATTTCGCGCCACGATCGCGACGCGGCGGTCTGCGTCGCCGGCGTGCCGTTCGACATCGGCACGACCAACCGCGGCGGCGCGCGCTTTGGGCCCCAGGCGATCCGCCAGGCCAGCCGCATGCTCGTGGACGGCGACCATCCCGTGGCGCGGGTCGATCTGGCCGGCGGCGACCTCGCCGATATCGGCAATTTCGCCATCGCCCTCGGCGACACCGGCGAGAGCCTGCGGTTGATCGAGCGCCAGGCGGCCGAGATCCCTCACTTGCTGGCGCTGGGCGGCGATCACGCGATTACCCTCGCCCTGCTGCGCGCGCTGGCGAAGCGGCGCGGCGCGGCGGCGGCGGCGGCGGTGGCGCCGCTGGCGCTGGTGCATTTCGATGCCCATGTCGACACGTGGCCGGACAGCTTCGGCCAGGCCTATGGCCATGGGTCCGTCTTCTTCCATGCCATCAACGAGAAGTTGGTCGACCCGCGGCGCATGGTTCAGATCGGCATCCGCTCGCCGGTGCAGAACGCGGTGATGGACTGGACCCTGGCCCAGGGCGTCACCGTGGTCGATGCCGAGACGGTCCATCGCGACGGTCCGCAGGCCGTGGCGCAGAGGGTGCGCGAGGCGGTCGGCGCGGCGCCCGCCTATCTGAGCTTCGATATCGACGCCCTCGATCCGGCCTTCGCGCCCGGCACCGGCACGCCGGAAATCGGCGGGCTGGCGACCTGGCAGACCCAGGCGATCCTGCGGCGCCTGGCGGGGCTGAATTTCGTCGGCGGCGACGTGGTTGAGGTGGCGCCGCCCTACGACACGGCCGAGATCACGGCACTGGCCGGCGCGACCGTGGCCTGGGAATACCTGGCGCTGGCACGGGCCGGCGGTTCCTGAAGAAATCCTGAATCCGGCGGCACGGTTTTTTGTTCCAGGGCGCAGAAAAAACTTGCGCCCGCCCGACACTTACCTATATGTGCGCGCGCAGACGCAATTCGCACGTGCCCCAGGCCCCTTCGCAGGGTCAAGCAACGACGTAACGCGTCCTGTTTGGTCGAG
>JADLEG010000291.1 GCA_020846275.1 Alphaproteobacteria bacterium
GCCAAGGACTTCGAACGAACCATCGCCAGCGCAGAGGCCTGGTTCCTGATCGCAAGCGTCCAACTCCTCATCCGACGCCTCTCAAGGCCCTGAATACAGAAAAATCATTTTGAGTCAGACTCTGAGGAGGCGCGAAGCGCCGTCTCGAAGGACGAGGAACGCCGGCCGCCTCTAGGCCCAGAGGCGTTCCTTCTCCAGCCCCTTGTAGATCCCGGCCACCTGCTCGGCGTAGCCGTTGAACAGCAGGGTCGGGATCTTCTCCTGGGTGCCGATGTCCGTCTCCTGCGCCTGGCTCCAGCGGGGATGCGGGACCTCGGGGTTGACGTTGGCCCAGAAGCCGTATTCCGACGCCTGGAGCTGTTCCCAGAAACCCTTCGGCCGCTTGTCGGTGAAGGCGAAGCGCACGATCGACTTGACCGACTTGAAGCCGTATTTCCACGGCACCGCCAGGCGCAGCGGCGCGCCGTTCTGCTTGTGGATCGGCTTGCCGTAGAGACCGGTGGCGATGAAGGCCATCTCGCTGGTGGCCTCGGCCATCGTCAGCCCGTCGACATAGGGCCAGGGATACCAGAAGCTGCGCTGGCCCGGCGCCATCTTGACGTCGACGAAGGTGTACATCTCGAGATACTTGGCCGAGCCCAGCGGCTTGGCGTAGTCCACCAGCGCCTTCAGCGCAAAGCCGCTCCACGGCACCTTCATCGACCAGGCCTCGACGCAGCGATGGCGGTAGAGCCGCTCTTCCAGCGGCATCGCCTTCAAAAGGTTGTCGATGCCGACCTCCATCGGCTTCTCGACCATGCCCTCGATCTTGACGGTCCAGGGCCGCGTCTTCAGCTCCTGCGCAGCGCTCGCGATCTGCTTGTGCGAGCCGAATTCGTAGAAGTTGTTGTACTTGGTCGCGATGTCCTCGGGCGTCAGCGGCATCGCGACCGTGTAGGCGGGGTTCTGCTTGGCCGGGTAGAGGCCGGCCGACGGGTCGGCCTCGTCGGCGAGCGCCGAACCCAGCGCGCCGAACTCGCCGATGCCGGCCAGGATCGACCCCAGCCCCAGCGCCTGCGCGACGCGGCGGCGGTCGTGGAACACCGCCTCCGGCGTCGCCCGGGCTTCCTTGATCTCCCAGCCCCGCGGGCGCTTGATCAGCATGGTCGGTCCCTTCCTCGGGTTGCGTCACCCTTGGTAGGCGGCGCTCGGCAGGCCCGACAAATCAACTGTCGGTGAAACCGCCCGGTTCCGCCTATTCGAGCATGCTGCGCAGCATCCAGGCGGTCTTCTCGTGGATCTGCAGACGCTCGGTCATCAGGTCGGCGGTGGGCTGGTCGTCGGCTTTCTCGGCCGCCGGGAACACCTTGCGCGCGGTCTTCGCCACCGCCTCGTGGCCTTCGACGAGCTGCTTGATCATCTCTTCCGCCGCCGGCACGCCATCGGCCTCGGCGATCGAGGAGAGCTTGGAATAGGCCTTGTAGCTGCCCGGCGCGGGATGCCCGAGGGCGCGGATGCGCTCGGCAATGAGATCGACCGCCAGGGCCAGCTCGTTGTACTGCGTCTCGAACATGAGATGCAGCGTGTTGAACATGGGCCCGGTCACGTTCCAGTGGAAGTTGTGGGTTTTGAGGTAGAGCGTGTAGGTGTCCGCCAGCACGCGCGACAAACCCTCCGCGATCGCCCTGCGGTCCTTCTCGCCGATACCGATGTCGATTTTCATAAGGCTCTCCTTCCGTACGTCCGTGCCCACCCGGAGCAGCGCAGCGATTTAGAATTGTTCCAGTCGTGTTGGTAAGTTAAGCCGAACGGCGCAGAATTGCAAGGGTATGCCCGCCGCTGGCCATTCGTCACCAGCGCCGAATCCGGGAGCGGCGGAACGTTTCCGCCGCCCCCGACTAGCTCGCCTACTGCGCCGCCTGGGCCGCGTTGCGCGCCTGGACGATCTGGTCCGCCAAGCGCCCGACCAGCTCCTGCAGATGATCGAAGGCGCAAGTAAAGGTGCCGACGCCGAGCGTCAGCGACCGCAGCTCGACGATCAGGTCGTGCAGCTCGGATTGCGGCATGTGCGCCGACACCAGGTCCCAGCCCGCCCAGCCCGGCTTGGCGTCGAAGCCCAGCACCTGCCCGCGGCGGCCCGTGACCAGCCGCTGCACGCGGGCGGTGTAGGCGTTGGGCACCGCGATCTCGACTTGGAAGATCGGCTCCAGCAGCACGGGCCCGCATTTCGGCATCGCCTCGCGCATGGCCATGCCGGCGCAGGTGCGGAACGCCATGTCCGAGCTGTCGACGTCGTGGTACTGGCCGTCCTGCAGGTCGACGGCGAAATCGACCACGTGGAATCCCAGCGGCCCGCGCTTCAGATAGTCCTGCACGCCGATCTCGACCGACGGGATGAAGTTGCGCGGCACCGATCCGCCGACGATCGATTCCGAGAACACGAACCCGCTGCCGCGCGGCAGCGGCTTGATCTCGATATGGATGTCGGCGAATTGCCCGTGCCCGCCGGTCTGGCGCTTGTAGCGGGCGTGGTGCTTGGTGCCGTTGCGGATGGTCTCCTTGTACGGCACCTGCGGGCGCGTGGTCGCGACCGGCAGGTTGAACTTGCTCTTCAGGCGATCGACCGCGACCTGCAGGTGGATATCGCCCTGCCCCAGCAGCAGGTGCTCGTGCGTGTCGTGCTGCAGCTCGACGCCGAGCGAGGGATCCTCCTCGACCAGCTTGGCCAGCGAGCCCGACAGCTTCACCTCGTCGGCGCGCTTCTCGGCGACGATCGCCAGCGAATAGACCGGCGTCAGCACGGCGGCGAAGGCGCCGGCCTCGCCGCCGGCATCGCCGTTCGCGCCCAGCGCATGGCCGGTGCGCGTGTGCTCCATGCGGCCGAGCGCCACCACCTCGCCGGCGGCGGCTTCGCCAAGCTTGGTCTGCTGCTCGCCGACCATGCGGTAGATGCCGCCGATGCGGTCCTGGCCCAGGGTCGCGTTGTCCTTGACCTTGCCGCGCAGCAGCCGCGCGAAGCTGAGCTTGCCGGCATGGGGCTGGTGCAGGGTCTTGAAGACCCGCAGCAGCGGACCGTCGCCCGGCTTGACGCCGAGGCGGTTCGCGGTCGCGGCGATGTCGGGCACTTCGTGGCGCAGCGCCTTCAAGAGCCGGCGCACGCCGTGGTCGCGCTCGGCCGCGCCCAGGAACACCGGCACGATGCGGTCCTCGGCCAGGTTGGACGACAGGTGGCGGTAGATCTCCTCCTTCGGCGGGACCACGTCCTCGAGCAACTGCTCCAGCAGCTTGTCGTCGAAATCCGCCAGCTTCTCCAGCAGGCCCTGGCGCACCTCCTTCTCGCGCGACTGCAGCTCGTCGGGCAGCGGGATCAGGTCGGATTCCTGGCCCGGCTTGTATCGGTAGGCGCGCTCGCTGACGACGTCCACGTAGCCCTCGATCGCCTCGCCCCGGCGGATCGGGACCTGGCGCAGCACCAGCGGGCGCTCGGAGACGCCCTGCAGCGCGTCCATGAACTCGCGCACGCGCGTCTCGGTCTCGTCCATCTTGTTGACGAAGATCATGTGGGGGATCGCATGCTCGTCGAGGAAATGCAGCAGCGGCGCCACGGTCATCGCGCGGTCCACCACCGGCTCGACCACCACGACGGCGGCGTCGGCCACCATCAGCGCGTTCATCGTCTCCTGCCAGAACTCGATCGAGCCGGGGCAGTCGAGGAAGGTCCAGCTCTCGCCCAGGAAGCTGGTGCTGGCCGGCGTCACCTGCACGCTCATCTTGCGCGCGCGCGCCTCGGCGCTGCCGTCGCCCACCAGGTTGCCTTCCTTCGCCGTGCCGCGCCGGGCGATCGCGCCGGTGACCAGCAGAAGGCTTTCGAGCAGGGTCGTCTTGCCGGAGAGGTAGGGCCCCACGATCGCGGCGCAACGGGGGCCGGCGGGATGTCTGCCGTTTTGGGTTCCAGTGGGCATGAGCGGTTCCTTTCCCGGGACTTGGGTTGTTCTGGTTCGTCCCAGGGCGGCCGCTCGGCCACCGATCGTCGCCGCCCGGCCGCCCGGGCGCTGCTCCCTGTCAGGGCATCATGTTTCCACCGCGGGGCCGGGGCGGCAAGGGCGAACTGTCCGCAACCCCGCCGCCGCGACGATGCGCCCTGCCGGCGAAACGGGACCACATCGCGATATCGGGTCTGGCGCGGGGTTTGGCGGTCCGCCTAGACTGATTGCAGCTTTCAGTCGGCAAAACGCGGGGGGGGGGTAAGAATGGTCGCGGTGATGAAGCCGGGCGTGGATGTGGTGCGCGCCACCCAGATGGAAGACCACGACCAGAACGACTGGACCATCGTCGCGGCGGCGTTCAAGGCGCAGAACGCCGACCTGGCTGCGCGCGTATTGGCCGAACTCAAGCGCGTCGACCGCTATACTTTCGGCTACCAGGTCACCCGCTACACGCACTGCCTGCAGACGGCGACGCGCGCGCTGCGCGCCGGCGCCGACGAGGAGACGGTGGTGTGCGCGCTGCTGCACGACATCGGCGACGACGTGGCGCCCTACACGCATGGCGACTACGCCGCCGCGATCGTGAAGCCCTTCGTGTCGGACGAGAACCACTGGATGGTCCAGAACCACCGGACCTTCCAGGGCTACCACTTCTTCCACCTGATGGGGCAGGACCGCAACGCGCGCGAGGTCCATCGCGGCCATCCCGCCTTCGAGCGGACCTGCCGCCTGTGCGACGAATGGGACCAGAAGGCGTTCGACCCCCACTACGACACGATGCCGGTCGAGGCCTTCGCGCCGATGGTCGAGCGCCTGTTCGGCCGCGCGCCGAACCGGCGCAGCTAGGCGGTCTCGCTCGCGTTCGACGGAAAGAGAGGCGGATCGCAGGCCGGCGGCGGGGCGCTATTTCGGCGCCACCACCATCGTCATCTGCCGGCCTTCCATGCGCGGGAACTGCTCGACCTTGGCCAGCTCGTCGATATCCGCGCGCACGCGGTCGAGCAGCTTGGCGCCCAGCTCCTGGTGCGCCAGCTCGCGCCCGCGAAAGCGCAGCGTGATCTTGACCTTGTCGCCCTCGCCCAGGAATTTCTTCATGGCGCGCATCTTGACGTCGTAGTCGTGGTCGTCGATGCCCGGGCGGAACTTGATTTCCTTGACCTCGATGACCTTCTGGCGCTTGCGGGCCTCGTTCTTCTTCTTCTGGGCCTCGTACTTGTATTTGCCGAAGTCGAGGATCTTGCATACCGGCGGCTCGGCCTGGGGCGCGACCTCGACGAGGTCGAGCCCGGCCTGCTCGGCGCGTTCCAGCGCCTCGCGGATGGATACGACGCCGATCATCTCGCCGTCGGCACCGACCAGACGGACCTGTGGCAGGCGGATTTCGTGGTTGACACGCGGACCCTCGCGGCTGGGCGCGAGATCGATAGGTGGACGGGCTATTGAAGACCTCCTCTATGGGCCAAGGGACGCCCCTTCCTGCCCGGATCTTGGGGAAAATCCGGCGAAAAAGGCCGTCAAACCGATGGCATGCTCCCCAATTGAACCAGTTTAGAGACGGCGGCTTCCAGCGCAAGGACTTCCTGGGCCTGGCCACCAAGTTGCCGCAGGGCCACGGTGCCGGTTTCGGCCTCCTTGCGCCCCACCACCAGCATGTAGGGCACCTTGGCGAGGCTGTGCTCGCGGACCTTGTAGTTGATCTTTTCGTTGCGCAGGTCGGCCTCGGCCCGCAATCCGGCGGATTTCAGCGCTTCCAGCACCTTTCCTGCGTAGATGTCCGCATCGCCCGTGATGGTGGCCACCAGGGCCTGGACCGGCGCCAGCCAGAGCGGGAACCGGCCGGCATAGTTCTCGATCAGGATGCCGATGAAGCGTTCGAACGAGCCGAGGATCGCGCGGTGCAGCATGACCGGGCGGTGCTTGTGCCCGTCCTCGCCGACATAGGAGGCGTCCAGGCGCTCGGGCAGCACGAAGTCGACCTGCAGCGTGCCGCACTGCCAGTCGCGGCCGATCGCGTCGCGCAGCACGAACTCGAGCTTCGGCCCGTAGAAGGCGCCTTCGCCCGGGTTGAGCGTGACCTCGAGCCCGCCGGCCTCGGCCGCCTCCTTCAGCGCCGCCTCGGCCTTGTCCCAGATCGCGTCGGTGCCCGCGCGCACCGCCGGGCGGTCGGAGAATTTGACCGAGATGTCGGTGAATCCCAGGTCCTGGTAGATCGAGCGCAAGAGGTCGCAGAACCGCTTGCCCTCCTCGGTGATCTGGTCCTCGGTCACGAAGATATGCGCGTCGTCCTGGGTGAAGGCGCGCACGCGCATCAGCCCGTGCAGCGCGCCCGACGGCTCGTTGCGATGGC
>JADLEG010000292.1 GCA_020846275.1 Alphaproteobacteria bacterium
CCGGCGCCTTCACGCCGACCTGCTCGGCCAAGCACCTGCCGGGCTTCGTGCAGAACGCCGAGGCGATCAGGAAGAAGGGCGTCGACCAGATCGTCTGCACCTCGGTCAACGATCCGTTCGTGATGGACGCCTGGGGCAAGGACCAGAAGGTCGGCGACAAGGTGTTCATGCTGCCGGACGGCAGCGGGAACCTGGCCAAGGCGATGGGCATGGAATTCGACTTGACCGCCCGCGGCCTCGGCAAGCGGGGCCAGCGCTACGCCATGGTGGTCAAGGACGGCGTGGTGAAGAGCCTGCACCTCGAGGAGCCCGGCAAGTTCGAGGTCTCGAGCGCCGAAAGCGTGATGAAGGACCTGTAGAAGGTCTTTCCAACGCCTCATCCTTCGACAAGCTCAGGATGAGGAGACATCGATATCCCTTAGGGCCTCATCCTGAGCCTGTCGAAGGATGAGGCCCTTCGCGTTTGCGGAGCGCCTATGGACCTGGGACTGACGGACAAGGTCGCGATCGTCACCGGCGGCAGCGAAGGGATCGGGAAAGCAGCCGCCCATCGCATCGCCGCCGAGGGCGGCAAGGTCGCGATCGTCGCGCGCCGGCCCGACGTGCTGGCGGCGGCGGCGGCCGAGATCGAGCGCGTTGCGCCCGGCCGCGTCATGACCATCCAGCGCGACGTCAGCGACCCGCAATCGGCCGCCGCGATCGTCAAGGCCGCCCTCGATCGCTA
The DNA here is from genome assembly GCA_020846275.1 of Alphaproteobacteria bacterium. Lineage (GTDB taxonomy): Bacteria > Pseudomonadota > Alphaproteobacteria > JAEULC01 > JAEULC01 > JAEULC01. The sequence goes on from JADLEG010000292.1 coordinate 725, forward strand.
CGGCCGCATCGACATCCTGGTCAACAATGCCGGCACCTCGCACGCCAAGGCGTTCGATCTGGTCAGCGATGCCGACTGGCAGGGCGACTTCAGCCTCAAGCTCTGGGCGGCGGTCGGACTGATCCGCGCGGTCGTGCCCGAACTGCGCAAGAACGGCGGCGGGCGGATCATCAACGTGACCAACCTGGCGGGCCGCACGCCGGGTGCGTCGTCGATGCCCACCTCGATCTCGCGCGCGGCCGGCATCGCGCTCACGAAGGCGCTGTCCAAGGACCTGGCCAAGGACAACATCCTGGTCAACACGGTCTGCATCGGCCTGATCAAAAGCGGCCAGCACGAGCGCCGCTACGCCCGCCTGCCGGGCGCGCGGCCGAACGCCACGATCGACGAGCGCTACATGGAAGACGCCAAGGCCCGCGGCGTTCCGCTCGGCCGGGTTGGCGAGGGCCACGAGGCCGGCGACGTGATCGCCTTCCTGGCCTCCGCGCGCGCGAGCTACATCACCGGCGTGGCGATCAACATCGACGGCGGCACGTCGGCGGTGGTTTGAGGGACAGCGAGCGACGAATTCCCTCCACCAGTCGGCTTGGCGCTCGCTTCGTGCCTAAGCCGACTTTACCTTGCGCTGTTGAACATACTCTCGCAAGGCAAGGTTCATTTTGGTTTGATAGCCCTGTCCGTTCGGGGAGTGCCTCCGGAACCAGTCGACCACATCCGCGTCGATCCGCAACGTCAATTGCCTCTTGATGGGTCGATAAAAAAGCCCGCGCTTTGCCCCGCGCCAGTCCGTCACCTCCGGTATGTCCCGGGTGTCGATATCCTCGTCTTTCATCGCGGCAAGCTTGTCGAGCTGAGCCTGCTGCGACGGCGTCAGTCGCCTAGAAGCTCCCTTTTTCATACGCACCTCTCTCCCTTGGAGTTGCCTTCCGGGCACTGATGATCCGCCCGATCTCGCTGCTTCCAGCTCGCTCGGGCAATGTATGGACTACGAACAGACAGACGCCGTTGATCATCCCTATGGACTGCCAGCGCTCTGCGTCGGGATGGACATCCGGTCGGGATCTGTGCAGCGGGTCCGCGAAGACAAACTGTGCGACATCGAAACCGACGCCATGCTTGCGCAAGTTCGCGGCATTCTTTCGTGGATCCCATGTCCACTCGATCATAGCAATTCTGTGGCTACCATTTTGTAACTACATTAATGTAGTTATAACCTGAAATCAATCCAGCCTTGCCGCCTCCAGCGCCTGCCTGGCCAGCGCGTCGGCGCGCTCGTTCTCCGCGTGGCCGTCATGGCCGCGCACCCAGTGCCACTTGACCTTGTGCGGGGCGGCGGCCAGTTCCAGGCGCTGCCACAGGTCGATGTTCTTGACCGGCTTCTTGTCGGCGGTCTTCCAGCCCTTGGCCTTCCAGGCGTGGATCCACTTGGTGATGCCGTCGCGCAGATAGGTGCTGTCGGTGTGGACATGCACGACGGAGGGCCGCTTCAGCGCCTCCAGCGCGGCGATCGCCGCCATCAGCTCCATGCGGTTGTTGGTCGTCTTGTCCTCCGCGCCCGAGAACTCCTTCTCCACGCCGCGGAAGCGCAGGATGGCGCCCCAGCCGCCCGGACCGGGATTGCCGCTGCACGCGCCGTCGGTGAAGGCCTCGACGATTTCCTCGGTCATGCGATGCCGTAGGCACCGGGCCCGGTGACGGCCTGGTGGAAGCGCAGCTTGCGGGCGTATTCCAGCGGGTCCTTGGGCTTCACGAAGGCGCCGGCCGGATGGTTCAGCCAGTCGTAGAGCCGCGTCAAAAGGAAACGCAGCGCCGCGCCGCGCGACAGGATCGGCAGCGCCGCGATCTCCTGCGGCTGGATCGGCCGCACGGCGCGATAGGACTGCAGCATCAGCCGCGCCTTGGTGGCGTTGAAATCGCCGTCGCGCTCGAAGCACCAGGCATTCAGGCAGATCGCGATCTCGTAGGCGAAGAAATCGTTGCACGCGAAGTAGAAGTCGATCACGCCCGACAGCTTGTCGCCGAGGAAGAACACGTTGTCCTGGAACAGGTCGGCATGGATCACGCCTTCGGGCAGGGCCTTCGGCCAGTTCGGCTCCAGGAACGCGATCTCGTCCCGGATCAACGCGTCCAGCCCGGCGCGCACCTCGCCGGCGCGCGGCGCGCAGGCGTCCACAAGCGGGCGCCACCCGCCGAGGCCGAGCGCGTTCGCGCGCTTCAGAGCGAAGGACGCGCCGGCAAGGTGCATCCGCGCCATCGCCGCGCCCAGGAGCCTGCAATGCTGCGGCTGGATCTGCCGCGGCCACATGCCGTCGAGGAAGGTGACGATCGCCGCCGGCCGGCCGCAGAGGGTCCTGAGCGCCTTGCCGTCGCGCGCATGCACCGGCGTGGGGCAGGCGAAGCCGCCGGCGGCCAGGTGGTCCATCAGCCCCAGGAAGAAGGGCAGGTCCTCGGGCTTCACCCGCTTCTCGTAGAGGGTCAGGATGTAGGAGCCGCGCTCGGTGCGCAGCAGGTAGTTCGAGTTCTCGACGCCCTCGGCGATGCCCTTGCAGCTCGTCACCTGGCCGATGTCGTACTGGGCCACGAACCCCGCCAGATCCTCGTCGCCGACCTCGGTGTAGACCGCCATGCCGCGCCTATGCGCCGCGCAGCAGGCGGTTGCGCCAACAGTGCCGTCGGTCTTGTGCTTGCATCGGCCAGACCCTAATGTCGCCCGCATCGGCATGGAAAAAACCGGCGGGTGCCGGACACTATACGGCACCAGGACCGAAGGAAAGGGTGGGCATGACGGGTCCGGTCGTGGCGCAGAAGGCGCCGTTCGGCATCAGCGTCGAGGCGGGCAAGGACTATTGGTGGTGCGCCTGCGGGCGCAGCAAGAAGCAGCCCTTCTGCGACGGCTCGCACAAGGGGACCGGCCTGGCGCCGGTCAGGTACGCGGCGAAGGAGGCGGCGACGGTATGGTTCTGCGGGTGCAAGTCGTCCAAATCCGCGCCGCTGTGCGACGGAACGCACAACGGGCTCTGACACGCGCGGTCGCGCTCGCCGCGGCGCTGCTGGTCGCGGCACCGCTTGCCGGCCCGGCCTGGGCCGATCCCGAGGACTGTCCCGATGTCGGCCTGGTGCCGGAACTCACCCGGCTGACCAAGTTCAAGCCCGGCGACGGGCGCACGATGGAAGACGTGCGCTACGACGTGTTCGTGCGCTCGGTCAGCCAGCCGGTGTGCAGCGAGAAGGACCGCAAGGTGCGCGTCGCCATGCGACTGGAGTTCGCCACCCAGCGCGGCCGGGCGGAGACGAGCAGCCGCATCGAATTTGCGTACTTCGTCGCCATTCGCCATCGCGTATCGGGCGAGATCATCACCAAGGAGGTTTTCCCGGTCGCCTTCGACCTGCCGCAGGGCCGCGACAGTGCGGTGGCCGAGGAGGAGCTGGAGCAGGTCACGATCCCGATCCGCAAGGACGAGCAGGGGCGCTATTACGCCATCCTGATCGGCCTGCAGCTGAACGAGGACGAACTGAACTACAACCGCCTGCGCCGCGGCGAGACCGTCGATCCCCGTCCGCCCGGCACGCCGTCCGGCCAGCGGCCGGTCGCGCCGCTGCCGACCCTGCCGGGGCTGCCGAAGCCGGCGCCGTAGCGGCCCGGGGGACTGGCGGCTGCAAGCGATGACCGGCGCGTCCCTGCAGGAACATCCGTTCTGGAGCCGCCGGGCCGACGAGCTGCAATCGGCCCTTGCGTCGGGGCCGCAGGGCCTCTCCGCACCGGCCGCGCGCGAGCGCCTGGAGCGCCACGGACCCAACGCGGTGGGCCAGGAGGGCGAGCTTTCAGCCTTGCGCCTGCTGCTGCGCCAGTGGGAAAGCCCGCTGGTCCTGATCCTGGTCTTCGGGGCGGTCGTTTCGCTGGCGCTGCGGCAGTGGGTCGACGCCTCGATCATCCTCGCGATCGTGCTGGGCAGCACCTTGCTGGGGTTCCTGCAGGAGTACCGGGCATCCACGGCGGTGGCCGAGCTGAAGCGGCGCCTGGCGCTGACCTGCCGCGTCCTGCGCGACGGGGCGGAAATCGTCGTGCCGGCGCGCGCGGTGGTGCCGGGCGACGTGGTGATGCTGTCTGCCGGCAACCTGGTGCCGGCCGACGGGTTGGTGCTGGAAGCCAAGGATTGTCTGGTCAGCGAATCGGCGCTCACCGGCGAGACCTTCCCGGTCGAGAAGCAGCCGGGCGTGCTGGCCGCGGCGACGCCGGTCGGCGCGCGCACCAATGCCGTGTTCCTGGGCTCGTCGCTGCGCAGCGGCACCGCGCGGGTGCTGATCGTGGAAACCGGCCGGCGGACCGAGTTCGGCGCGATCGCCGCGCGGCTCGGCCGGCGCGCGCCGGAAACCGAGTTCGCCCGCGGCATCCGGCAGTTCGGCTACCTGCTGCTCCGCGTCATGATCCTGATCGTGCTGTTCGTACTGACCGTCAACCAGCTGCTCGGACGCCCGGTCGTCGACTCGCTGCTCTTCGCCGTGGCACTCGCGGTCGGGCTTTCGCCCGAACTGCTGCCGGCGGTGGTCAGCGTCACGCTGTCGGCCGGTGCGCGCGCGATGGCGCGCCGCGGCGTGATCGTCCGGCGGCTGGAGGCGATCGAGAACCTGGGCAGCATGACGGTGCTGTGCACCGACAAGACCGGCACGCTGACCGAGGGCGTGGTCGCGCTGCACGACGCGGTCGATCCGGCGATGAAGAGTTCGCGGGCGGTCCGGGAGCTGGCCTATCTCAACGCGTCGCTGGAATCGGGAATCGAGAACCCGCTGGACGCCGCCATCGTCGCGGACGGCGCGCGATCGGGCTGGTCGGCGCCGGACCGGCGCAAGATCGACGAAATTCCCTACGATTTTCGCCGCAAGCGCCTGACCATCGTGGTCGTCTCGGCCGCGGGCGACGCGCGGCACCTGATCATCACCAAGGGCGCCTTCGCCAACGTGCTGGCGATCTGCGCCACGGTAGAGCGGCCGGATGGGCAGGCACCGCTCGACGCCGCCGCGGCCGGCGAGCTCGAGGCCTACTTCAGGGCAAGGAGCGAGGAGGGCTACCGCGTGCTGGCGGTCGCCACCCGGCTGGTGCCGGCGAAGGACCGCTATGGCCACGACGACGAGGCCGCGATGTCCTTCGCGGGGTTCCTGCTGTTCTACGACCCGCCCAAGCCGGATGCGCCGCGGATCATCCGCGATCTCGCCGACCTGGGCGTGGCGACCAAGGTCATCAGCGGGGACAATCGCTACGTCACGGCACATCTGGCGAACGCGATCGGGCTCGACCCGCGCTCGCTGCTGACCGGCGCCGAGATCGCCGTCATGAAGGACGAAGCGCTGTGGCAGCAGGCGGCGCGCACCGACCTGTTCGTCGAGGTCGACCCGCAGCAGAAGGAACGCATCGTCCTGGCGCTGCGCCGGACCGGGCACGCCGTGGGGTACATGGGCGACGGCATCAACGACGCGCCCGCGCTGCATGCCGCCGACGTCGGCATCTCGGTCGATTCGGCTGTGGACGTGGCGCGGCAGAGCGCCGACGTGATCCTGCTGCAGCGCGACCTGGACGTGCTGCGCCAGGGCGTGATCGACGGGCGGCGCACCTTCGCCAACACGCTGAAATACATCAGCATCACCACCAGCGCCACGTTCGGCAACATGATCAGCATGGCGCTGGCCACGCCGCTGCTGCCGTTCCTGCCGCTGGCCGCCAAGCAGATCCTGCTCAACAATTTCCTGTCCGACCTGCCGTCGATCGCGATCTCGACCGACAACGTCGACCCCGAGCACGTGGCGCATGCCCAGCGCTGGAACATCGCGGATGTCCGGCGCTTCATGATCGTCTTCGGGCTGGTCAGCTCGCTGTTCGATCTCCTGACGTTCGGTACGCTGCTGCTGCTGTTCCGGGCCGACGAGCCGACGTTCCAGACCGCCTGGTTCGTGGTATCGCTGCTGACCGAGCTGGCGGTCCTGCAGTTGCTGCGGACGCGCGGCCCGGTGTTTGCCAGCCGGCCCAGCCGGCTGCTGCTGACGGTCACGCTCGTTGTCGGTGCGGTGGCATTGGCCGCACCCTATGCGGGGCCGTTGTCGGATGCGTTCGGGTTCGTGGCGATCTCGCCGTCCGTGATGGCCGCCTCGGTCGCGATCGTGCTGGGCTACATGGTCGCGACGGAGGCGACCAAGGCGCTCTACTTCCGTCGCCCCGACCGCAGGGCGGGACAATAGGCGCCTATCGCCGGCCCAGGCATTGGCGCAGCTTGTCGCGCTGGTGCTGGTAGCGGGCGTAGCAGCCGTCGATCAGCGCGTTGTCGCTGGCGGCCGAATTGCCGCGGACGCACTCGTTGTATTTCCGCTTGTTCGTGGCATAGCGCTTCTTGCAGCCGTCCCGCAGCGCGTTCTGCTGCACCGAGGATAGCTGGGCCGGCACATAGGGGTCGCCGACGGCAAAGGCCGGCGGCGCGGCGAGGGGAAGGGCGACGGCCAGGATCGGCAGCAGGCGTGCGAACATGGCCGGTTCCCCCGACAGAAACGGGCCGGGCGTCAGTGCAATTTGGCCGGCAATTCCTTGATCGCGGCGTCGACCAGCTGGGCGCTGCGCTGGCCCTTCATTTCCTCGGTCACGATGCGGCGCGCGGCGGCGATGGCGATGTCCACCGCCTGGTTGCGCACGTCCCGCAGGGCGGCGGCCTCGGCCTGGGCGATCTTGTCGAGCGTCTGCTGCTCGCGGCGCTTCAGCGCGGCATCGGTCGCGGCGGTGGCCTCGACGGCGATGCGCCGGGCCTCGTCCTGGGCGCGGGCCACGATCGCCTCGGCCTCCTTCAGCGCCTGGGCCTGCTTGGCCTTGTACTCGGCCAGCAGGGCCTGGGCCTCGGCCCGCAGGCGCTCGGCCTCTTCGATCTGCGCGCGAATCCGCGCGGCGTGCAGGTCGAGGGCGTTCGTCGCGGCGCGCGACAGCGGCTTCCACGCCACGATCACGAACAGCACGAAGCCGACGGCGGCCCAGAAGGTCGGGTTGTGCAGCATGCTCAGCTCCGCCCGCCGCGGGCCGCGTCGACCGCCTGGCGGATGGCGGCCGGGGAGGGCTCGCCGCCCATCAGCCGGCCGACCAGGGCGGATGTCACTTCGCTCGCCACCTTGTCGACCTCGCCGAGCGCGGCCTTGCGGGCCGCCGCGATGCGCTGTTCGGCGGCATCGCTGCGTTCCTTCAGGACGCTGGCGAAATCCGCCTGGCGCGCGGCGGCGGCGGCATTCGCCTTCTGCGTCGCGTCCTGGATCGCGGCGGTGGCCCTGGCCTTGGCCTCGGCCATCGCCTTCTCGTAGGCCTTCAGCGTGGTCTCGGCGTCGGCGCGCAGCTTCTCGGCGGCCCTGAGGTCGCCCGCGATCTTCGACTCGCGCGCCTCCAGCACCTGGCTCACCCGCGGCAGGGCCACCTTCGTCATCATCAGGTAGAGGAAGACGAAGGTGACCACCAGCCAGAAGAGCTGGGGCGGGAAGTCGGAGAAGACGAGCTGCGGCATGGACGCCGGCCCTCCGGTTTCGAGCCTCGGCCTAGAACACGAACAGCAGCAGCATCGCGATGACGAGGGCGAACAGCGCGATCGCCTCGGTCAGCGCGAAGCCCAGGAACACGTTTCCCATCATCTTCGGCACCGCGGCCGGGTTGCGCAGGCCCCCGGCGATCAGGTTGCCGAAGATGTTCCCGATGCCGATGCCCACGCCCGCGAGCGCGATGGTGGCAAGGCCGGCGCCGATCAGCTTGGCGGCTTCTGGACCCATGACAGTGACTTCCTTCCGGTTTGGCTGGGGTTGAAACGCTGCGACGCTGCCTAGTGGTGCATGTGGACGGCGTCGTTGAGATAGATGCAGGTCAGGACCGCGAACACGTAGGCCTGCAGGAACGCGATCAGGATCTCGAGGCCGGTCAGCGCGACGATGAACGCCAGCGGCGCCCATCCGGCGAGCACGCCGAGCGAGATCACAAAGCCGGCGAACACCTTCAGCATCGTGTGGCCGGCCAGCATGTTGGCGAAAAGTCGGACCGACAGGCTGATCGGCCGGATCAGGTAGGACAGAAGTTCGATCACGATCAGCAGCGGCAGCAGCACGGTCGGCACGCCCGAGGGCGCGAACAGCTTGAGATAGCCGAGACCGTGGCGCGCGAAGCCGATGATCGTCACGCCGATAAACACCACAATCGCCAACGCGAAGGTGACGATGATGTGGCTGGTGGTCGTGAAGGAGAACGGCACCATGCCCAAGAGGTTGGCGAACAGGATGAACATGAACAGCGAGAAGATGAACGGGAAGTAGGGCATGCCCTCTTTGCCGACATTGTCGCGCAGCATGCCCGCCACGAATTCGTAGGCCATCTCCGCCACGGATTGCATGCGCCCCGGCACCAGCGCGCGCGCCTTCATGCCCTGGGTCATCAGGAGCGTGATCAGGATGGTGGCGACCACCATCCACAGCGCCGAGTTGGTGAAGGAGATGTCGAGACCGCCGACCTTGATCGGGACGATGCGGTGGATCAGGAACTGCTCGAGCGGATTATGGGCTTCGGCCACGGAGAAGATCCCCTTGGGCGGGACCGTTCAGGCGGTCCCGCCACCCCGGCCGTCGGGCGCGTTCATCGCCTGCGTCAGCCGGTAGACGTTCAGCATTCCCGCGGCGGCGCCCAGCACGAAGAAGACCAGCAGAAGAAACGGCGAGGTCCCCAGCCATCGATCCAGGAACCAGCCGATCCCGCCGCCGACCGCCAATCCCGCCGCCAGTTCGATCCCCACGCGGAGCGCTAGCCCCATCGCCGAGGTCGGCGGCGGCCCACCGTCCGTTCGCGCGTCCCTTTCCTCTTCCTGCTGGATTCCCGCGCGCTGGCGCGCGTCCGACAGGCGGGCCTCAAGGTCCTTGAGGGAAGAAGGATGCGGATCGGCGGTCATCGGCATGTCCTTGCGCCAAGGCCGCACCGCGAACCGACCCCCCGAAAGGCGTCTCGCGGCGGGCCGCAATCTAGGGATGGCCCCCCCTGGAGTCAAGGATGAACGCGCCGCCGAGGGCAAAGGTTTCACGCTGCGGATTCAGGGGGTTAGAGCGGGCTGCACACAGGGTCGCGAGCGCCGCTTGTGTTTTGGTCTCGCTCCCTTGACGGGAGGGGGTTAGGGGGAGGGTGACGGTCGTTCGCGCTTAGGACCCCTCCCCCAACCCCTCCCGCAAGGGGAGGGGGACAGGAGAGGTAGATCAACTGCAGCAGCGAACGCCCCTAGCTCGCGTGCCTGATCCGCACGGCTTCCTGCAAGTCCACCGAGACGAGCTGCGACACGCCGCGCTCGGCCATGGTGACGCCGAACAGCCGGTCCATGCGCGCCATGGTGATGCGGTGGTGGGTGATCACCAGGAAGCGCGTCTGCGTGTTGTGCGCGATCTCGCTGACCAGTTGGCAGAAGCGCTCGACGTTGGCGTCGTCCAGCGGGGCGTCCACCTCGTCCAGCACGCAGATCGGCGCCGGGTTGGTCAGGAACACCGCGAACAGCAACGCGATGGCGGTCAGCGCCCGCTCGCCGCCCGAGAGCTGGGTCAGGACGCCGATCTTCTTGCCTGGCGGGCTTGCCATGATCTCAAGCCCGGCCTGCAGCGGATCGTCGTTCTCGATCAGGGCCAGGTGCGCGCGACCGCCGCCGAACAGTCGGGTGAACAGCTCGGAGAAGTGGTTGTTCACCTGCTCGAACGAGGCCAGCAGCCGCTCGCGGCCCTCCTTGTTCAGCTCGCCGATGCCCTGGCGCAGCCGCGCGATCGCCGCGATCAGGTCCTCGCGCTCCGTGCGCATGCCGGCGATCTGCTGCTCCATCTCCGCCGCCTCGTCCTCGGCGCGCAGGTTGA
>JADLEG010000293.1 GCA_020846275.1 Alphaproteobacteria bacterium
CCTGGGTCTGCAGCAGTTCCGCCGCCTTGGTCACGGACAGGCCGGGCAGGGTGGTCGGCATGAAGAGCAGGGTTCCCTCGTTCAGGTTGGGCATGAACTCGCTGCCCAGGCGCTGGGCCGGTATCGCCGTCGCCGCCAGCACCGCGACCGCCACGAGAGCCGTCGACCAGCGAAACTCGAGGACGAAACGGATCACGGGGCGGTAGAGCCAGATCAACAGGCGGTTGACCGGGTTCTTCGCTTCGGGCGCGATCCGCCCTCGAATGAACAGGACCATCAGCGCCGGCACCAGCGTGATCGACAGCAGCGCGGCGGCCGCCATCGCGAAGGTCTTGGTGTAGGCCAGCGGCTTGAACAGGCGGCCTTCCTGGGCTTCGAGCGCGAAGATCGGCAGGAACGACACGGTGATGACGAGCAGGCTGAAGAACAGCGCCGGCCCTACCTCCTGCGCGGCCTCGACCACGACCTCCGATCGCGATGCCGTCGGCCCGGCATGTTCCAGCCGCTTGTGCGCGTTCTCGATCATCACGATCGCGGCATCGACCATCGCGCCGATGGCGATCGCGATGCCGCCCAGACTCATGATGTTCGAACCCAGGCCGAGCGCATGCATGGCCACGAAGGCGATCAGGATGCCGACCGGCAGCGAGACGATCGCCACCAGCGCGCTGCGCGCGTGCATCAGGAACAGCAGGCACACGGCGGCGACGACGACGCTCTCCTCCGCCAAGGTCCGCAGCAGGGTCGCGATCGCCCGGTGGATGAGCTGCGAGCGGTCGTAGACGGTCAGGACCTCGACCCCGGCCGGCAGGCTGGATGCGATGTCGGCGAGCCTGCGCTTGACCGCGTCGATGACGTCGACCGTGTTGGAACCGACCCGCTGCAGGGCGATCCCGCTCGCGACCTCGCCCTCGCCGTTGAGTTCGGCGATACCCCGGCGTTCGTCCGGCACCAACTCCACCCGCGCCACGTCCTCGACATAGACCGGCGTGCCGTTCTCGCTCTTGATCATTATGCGCGCGATATCGTCGACGCCTTTGATGTAGCCGCGGCCGCGGATCATGAACTCCGTCTCGGCCAGTTCGACGGTCCGGCCGCCGACATCCATGTTGCTGGCCCTGACGGCGTCGCGGATCTGATCGAGACCGACGCCGAGCGCCCGCAGCCGATGCGGGTCGACAACGATCGCGTACTGCTTGACGAAGCCGCCGACACCGGCCACCTCGGCCACCCCTTCGGCCTTGGCCACGCCGAAGCGCACATGCCAGTCAAGCAGCGCGCGCAGTTCGCCCAGATCGTGGTTGCCACTGTTCAGCGCGTACTGGTAGACCCAGCCGACGCCGGTGGCGTCGGGACCGAGGCCGGGGGTGATCCCGCGCGGCAGGCGCTGGGTCGCCACGTTCAGGTACTCCAGCACGCGGCTGCGCGCCCAGTAGACGTCGGTGCCGTCCTCGAAGATCACATACACGAACGACACGCCGAAGAACGAGAACCCGCGGACGACGCGCGATCGCGGCACGCTGAGCATGGCCGTGGCGAGCGGAAACGTGACCTGGTCCTCGACCACCTGCGGCGCCTGGCCCGGGTATTCGGTGTAGACGATGACCTGGGTGTCGGACAGGTCGGGGATCGCGTCGATCGGCACGCGCGAAACCGCGTAGATCCCGGCGAGGATCGCGAACAGCGTTCCGATCAACACCAGGAAGATGTTGCCCGCCGACCAGCGAATGACGGCTTGGATCATCGCCGGTCCTCCGCCGGGGCGGCGAAACCGGCGAGGGCGGCACGCAAGTTGCTTTCCGCGTCGATCAGGAAATTGCCTCGGGTCACGACCGCTTCGCCTTCGGCGATGCCGTCGCGCACCTCGACATATTCCCCGCCGCGTCCGCCCAGCGTCAGCGAGCGCGGCTCGAACCGGCCATCGCCCTTGGCGACGAAGGCCACGCGGTGCGTGCCGTTGTCGATGACCGCCGACTCGGGGATCGTCACCACGGCGCCGCGCGACGCCTCGGCCTCGATCGTCACGTCGGCAAACGAGCCCAGCTTGATGCGCCGGTCGGCGTTGCGCAGTTCGATCCGCAACTTACCGGTGCGAGTCGCCATGTTGATGTCAGGGTAGACGAAGTCGACCTTGCCCTCGACCGGCGCATCGGGCGCGGTGCGCAGAACCATGACTGCCCGCTGCCCCGCGCGCGCCAGGCTCAGGTCGCGCTCGGCCAATTCGGCCATGACCCATACGGTCGACAGATCGGCAAGCCGGAACAGCGTGTCGCCGGCCTGAAATCGCATGCCAGCCACAGCCGGTTTTTCCATGACCGTTCCGCTGATCGGCGCCATCCAGGCAATCGAACGGACCGGCTCCCCGGACTTCTTGAGTTGATCGATCGCGTTCTGCGGCAAATCGAACAGGCGCAAGTTGCGCTCGGCGGCGTCGATGCTCAGTCGTGTACCGTCCGCCGCCGTGCCGCCACGCATCGCCAGGACGAGATCCACCTGCTTGCGCAGCAGTTCCGAGCTTTCGACCCAGATGCGCATCAACGGGTCGCCCGCGCGGACTTCGGCGCCCGTGACCGGTACCGACAGCGCCTCGACGAAACCGGGAAATTTCACCGTCACGATCGCCAACGTGCGTTCGTTCGGCACCACCGTCCCCGTGGCGCGCACGGCGCGCAGCAGCGTTCGCCGCGCGGCCGGTTCGGTCCGCACGCCGGCGCGCTGGACCTTGTCCACGCTGACCCGCACGGCGTTCGCCGGATCGGGCGCGTCGTCTGCGTAGACGGGGATGTAATCCATCCCCATCGAATCCTTCTTCGGGACCGGCGACACGTCCGCCAGTCCCATCGGGTTGCGGTAGTAGAGGACGCTGCGGTCGCCTGCTGCCCCAGGCTTGGCCTGGACGTGCTTGAAGTCGGCTTCGTCGGTTGGCGGCCGGATGTTCCGGATGAACGGCGGCATCAGCATGGCAACGGCAATGCCGAGCGTCCCGCCGACGGCGAATATGCCCAGTCGCTTCATGGTTCGGATCCTCGCGAACGATGATGACGCACGCGCGGCCAGCCGCGACGGGACAGCCGGGACGTGCGTCTAGGACCGCCGGACCAGCAGCGGCCGGCGGCGCGTACGGAAGAGGATCTAGGCCTTGGGGGGAGGAGTGGGGGGTGCGCCGATCGCGCCCGATAGCGGCAGAATCCATGCCGGCGCCGATTGGGTGCGGTCAGCGACGGTGTGCAGGTCG
>JADLEG010000294.1 GCA_020846275.1 Alphaproteobacteria bacterium
ACCACCTGCTGGTGGAAGGCAGCGTCGAGGCGACGCTGACCGACGGCAAGATCATCGACATCGCGCAGTCCGGCACGTTCAACGGCGCGGTGGAGTGCGAGACCGCGTCGATCCGCGGCAAGTTCGAGGGCGAGCTGACCTGCCACGAGCGGCTGGTCGTGCGCTCGACCGGCCGCATCACCGGCAAGATCCGCTATCGCCAGCTCGAGGTCGAGCGCGGCGGCGAGATCTGCGGCGACGTGCAGATGCTGCAGTCGAACGCCGAGCGCTCGTCGACCGTGACGCCGATCTTCGGCGAGAGCGACGACAAGGACCCGATCGCCGCCGTCATCGCCGGCGACCGCTAGCGCGTGCCATGTCGGGGGGCATGGCGCGCAGGCTGCTAGCGTTGGCGGCGGGTGCGCTGCTGGCGGGTTGCGCCAGTTCGCAGCAGGCAAGCGAAGACACGTCACCGGCAGCGCCATCGGCACCCGTTGCTGCCGCGCCCGCCTCCGAGGCGCCCGCGTCAGCCCCGCCCGTTGCCACGCCAACCGAGGACGCCGTGCCGGCGGCGGGCGCCGTCCGCAAGCCGCCGACGCCCGCGCGCAACGGCGTCGTGCTGTCCGCCGCCGCCCGTGCCGCCACGGGTGCTTCGGCCACGCCCCGCCAGCTCATCGGCCTGGAGGGCGAGGACGTGCAAGCCCTGCTGGGCCAGCCCTTCCTTTTGAAGCGCGAGGCGGCTGCCGAGTTGTGGCAGTATCGCGCGCCGAGCTGCGTGCTCGACGTCTTCCTCTACGCGGGCAAGGACGGCGGGCAGCGCGTGACCCATGCCGAGCTGCGCGCGCGACGCGAGAACGCGCGGCCGCCCGCGGGCTGCTACGCGCAGATCCTCAACGCCCCGCGCCTGTCGACGCCCCAGCAGACCGCGAAGGGCTGACGACCCCTCGGGGGCGTTCCCTCTCTGCAATCACCCGGGCTTCAATGCCCTGCGACCGCGCGCCCCTCGGCGTGCATCGCCGCGATGGCGTCGGCGATCGCCGACATCAGGCGCTCGTTGCCTTCGGCGGTGTAGTGGCAGCAATCGTCGGCATAGACCGCGCGGTCCGGCTGGCCCTTGAACAGCAGCGTCGCATCCAGCACCTCCACGCCCGCCGCGCGCAGCGACGGCACGCGCTCGACCAGCGCCGGATATCCCTTGTTCACCGGCTCGATCACCCAGCCGTAGATGTGGTCCGCGGCGATCGGCCGATAGTCGCCGGATTCGCGCCACCACTGATTGGGCTGGATCACGTGCAGGTAGATCGCACCCGCGTCGCGCGCCAGCGCCGCCATCGCCTGCGATGAATCGCGCCAGCGCGCGGCGGCATAGTCGAGCACGTCGAAGTTCTCGCCGAAGCGCGACTGGATCGCGGTCGGGAACAGCGTGGCGCGCTGGCCGTCCGAATTGCGCCGGCTCGACGCGGCAAGCCGCTCGCCGCGCCAATGCGCGAGGCGCGCGATCAGGCGCTTGGCCACGTGGCACGAGGCCAGCAGGCATCGACCGGCCTCGGCGCGCCGGCGCGCCGCCATCGCGGTATAGTAGGTGGCGAGCGCGCGGTCGGCCGAGGTCGGCGCGCCGCGTCCCGCGGCCTGCTCCAGCTCGCGCCCCCAGGCGCCCCACAGCGTGTCGGCGGGGAAGATCGGCTCGACGCCGCTCTGCCAGTTCTTCTGGCTGGTGACGATCTCGTTGAAGCCGTCGATGTTGACGATGACGTCGAATTCCTGTCCCAGCGCCCGGAGCCAGGCGAGCGTCGCGAGCTGCTGCGGCTGGCGGAACGCCGGCATGGCGAAGTTCAGCACGCGCGGCTCGCGGTCGCGCCAGGCCGGGATCTCGCGCAGGCGCCGCACCAGCGTGTCGGACACCTGGGCGCCGAGGGCGAAATCGGTGGCGACCGATCCGCCGAAGATGCCGACCAGCAACTCGCCCATGCGCCGGGGATGCGGATAGTCGCAGCAATCCGGCGCGCCGGCGGGAAGCGCGGAAGCGACCTGGAAGCCGACATTGTTCGTGGTCCAGCCCTCGCCCTTGCGGCCGACCCGATGGATGAAGCCCATGTAGGGATGGAACACCGCGTCCGGCACCTGCAAGGCCGCCGGCATGTCCTCGACGCTCTTCTCCGCGATGCCGTAGTAGAGGACGCCGCGCTGCAGGTAGATCCATCCCAGGCTTGCCGCCTCGAGCATAAGCAAGCCCAGCACGGCGGCGACGCCCAGCGCAGCCAGCGCGATGCGCCAGCGCGGCGGCCGCCGCTCGAAGCCCAGCCCGGCCCGCCGGCGTCTCATGCGATCGTCTTTCCCTTGAACCGGCAGAGCGAATTCACCACGCAGACCGGGCAATCGGGCTTGCGCGCCTTGCACACATAGCGCCCGTGCAGGATCAGCCAGTGGTGCGCGTGGCGGCGATAGGCCTCGGGCACGCGCTTCAGAAGCTTCAGCTCGACGTCCAAGGGCGTCTTGCCGGGCGCCAGGCCGGTGCGATTGCCGACGCGGAAGATATGCGTGTCGACGGCGATGGTCGGCTCGCCGAAGGCGATGTTGAGCACGACGTTCGCGGTCTTGCGCCCGACTCCCGGCAGGGTCTGCAGCGTATCGCGGTCGCGCGGCACCTGGCCGTCGAACTTCTCCAGCAGGATCCGGCTCAGCGCGATCACGTTCTTGGCCTTGGTGTTGAACAGGCCGATGGTCTTGATGTAGCCGCGCAGCCTGGCCTCGCCCAGCGCCACCATCTTCGCCGGCGTGTCGGCCAGCTTGAACAGGGGCTCGGTCGCCTTGTTGACGCTGGCATCGGTGGCCTGCGCCGACAGCACGACGGCGACCAGCAGGGTGTAGGGGTTGATGAAGTCGAGCTCGCCCTCCGGCGCCGGGGTCTTGGCGGCCAGGCGGCGAAAGAACTCCTCGGCCTCCGGCGGTTTCACGCGGCCGGCGCCCGCCGCGCCAGGACGGTCACCTCGATCCGGCTGTTGGCGAAAAGGCGGCGCACCTCGACGCAGGTGCGCGCCGGGAAGCGGCCGGGAGCGAAGTATTCCGCGTAGATCGGATCGACGACCCGCATGTCGTCCAGGTCGACCAGGTGGATGTCGACCCGGATCACCGCGCCGAAGCCGAGGCCCCGCGCGGCCAGGGTCTGCTTGATCTGCTCCATGACCGCGCGCGTCTCGGCGGCGATGTTGCCCAGCGCGGGGCGCCCGGCCGGGCCGTCGGCTGCGACCTGGCCCGCCAGGCACACCAGCTCGCCGGCCTCGACCACATGGCTGAACGGCGAGGACGGGGCGTCGAGTATCGATATGTTGTGGTAATTCACGGCCCTCCCCCAAGATGCCGTAAGTAATCCACCCGCCACCATAAAGGAAAGGCCGCGCCTTGCAATTGTCTCTTGGACGCGAATCGCAGGCACATCCTGAAAACATTCCAAGAATAGTCCACGAACGATTCACAAGATGTTGGGAGGTCGCTGATTCGTTTTCGCAAGGGTCGGGGTGTCCAAACCTTGCCCCCGCACCGCTTTACCATGAAGCCCCCGGTGCCACATAGTTAGACATGGCCGACACAGCCCAGCCCGTGTTGTTCCACGCCCTGCTGCGCCCGCACCGCAGCCTGTCGCCGCAGGGATTTCGCGTCCTGATGGGCGTCCTGGCGGCGGTCTTCTCCGCGATCGGGCTGGCGTTCTTCAGCATCGGGGCATGGCCGGTGATGGGGTTCTGCGGGTTCGAGGTGCTCTTGGTGTGGTGGTGCTTCCGGCTCAATTTCCGCAGCCTGCGCCGCTACGAGACGATCCTGCTGACCGACAGCGAGCTGGAATTGCGCCGCGTGCGGGCCGACGGCACGGCCGAGCGCATCGCCTTCCAGCTCTACTGGCTGCGGCTCAGGCTCGACGAATCCCCCGGCCGGTCGAGCCGGCTGGTCCTGTCCTCGCACGGGCGCGAGGAGTCGGTCGGCGCCTTCCTGTCGCCGGACGAGCGCATCGACCTGGCCCGTTCGCTGGAACGGGCGCTCGCGCGCCAGCGCGGACAAGCCGGCGCCGCCGGCTGATCCCGCTTCCGTCACCGCCGTAGCAAATCCATGCGCAAGCCCACGCCGCGCGACGTCGCGCTTCTCTGCCTGCTCGGCGCGATGTGGGGCGGCACCTTCCCTGCGGTCAAGATCGCGGTCATGCACCTGCCGGCGACCGCCGTCGCCGCAGCGCGGCTTTTGGTGGCGGCGCTGTTCATGGGGATGATCGCCTGGATCGCCGGGCATCGCCTGCCCACCGGGCGCGACATCTGGGTGAAGTACCTGGCGATCGCGGCGATCGGCAACGTGCTGCCCTTCATCCTGATCGCGCATGGCCAGCGCGGCATCGACGCCGGGCTGGCGGCGATCCTGATGGCGTCGATGCCGCTGGTCACGCTGGTGCTGGCGCACTTCTTCGCCAAGGGCGAGCCTCTGACCCTGCGCCACGTCGCCGGCGTGCTGATGGGGCTGGCAGGCATGGTCGTCCTGGTCGGCGTCGACGTGTTGGAAGGGTTGGGCGGCAACGTGCTGTCGCAGATCGAAGTGGCCGCCGGCGCGCTCTGCTACTCGGTCCACACGATCCTGGCGCGCCGGATCGTGGGCCTGCCCGCGCTCACCAATGCGGCCTGCGCGCTCGGCGCCTCGGCGGCGCTGGCGGTGCCGGTCGCCCTCCTCGCCGCGCCCATCCCCGTGCCGCCGGCGGACGCGGTCGCCGCGATCCTGTTTGCCGGGATGCTCGGGACCGGGCTCGGCTACACGCTCTATTTCCATATCGTCGGCAAGGTCGGCGCCAATTTCGCGGCGCTCAGCAACTACCTGGTGCCGGTCGCCGGCGTGGGATGGAGCGCGCTGGTTCTTGCCGAGCGTCCCAGCCTGCGCGCGCTGTTCGCGCTAGCGATGATCCTTGGGGGCATCGCCGTCACCCATCTGCGCCGGCGAACGCGCTAGCGCGTCACAGCCCCAGCACGTCGCGCATCGTGTAGAGGCCGGGCGGCTTGCCCTGGGCCCACAGCGCCGCGCGCACCGCGCCGCGCGCGTAGATCTCGCGGCTCGACGACTTGTGCGTCAGCTCGATCCGCTCGTTCTCGCCGGCGAAGATCACGGTATGGTCGCCGGTCACGTTGCCGCCGCGCAGGGTCGCGAAGCCGATATCGCCCGCGCGGCGCGGGCCGGTCAGCCCGTCGCGCACGCGCTGCGCCACCTTGGAAAGCTCGACCTTGCGGCCCTTGGCGGCGGCCGCGCCCAGGCCCAGCGCCGTGCCGGATGGCGCGTCGACCTTCTTGTTGTGGTGGATTTCCAGGATCTCGATGTCCCAGTCCTGCCCGCCCAGGATCGACGCCACGCGCTCGGTCAGCGCCATCAGCAGGTTGATGCCCACGCTCATGTTGGGCGCGAAGACGATCGGCGTACGGCGCGCGAAGCCTTCGAGCTGCTTCACCTGCTCGGGCTCCAGCGCGGTGGTGCCGACCACGTGGACGATCCCGCGCTCCGCGGCCAGCGCGGCGTGCTTCATCGTGGCCGCAGGGACGGTGAAATCCAGCACCGCGTCGCAGGCGGCGAAAAGCGGCGCCGGCTCGGCGGTGATCTTCGCTCCCTGCGCGCCGATGCCGGCGACCTCGCCCAGGTCCCTGCCCAGCGCGGCCGAGCCCGGCGCCTCGACGCCGCCGGTCAGTTTGGCGCCATCGGTGGTGGCGATCGCGCGCACCAGCATTTGCCCCATGCGCCCGGCCGCGCCGGCGACGCCGATCCTGCAGATATTGGTCATGATACTGTCCTCGGATTGCGGAGTGGGGAATGCGGGCTGGGGATTGTCCGCGCTTGCGCGCCCGCGTCAATAGCGACAATTTCGCCGGGTCGGTTCCATCGGGCGAACGCGACAGGGGAGGCCATGCTGCCGACGTTGCGCGATTTCCTGCGGCTCGAGGCGGCGGGCGGCATCGTGCTGGCGCTCGCCGCGATCGCCGCGTTGATCGTCGCCAATTCGCCGCTGGCGCCGGTCTACCAGGCGTTCCTCGACCTGCCGGGCGCGGTCGTCGTCGGCGCGCTGGAGATCCGCAAACCCCTTCTACTGTGGCTCAACGACGGGTGGATGGCGGTGTTCTTCCTGCTGGTCGGGCTCGAGATCAAGCGCGAGATGATGGACGGCGAGCTCAGCGACCTGCGCGCGGCGGCCCTGCCGGTGGTCGGCGCGATCGGCGGCATGGCCGTGCCGGCCGCGATCTATGCCGCGATCAACTGGGGCGACGCGCTGGCGCTGCGCGGCTGGGCCATCCCGACCGCGACCGACATCGCCTTTGCACTGGGGGTCTTGAGCCTGCTCGGCCGATCCGTGCCGGCCAGCCTCAAGGTGCTGCTGACGGCGATCGCGATCATCGACGACCTGGGCGCCATCGCGGTGATCGCGGTCTTCTACACCGACAACCTGTCGGTCTATTCGCTGGCCCTGGCCGGGTTCGCGCTCGCCGGGCTGGCGGCGCTCAACCTGGCGGGGGTGCGCTCGATCACGCCCTATGCGCTGGTCGGCGCGGTCCTGTGGGTCTGCGTGCTGAAGTCGGGCGTGCACGCGACGCTCGCGGGCGTGGCGACGGGGTTCGCCATTCCCTTGAAGCCGGCCAAGGACGGCGATCCATCGCCGCTCCGCTGGCTCGAGCACGTGCTGCATCCCTGGGTCGCTTACCTCGTGTTGCCGGCCTTCGCCTTCGCCAATGCCGGCGTGCCGCTGAAAGGGCTGACCCTGGCGGCGGTGCGCGAGCCGGTAACCCTGGGCATCGCGCTCGGCCTGCTCGCGGGCAAGCAGATCGGCGTGCTCGGCGCGCTGTGGCTGGCGATCAAGGCCGGGCTCGGCCGCATGCCCGAAGGCGCCACCTGGCTTCATCTCTACGGCCTGGCCCTGCTTTGCGGGATCGGCTTCACGATGAGCCTGTTCATCGGCGGCCTCGCCTACGACGACGCGGCGCACGGCGTCCAGGTCCGGATCGGCGTGCTGGCCGGCTCGATCCTGTCGGCGGTCCTGGGGGCGGCGGCGTTGAAGATGGCGCGACCGGCGCCGGGGTGAGATCGGCGCCGGCCCTCGACGCCCCCGGTCAGCCGAGCTTGCCGACCTGCTTCTCCAAGAGGGTCCAGACTTCCTCGCCCAGCTTCTCGCGCCATTCCTTGTAGAAGCCGGCCTTGTTCAGCTTGTCGCGGAAGCTCTGCGTCTCGGCCTTGTTGAAGGTCATGCCCTTCTTCTCCAGCTCGGCCTGCAGCGTGTCGTTCATCTTGGCCAGCTCGGCGCGCTGGGCGACCGCGCCCTCGTTGAACGCGCGCGCCACGACGGTCTTCAGGTCGTCGGGCAGGCGGTCCCAGGCCGCCTTGTTGAACGTGATCCAGTGCCCGTCCCACACGTGGTTGGTGATCGAGCAGTATTTCTGCACCTCGTAGAACTTGCCGGCGTCGATGATCGACATCGGGTTCTCCTGGCCGTCCACCACCTTGGTCTGCAGCGAGGTGTAGACCTCGCCGAACTGCATGCTGACAGGGTGCGTGCCCAGCGACTTGAACAGCGACACCAGCGCCGGCGCGCCCGGCACGCGCAGCTTCATGCCGTCGAGGTCGGCGGCCGACTTGATCGGCTTGATGCTGTTGGTGATCTGGCGGAAGCCCAGGTCCCAGATCCGATCCATCGGGACCAGCCCGACCTTGGCCGTGATCTGGCCGCGGACATACTTGCCCAGCTCGCCGTCCATCGTCGGCCACACCTTGTCGTAGCTCTCGAAGGCAAAGCCCATGCCGTTGATCGCGGTCAGCGGCAGGATCGAGGCCAGGATCAGCCCGGCCGGCTGGCAGATCTCGATCGCGCCGCTGCGCACCTGCGACAGCAGGTCGTTGTCGCCGCCGAGCTGGCTGTTGGGGAACACGTTGAGCGTCATGCGCCCGGCGGATTCCTTGCCGATGCGGTCCGCGACCTTCAACAGGTGCTGGTGGAAGGGATGCGTCGCCGGCGTGCTGTGGCCCATCTTGTACTCGAACTCCGCCGCGCGCGCCCGGCGCGGCAGAAGCGTCGTGGCGCCCAGCGCGGCCGTCGAGGCGACGAGCGCGCGGCGCGTCAGGCCGATGGTTTTCGTCATGGGAAGTTCCTCCTGTTCGTGTTTGCGTCTAGAGAAAGCCGACCGAGATCCACGGCACCGCCGCGACGACCGCCAGGCCGATCATCAGCGCCGCGAGATAGGTCCAGATATGCGGCAGCGCCCGGTCGGCATCGCAGCCGCCGATGGCGCAGGACGCGTAGTAGCCGATGCCGAAGGGCGGGGCGAACAGGCCGACGCCCATCGCCAGGATCGCGATCATCGCGTAGTGCACCTCGTGCACGCCGACCTCGCGCGCGATCGGGAACATCAGGGGCCCGAACAGCACGATCGCCGGCAGGCCCTCGAGCACGCTGCCCAGCACGATGAACAGCACGATCGACAGCACGATGAACGACGCCTTGCCGCCCGGCACCTGGCTGATCCAGTGCGCCAGGTTCTGCGAGAACCCGGACTGGGTGATGGCCCAGGCCATCGCCGTGGCGGCGCCCACGATCAGCAGGATGGCGCCCGACAGCGAGGCGGTGCGCGCCAGCATCGGCATCACGCGCGACCAGTCGAACCGGCGATAGACGAACAGGCCCACGATCAGCGAGTAGACGATGCCGATGGTGGATACCTCGGTCGCCGTCGCCACGCCCTCGATCACCGAGCTGCGGATCACGAAGGGCAGGGCCAGCGCCGGCAGCGCGATCACGAAGCTGCTGGCGAGCGGGCGCAGCCCCGCGCGCGCCGGCAGCGCCCGCGTGTCGCGGCGCGACCGGCGCCAGACCACCGCGCACAGCGCCAGGCCCAGCACCGCGCCGGGCAGAAGCCCGCCGGTGAACAGCGCGGCGATCGACATGCCGGTGACCGATCCCAGCGTGATCAGGATCAGGCTGGGCGGGATCGTCTCGGTCTGCGCGCCGGTGGCGGCCAGCAGCGCCGACAGGTCGCCGCGGTCGGCGCCGCGCTTCTCCATCTCCGGGAACAGCGCCGGCGCGATGGCCGCCATGTCGGCCGCCTTCGAGCCCGAGATGCCCGACACCAGGTACATGGCCGCGACCAGCACGTAGTGCAGCCCGCCCCGTACATGGCCCAGCAGATTGGCCAGGAACCGCACCATCAGCGCGGCCATCCCCGTCATCTCGATCAGCAGGCCCAGGAAGACGAACAGCGGGATCGACAGCAGGATGAAATGCGACATGCCGGCATCGAGCCGCGCGACCAGCACCGAGGTCGACACCCGGGTCGCCAGCGCCAGGTAGCCGAAGGTCGCCAGCCCGAAGCTGAAGGCGATCGGTACGCCGGCGAACACCGTCAACGGCACCAGGACCAGGAAGAAAATCACGAGATTCAGCTTGCCAAGGCCCAGCAGCATCGGCTTCGCCAGCCACAGCGCCGCGCAGACCGCCGCGACCAGGGCAAGCGCCTGCAGCATCTCGCGGCGCGGCTGGCCGGCGACGCGCAAGAGCGCCAGCACGATCGTCAGCCCGATGCCGATCGGCATGGCGAGCGTGCGCCAGGTCATCGACAGCTCGAGCGTCGCGGTGATGACGACGGATTCCAGCTCCACGTGCTTCAGCGACGCGGGCAGGATCATGACCAGGAAGGCAATGCTGGCGGCCAGCGCGACGGCTTCGAGCTGGCGCTGCGCCGCGGCCGGCAGCTGGTTCGCCAGCGTCATCATGCGCAGGTTCTCGCCGCGCTGAAACGCCATCGCGCTGCCCAGCACCGCCAGCCACAGGAACAGGATCGAAGCCAGCTCGTCCGACCAGACCAGCGGCCGGTGGAACACGTAGCGCGCCAGGATGCCGGCGAACAGGATCACGATCTCGGCAGCGACCAGCACCGCAGCGGTGGTGCCGAGGAACGTGGCGATGCCGCGGTCGATCCGCGCGACGATGCCGCGATCGGCCGGCGCGTCGATGCCGGCCGGCGCGGCGACGCGCGCCTCAGCCACGGCGGCTCCGCCAGGCCTGGGCGACGAAGGCCGCGAGCTCGCGGTTGTAGCGCGACGCGTCCTCGTAGAACGGCGAATGGCCGCAGTCGTCGTACCACGAGATGCGGGCGCCCTTGATCGCCTCGGCGCACATCTCGGCCGCTAGCGGCAGAATCAGGCTGTCGCGCCGTCCATGCGTGATCAGCGTCGGCACGGTCACGGCGGCAAAGGCCGCCCGCACATCCGCCGGATCGGTCTTCCAGCCGGCGATGGCGTCGCGCACCTCGAACGGGATCATGAAATTATAGGCGACGGCGGTGATGAAATCCTGCGGGTCCGGCTGCTTGTCGAAACAGGCGCGCAGGAAGGCGATGGCGGCGGCGATGCGACCGGCCAGGTCGCGCGACGCGTTTGTCATCATCGCCTTCGACGCCGGACCGACCACGGCGTCGACCTCGAACGGCCGCGCCGCCAGGATGTTGATCCCGCTCAAGCCGCGATCGCCATAGGCCATCAGGTACTCGCGCAGCACGCGTCCGCCCAGCGACCAGCCGACCATCACCGGGCGCTTCAGCCGCTTGGCGTCGATGACCGCCTGGGCCTCGTCGGCCCATCGCCTTCCCTCGCGGTAGTGCCTGGGGTCCAGCGGCTTGTCCGAAAAGCCATGGCCGCGCAGATCGTAGGCGACCAGGCGGAAGTCGCGCGCCAGCTCGCTGTCGTACTGCCGTTCGAAGGACAGCATGCTCTGCGCCGCGCCGTGGATGAACAGGATCTCCGGCCCGGCCGAATTGCCCCATTCGCCGACGGATACGCTCACGCCATCGGGCGTGGCCACGCGTTCCAGATTGGGTGCGTGCAGCGTCGTTGGCACCGGCGTTTCCTCGGAAACTCGGCTTGATTGTCTCAAGCACGCGTTGCGCCGGGTATAGCACGGGCCGACAAAGCCCAGCCTATGAGATTTGCGTGTGCGCTTTAGTCACAAGACGCGACGGCGACCGCGTTATTTCTCGGTCAGGTCTTCCCAGAACTCCTTCACCTTGGCGAAGAAGCCTTCGGATTCCGGGCTGGTCGAGCGGCCCTTGGGGCCGGCATCGTCGAATTCCTTCAGCAGTTCCTGCTGGCGCTTGGTGAGGTTCACCGGCGTCTCGACCGCGGCCTCGATGAACATGTCGCCGCGCGAGGGAGAGCGCAGCACGCTCATGCCCTTGCCGCGCAGGCGGAACTGCGCGCCGGACTGGGTGCCGGCGGGAATGTTGACGCGGGCGCGGCCGCCGTCCACCGTGGGCACCTCGATCTGCCCGCCCAGCGCGGCCGTCGTCATCGGCAGCGGCACCTTGCAGAAGATGTTGGCGCTGTCGCGCTGGAACAGGCGATGCGGCTGCACAGCCAGGAAGATGTAGAGGTCGCCCGCCGGCGCGCCGCGCAGGCCGGCCTCGCCCTCGCCCGCCAGGCGGATGCGCGTGCCTTCCTCGACCCCCGCGGGGATGTTGACCTGCAGCGTCTTTTCCTTGCGCGTGCGGCCGGTGCCCTCGCACTGCTTGCAGGGGTTCTGGATCACGCGGCCGGCGCCATGGCAGGTGGGGCAGGTGCGCTCGATGGTGAAGAAGCCCTGCTGCGCGCGGACCTTGCCGTGGCCGCGGCAGGTCTGGCAGGCCGCGGGCTGCGCGCCCTTCTCGCCGCCCGATCCCTGGCACGCCTCGCACAGGACCGAGGTCGGCACGCGGATGGTCGCCTGCTTGCCGGCAAACGCGTCCTCCAGCGTGATTTCCATGTTGTAGCGCAGGTCGGCGCCGCGCAGGTTGGCGCCGCCGCCGCGCCGACCGCCGCCCATGAAGTCGCCGAACATCTCGTCGAATATGTCGGCGAAGCCCTGCGCGAAGTTGAAGTCGCCCGGGCCGCCGCGGCCCCCGCCGTTCTCGAACGCGGCATGGCCGAAGCGGTCATAGGCCGCGCGGCGCTGGTCGTCCTTCAGGACGTCGTAGGCCTCGTTGATTTCCTTGAAGCGGTGCTCGGCGTCCTTGTCGCCCGGATTGCGGTCCGGGTG
>JADLEG010000295.1 GCA_020846275.1 Alphaproteobacteria bacterium
CCTCACACCGTCTTCAAGAACTGCTCGACCTCGGCCGGCGTGCCGACCGCGCTTGCCTGCAGGTCCTTGTCGATGCGCCGCGCCAGGCCCGAAAGCACCTTGCCCGCGCCGCATTCGACCAGGCTCGTGACGCCCCGGCCCTTCATCGTCGCCACGCATTCGCGCCAGCGCACCGTGGCCGTCACCTGCTCGACCAGAAGCTTGCGGATCTGGTCGGGATCGTCGACCGGCTCGGCCGACACGTTCGCCACCACCGGCACGACCGGCACCGCGACCCGGACCTCGGCCAGCGCCTCCGCCATCGCGTCGGCCGCGGGCTGCATCAACCGGCAGTGGAACGGCGCGCTGACTGGCAGCTTGATCGACCGCCGCCCGCCGCGCCCCGCGGCCAGCTCGATCGCCTTGTCGACCGCGGCCACCGCGCCGCTGACCACCACCTGGCCCGGCGCGTTGTCGTTGGCGACGTCGCAGACCAGCCCGGTCGCCGCGCTGGCCTCGCGGGCGACCGCGCGGGCGGGCTCCAGTTCCATGCCCATCAGCGCCGCCATCGCCCCCTCGCCCACCGGCACCGCCGTCTGCATGGCCTGGCCGCGCTGCTTCAAGAGGCGCGCGGCGTCGGAAATCCCCAGCGCGCCGGCGGCGCAAAGGGCGGAATACTCGCCCAGCGAATGCCCGGCGACGAGGCTGGCGAGCCTGGCCAACATGGTGTTGCCCTCGCGCTCGATGGCGCGCAGCGCGGCGATGCTGACCGCCATCAGCGCGGGCTGCGCGTTCGCGGTGAGCGTCAGCTCGGCCTCGGGCCCCTCCGCCATCAGCCGCTGGAGGTGCTGGCCCAGCGCCTCGTCGATTTCCTGGAACACCTCGCGCGCGGGCGCGAAAGCCTTGGCCAGTTCGACGCCCATGCCGACGGCCTGGGAGCCCTGGCCGGGAAATACGAAGGCGCGCGTCATTTGTTAATGCGATCCCCAGCAAGCGGAAGCCGGCAAAGGAAGCCCCCGCACCCCGGCATGTCAAGGGCGAGCATCGCTCGCCAGGAGCGCGCGGGCTTGCCTATGATGCGGCCATGCTGCTGATCGAACTCGCCGTCGTCGCCCTGCTGATCGTCGTGAACGGCCTGCTGGCCATGTCCGAGCTGGCCGTCGTGTCGTCGCGCCCGGCCAAGCTGCGGTCGATGGCGGAGCTGGGCGTGAAAGGCTCGCGCCGCGCCCTGGCGCTGGCGTCCGACCCCAGCCGATTCCTGTCCACCGTGCAGATCGGCATCACCACGGTCGGCGTCCTGTCCGGCGCGTTCTCGGGCGCCACGCTGGGCCAGCGGCTGTCGCTCTGGCTGAAGACGTTGGGCCTGGCCGCGGGCACCGCCGACATCCTGGGCGTCGGCCTTGTGGTCGCCGCCATCACCTATCTGTCGCTGATCATCGGCGAGCTGGTGCCCAAGCAACTCGGCCTGCGCGCGCCCGAGGCGATCGCCGTGCGGGTGGCGCCCACGATGACCGTGCTGGCGATGATCGGCGCGCCGCTGGTGTGGCTGCTCGACCGCTCCGGCAAAGCGGCGCTACGGCTCTTGGGCCAGCACGAGGAGCCCGCGCAGCGCGTGACGGAGGAGGAAATCAAGACGCTGATCGCCGAGGCGGAGTCCGCCGGCGTGCTGGAGCCGGACGAGCGCCGGATGATCACCGGCGTCATGCGCCTGGGCGATAGGCCGGTGCGCGCGGTGATGACGCCGCGCCAGAGCGTCAACATGATCGGCGTGGACGCCGATCCGGCGACGGCCCGCAAGGCGATCGCCGAGAGCCCGCATTCGCGCCTGCCGGTCTGGGAAGGCACGCCCGACACCGTGATCGGCGTGGTGCAGGCGAAAGACCTGCTCGACGCCTGTCTCGAGGGCAAGCAGCCCTCGGTGCGCGACTTCGTGCGCAAGGCGCCGATCGTCCCGGAAACCGCCGATGCGCTGGACGTGGTGTCCGAGCTGAAGGGCGCGAAAGTGCATATGGGCCTGGTCCATGATGAATACGGCACGTTCCAGGGCGTGGTGACGCCGGCCGATATCATGGAGGCGATCGCCGGCGCCTTCCGCACCGAGGAGGGACTTCCGGAACCGGCCGTCGTCCGGCGCGACGACGGCTCCTTCTTGATCGCCGGGTCGATGCCGGCCGACGAATTCGCCGAGCTGACCGGGATGAAGCTGCCGGAAGGCCGCCGCTACCACACCGTGGCCGGCTTCGTGCTGGAGTGCCTGGGCCGCCTGCCGGCGCTGGGCGAAAGTCTCGATGCCAATGGCTGGCGGATCGAGGTGGTCGACCTCGACGGGCGGCGGATCGACAAGCTGCTGTGCAAGCGGCTGGCGGCCCGCAGAAGAGCGGCAAACCGTTGATGTTGCGGGCATTCTGGAGATGCCCGCCGGGGCACCCGAGACCGTCCGCCGCCCACGGCGCCGAGGCTGGACTTCCCGCCGCGATTCGGGCATAACCCCGCGCCTTACATAGCTCCTTGCCGGCGGATTTGACCGCCGGCTAGGCCCGGGCGGCCGTACCTGGATGACGTTCAGGGCCGGCGCCGGGCCGTTAACAGCCGAGAGGAGATCAGACGCGATGGCGTTCTACGAGAACGTGTTCGTCGTTCGCCAGGACGTGGCGAGCACCCAGGTCGAAGCCCTGGTCGAGACCTACGC
>JADLEG010000296.1 GCA_020846275.1 Alphaproteobacteria bacterium
GCCGTTGACGAAGGCGGCCTGGTAGCTGCCGGTCCAGTCGAAGATCGCGCCCGACAGCCAGCCGCCGAACGCCATGCCGAAGATCGTCATCATCAGCACCGCGCCGATCCGCGCGCCGGCCTCGCCGGGCGGGAAATACTCGCGCACGACGATGGCGTAGCTCGGCACGATGCCGCCCTGGCTGAGGCCGAACAGGGCCGAGACGATGTAGAGCGACATCAGCCCGTCGAACGGCAGGTAGAAGACCAGGGTCAGGCATTGCAGCGCCGATCCCAGCAGCAGGGTGCGCACGCCGCCGATGCGGTCGGCGATCCAGCCCGAGGCCAGCCGGCTGATCACGCCGAGCCCCAGCATCAAGGACAGCATCTCCGCGCCGCGCGCCACGCCGTAGCCCAGATCGCCGCAATAGGCGACGATATGGACCTGCGGCATCGACATGGCGACGCAGCACGCCACGCCGGCCAGCGACAGCAGCGCCTGCAGCACGGCGGGCGACACCGGCGTGCGGCCGCCCGCGTCAGGCATCGGCAGCGGCGCCGCCGCGCCGCGCGCGACCGGCGAGGGCCGGCGCAGCGCCAGGGTCAGGGGCAGCATCGTCAGCGCGCAGAAGATGGCGACGCCCACCATCGTCTGCCGCCAGCCCAGAAGCGCGGTGAAATGCTGCAACACCGGCGGCCAGATCGTGCCGGCCAGGTAGTTGCCGCTGGCGACGATCGACACCGCCATGCCGCGGTTGCGCGTGAACCAGTGCGACACGTCGGCCACCAGCGGCCCGAAGGTGCACGAGCTGCCGAACAGCCCGATCATCACGCCCTGGGCCAGCGCGAACTGCCACAGGCTGGACGACGCCGAGGCCGCGAGGTAGCCGACGCTGAGCGAAATTGCGCCGATCGCCAGCGGCACCATGATGCCGAAGCGGTCGGCCACGCGGCCCATCAGCATCGCGCCCAGCGCGAAGCCGATCATCGTCGCGGTATAGGGCAGCGACGCCTCGCCGCGCGCGACGTGGAACTCGGCCTGCACCGCCGGCAGCACGACGACCACCGACCACAGGCCGATGCCGCCGATCGTGCTGAGCATCAGCGACGCGCCGAGTCGCCGCCACGCATAGGCGGATTCGATCAACGCCGCCCCCTGCGGGGCAGCCGGTTCGGATGCGGTCATGCTTGTTGCGTTTCCTCCGGGCGACCCCGCATAGCAGGAACGCAAGGGGCGGGCAAATCGCGGCGGGCCTCGCGCGTCCGGTCAACCCCGGATAGGCTCCGGCCATTCGTCGCGCGGGCCGCCGGCGAACCGCCGGCCGTCTTGTCCGCCGCGAGCGCCGAGGCGGTGTCTCCAGCAAAAGCGGGTAAAATTGCCGTAAAATCATTGTCAACGCCAAGTTGAATCCTTTGGCGTCCTATCTCTTTTCCTGACTATACTTGTGCGTGGAAGATCGCGGCGCCTGCGCCGCCAATGATTTTCGTGGCTGCCGGATGGGCGCGCGCCGACGTCGCCGCACCCCAGCGCAGCCGCTGCTCGCGGAGGCCGCCCATGTCGGACCTGTTGCGCGGAAATGCGGGGTTTATCATCGGACTTACGCTCGTCCTGCTGTTGTTCTTCCTGGCGGGCTTCGGCAGCAGGTCCAAGCGCCCGGTCCGCTGGCGCCGGTTTCGCCTCGCGCGTCCTTGGCCCGGCGCGCCGCGCGGCCGCGACCCCGACCCCGACCCGACCGATGTCGGGGAGCAGCTGAAAGCCGTGATGGCGGGGTCGTTCAGCCGCCAGCGGGTGCTCAGCCCGTCGGAATACCGCCCGTTCAAGATCATCGAAACGGAGCTGCTGGCGTCGCGCAGCGGCTTTCGCATTTTCGCGCAGACCAGCCTGGGCGAGATATTGCGGTCGCCATGTGACAGCGCCTTCCGCTCGATCAACAGCAAGCGCGTGGACATCCTCGTGATCGACCGGTATGGCTGGCCGGTGGTGGCCGTGGAGTACCAGGGAACCGGCCACTACCAGGGCACGGCGGCGGCGCGCGACGCCGTCAAGAAGGAGGCGTTGCGCAAGGCCGGCGTGCGCTACATCGAAGTGTCCGCCGAGGACAGCGACGAACATATCCGCTCCCGCCTGCGCGAGGCGCTGGGCTGGAACGCGGGCAGGCCAAAGATCGGCGGGACGTCGCCCCTTGCGGACAACCGCGTGGTCGGGCTTCACCGCGCGCGGGTTTGAGCTTTCCGCCGGGCGGTCTAGACTTCGCGGGCCCGCGCTGGTGCGGGCGTCATTCCGGCCGCAGCGGATCCCGATATGCCCGACGACGCGCGCAACCGATCGATTCCCGCCGGCGGCGACGTCTTCGCGCCGGGCTTCAAGGACACGCCCTATTGGTGGGAGGCCGCGCCGCGCGCGACGGCCGTGCCCGCCGCGCCCCCGCCCGCGACCGACGTCGCCATCGTCGGCTCGGGCTTTACCGGGCTCAACGCCGCCATTGACCTGGCGCGGGCCGGGCGCAGCGTCGTGGTGCTGGATGCCGAGGACCTGGGCCACGGCGCCAGCACGCGCAACGCCGGCTATGTCGGCCAGACGCTGAAGCACAGCTTCCGCGACCTGCAGAACAGCCGCGGCGACGCCTACGCGACCGCCGTCTATCGCGAAATGAAGGCCGCCTTCGACGCGGTCGCCGAGCGCGTCGCGATCGAGCAGATCGATTGCGGCTTCCGTCAGGGCGGCCGGCTGATCCTGTGCAAGTCGCGCCGCCAGTACGACGACGTGGCCGACGAGTTCGCGCGCCGGAAGAAGCACCTGGGCACCGAGTTCGCCATGCTGTCCGCCGCCGAGGTGCGCGCGGAAGTGCCGAGCGACCTCTACATGGGCGGGCTGATGGTGCCTTCGCTCGGCTCCATCCATCCCGGCCTCTACCACCAGGGCCTGCTCGACCGGGCGCGCGCATCGGGCGTCACCTTGATCGGGCGCACCCCCGTCACCGCGATCGACGGCGACCCGGGCAGCTTCCGCGTGCGCACCACCATGGGCGAAACCCGCGCCCGCGACGTGCTGGTCGCGACCAACGGCTATACGGGCCCCCTCGTGCCCTGGCTGCAGCGGCGCATCATCCCCTTCGACGCCTACATGATCGCGACCGAGCCGCTCGACCCCGCGACGGTGGCACGCATCCTGCCGCACGACCGCACCTATATCGACCACGTGCACGACATCATCTCGCTGCGCCGCTCGCCCGACGGCACGCGCCTGCTGTTCCTGTGGCGCACCGGCACGCGGCCGACCACGCCGCGCGAGAAGGGCGCCCGGCTCCATGCCGACGTCTCGCGCATCGTGCCGGGCTTCGCCAGGCTCAGGATCGCGCATTCCTGGACCGGACGCTGCGCCGGCACGTTCGACCTGTGGCCGCATCTCGCCACGCATCGCGGCATCCACTTCGCCGGCGGCTACTGCTTCGCCGGCCTGCCGATGGGCACCTATCTCGGGCGAAAGGCGGCCGCGCGCATCCTGGACAAGGCCGAGGCCAAGACCGTCTTCGCCGACCTGTCCTTCCCGACCGTGCCGTTCTGTGCCGGTAATCCCTGGTTCGTGCCGGCGGTCATGCGCTGGTACGGGATGCAGGACGCCTGGCAGAGCCGCTAGCGTTTCCGGCCCGGACCGAACCCCATAGGTAGATCGCCCGGCGTATTGCCGCGCATCGACGCCGCGCGCTCGCCCGTCCTAATTTGCGCCGGGGGCGATGGAGCGATGATGCCGTATTTTTGCGTCTGGTCGACCGAGGACGATGCGCAGGAGATGTTCTGGTTGATGGCGGCGTCCGAGCAGGAGGCGCGCCGCCTGGTCGCGCTGAACGCCCCGCCGCGCTACGGCGATCCCGCCGCGCTCAAGAGCGCGCTCAACGCCAGCAAGGCGCCGCCGCCCGATACCATCGTCGACCGCCGCGGCAAGGCCACGCCGATCGTCAAGCGGAATTGACGCGCGGCTACCGCTCGGCCAAGGCCAGCTTCAGTCCCAGCAGCGCGAAGGCGCCGGCGAACAGGCGGCGCATCCAGGCCAGCACGCGCGGGCGCGCCAGCACATGGCTGCGCACCGC
Organism: Alphaproteobacteria bacterium; assembly: GCA_020846275.1. Taxonomy (GTDB): domain Bacteria; phylum Pseudomonadota; class Alphaproteobacteria; order JAEULC01; family JAEULC01; genus JAEULC01. The sequence goes on from JADLEG010000296.1 coordinate 4,067, forward strand.
GGCCGCGAACAGCCCGTAGGCGACGAAGACCGCGAAGGTCAGCGCCATGAAGACGCCGCTCAGCTCCGCCATGCGCGCGACGGGATGCGCCTCGGCGGCGCTGACGAACTGCGGCAGGAAGGCGAAGAAGAAGATCGACAGCTTCGGGTTCAGGACGTTGACCAGGACGGCCGACACGATCACCTGCAGCGACGAGCGCGGGCTTGCGTCCTTCTCGACCTTGAGCGCGCCGCGTTCCCGAAGCGCGTTCCACGCCATGTAGAGCAGGTAGGCGACGCCCAGGTACTTGAAGGTCTGGAACGCCAGCGCGCTGGCGTGCAGCAGCGCCGCCAGGCCCAGGATCGCCGCCGCCATGTGCGGCACGATGCCCAGCGTGCAGCCGAAGGCGGCGACGACGCTGGCGCGCGACCCGCGCGACAGCCCCGCCGCCAGGGTGAAGATCACGCCGGTGCCCGGCGAGACCACGACGATCAGCGAGGTCAACAGGAACTCGATGCTCATGGGCCGGGCTCCCCTGCGGCGGGCCGGGTGCGGAACCCGGTTCCAGGGGTGCATCCTATCGCCGTCCTTGTCCGCCTGCATCTGCCAGCGCTCGCGCCGGTTTGACGCCCCTGCCGCCCCCGCTCTAGCCTTGCGGGCAACGGCGCCGGATCGGCGCCGCACCCTGGGGGAGAAATCGCCGTGCGCATCGATCGTATCGTCCGTCTTGCCGTTGCCGCGGCCGGCCTCTTTTCCATCGGCGCACCGGCGGCGCTTGCGCAGTCCGCGGGGGCCAAGGCGCCGGCCGGGATCGAGCGCGTGCAGAACGTCGTGGTTCTGTATCTCGAGAACCGCAGCTTCGACCACTTGTTCGGGAACTTCCCCGGCGCCGAGGGCCTGTCGCGCGCCGGCAAGCGGGCGATCCAGACCGGCGAGGACGGCAAGCGCCTGGCCTTCCTGCCCGATGCGCTCGATCTGCGCACGTCGGCCAAGCCGCGCTACGACAAGCTGCCGGACAAGCTCGCCAACCGCCCGTACCGGCTCAACGACTACTACCGCATGGACGAGGTGCTCGGCAGCCTGGTCCACGCCTTCCACACCCAGCAGAACCAGATCAACGGCGGCAAGATGGACCGCTTCGCGCTCTATTCCGACGCTCGCGGCTACGCCATGGCGTACTGGGACGGCTCGACCCTGAGGCTGTGGGACTATGCCAAGCGCTACACGCTGGCCGACCATTTCTTCCACGCCGCGTTCGGCGGGTCCTTCCTCAATCACCAATGGCTGATCTGCGCCTGCACCCCGGTCTATCCCGGCGCCGACATGGAGAAGATCGGGGTGAAGTTCGACGCCCAAGGCAAGCTGGTGCGCGAAGGCTACGTCACGCAGGACGGCTACGCGGTCAACACACTGCAGCCGGTGGGCGGGCCGTTCGATCCAAAGGGCGATCCGGCGCTGCGCCTGCCGGTCCAGGACCAGCCGACCATCGGCGACCGGCTGAGCGCCAAGAACGTCGCCTGGGCCTGGTACTCCGGCGGCTGGAACGAGGCCGAGGCGGGGCAGGAGAAGCCGGGCACGTTCTCGTACCACCACCAGCCCTTCGCCTTCTTCAAGCGCTTCCAGAAGGGCGGTCCCGACCGCCAGCGGCATCTCAAGGACCTCGACGACTTCGTCAAGGACATCGACGCCGGCACCCTGCCGCCGGTCGCCTTCTACAAGCCGCGCAGCGGCATCAACCAGCATCCCAGCGGCAGCGACGTGGTGAAGAGCGACGCGCACGCCGCCGACCTGCTCGACCGGCTGGTCAAGAGCAAGCAATGGCCGGGGATGGTCGTGATCGTCACCTATGACGAGAACGGCGGCTTCTGGGATCACGTGCCGCCGCCCAAGCGCGACCGCTGGGGGCCGGGCACGCGCGTGCCGACGATCGTCGTGTCGCCCTTCGCGCGCAAGGGCCATGTCGACCACACCAGCTACGACACCACCGCCATCCTGAAGCTGATCGAGCTGCGCTGGGGGCTCGACCCGCTGGGCACGGCCGACGCGGCGGCCAAGCCGCTCACCGGGGCGCTGCGCTTCCGCTGAGGCGGAGGCGCGGCCCCGGGTCGGCGCGGCGCGGCCTAGGCTTCCTTGCCGACCGCGTTCTTCCAAAGCTCCCAGCCCTGGCCGGTGGCCATCAGGCAGGACCGCCCGTTGGCGAAGCTCAGGATCAGGGTCCAGCTTCCGTCCTCCGACGTCATCAGCTCGACCACCCCGCCTTTCTGCGTGATGCCGAAGCCGGTCTGGTTCTCGTGGTACTTGTCCTTCAGGTGGGCCAGAAGCTCCGTCCGGTCGCCGCAGGCCATCTTGGCCTCCTCGGCGCGGGCGGGGGCGAGGGCCGCGCTGGTGCTCAGCACCAGGGCGGCGACGAGGGCGAACAAGCGGTAGGTCATGGCACGTCTCCTGCCGGCCTGCCATCCGGCCGGGCCGTCTCGTAAGGCCCCGTCACGCTGACCGGGCCATGGGACGCCACTGTCGCCTGGATGCCTAAAATGCGCTGTAACGCCGCGCACAGCTGGGCGGTGACGGAAGGCACAGGGCGCTTGACCAACCCGCCCCCGCCGTTCTTGATTGCGGGACCTGTCGGAAGCGAAGGATTCGCCGATGCGTGCACTCGTGGTACTGCTGGGCCTGCTGGTCGCCGCTCCCGGCGCCGCGCGGGCGGACGACCCGATCCAGTACGTGCAGCGCATCGTCGCCGAGATGGTGACGGTGTCGAAGAAGCCGACCGCGGATCGCCGCGCCTTCTACGTGGGCCTGCTGACCAAGGAGGTCGACTGGACCGGCCCCGCCATCCAGGCGCTGGGCCAGCGCTGGGACCGGCTGGCCGAGGCCGACCGCGCCAGGCTCGCCGACTGGTCGCGCGATTCCGTGCTGGGCACCGACAGCGTGATGCAGTTCATCCAGAACCTGATCTTCCAGTCCTGCGCCATCGCCGGCAAGAACGCCGAGGCCGACGGCGCCTCGGTGCGCGTCAACTGCGTGCGCTTCGGCCAGGACCCCAACTTCAGCGTCCGCTTCGAGGTGCGCCGCCAGGGCGAGCGCATCCGCATCGTCGACATCGGCCATATCGGCGTGTCGCTGCGCGAGGAGCTGAGCAAGGAGATCCTGAAGCCGAGCGCGGTCAGCGAGCACGGCGTGCGGGTGAACTGAATCCGCCGGGCGCCCGTATAGGCCTCGATGACCGCCTATGCCGCCGCCTTCCTCGCCGTCCTCGTCGTCTTCGCCGGGATCGACCTGGCCTGGATCGCCCTCGTCATGCGCGCGCTGTTCGCGCAGCATTTGGGGCCGCTGCTGGTTGAGAGCCCGCGCCTCGGCCCCGCCATCGCCTTCTACCTGGTCTACGCCGCCGGCATCGTGCTGCTGGCGGTGCTGCCGGCCCAGTCCTGGCCCATGGGCCGGCTCGCGGCGCTGGGCTTCGGCGCCGCCCTTGGCCTGGTCGCCTATGCCACCTACGACCTGACCAACCGCGCCACGCTCAAGGCCTGGCCGCTCTCCGTGGCGCTGGTCGATATCGCCTGGGGCACGCTGTTGACCGCGCTCGCCGCGCTGGCCGGCCATGCGGTCCTGGAGTGGATGAAGCGCTAGCGCCCGCCAACCGGAAACCAAGCCAGCCGGAAACCACCAAGACACCAAGCCACCAAGCGGAAATGACGGATTCCGGCGCCGACCCCGTCGGCGCTCATCTCTCCTTTGTGTCTTGGTGCCTTGGTGGTTATCTTCCCGTCCGCACGCCCAGGACAAGCAGGACAGCATGGACCATCCCGAACCCAAGACCGTCACCGTCGCTGAGGCGATCGGCGGAAGGCGCTCGGTGCGCCGCTTCCTGCCCACCCCGGTGGCGATGGACACGGTGCGCGACATCCTGCAGGTCGCGGCCCGCGCGCCCAGCGGCACCAACTCGCAGCCCTGGCTGGTGCATGTCGCGACCGGCGCGGCGCGCGAGCGGCTGTGCGCGACGGTCGAAGCCGCCGCGCGCGCCGGCCAGCGGGTCGAGGAGTACCCCTACAACCCGCATCCCTGGTTCGAGCCCTTCATCGCGCGAAGGCGCAAGGTCGGCTTCGACCTCTACGCGTTGCTGGGCATCGCGCGCGACGACATGAAGGCGCGCGGCGAGGCGGCGATCCGCAACTTCACCTTCTTCGGCGCGCCGGTCGGGCTGATCTTCACGATGGACCGCCGCCTGCTCTACGGCTCGTGGCTGGACTGCGGCATGTACATGCAGAACGTGATGACGATGGCCCGCGCCCACGGGCTCGAGACCTGCCCCCAGGCCGCCTGGTGCAGCTATGGGCCCGCCGTGCGCCGCGCGCTGCCGATCCCCCCGGGCGAGGTGATCCTGTCGGGCATGGCGCTGGGCTACGAGGACAAATCCGCGCCCGAGAACGCGCTGACGACCGAGCGCGAGCCGGTCGACCGCTTCGCCACCTTCCACGAGGCCTAGCTGTGAATTCTGATCGGGTTGTTCATCCGGGGTGAAGCCTGGAAGCTGGTTGGTGCGAGCCATCAACTAGCAGGGGGACAACCCGGATGAACGCCCACAAGAATGCCCGGACGACGCCGCACA
>JADLEG010000297.1 GCA_020846275.1 Alphaproteobacteria bacterium
ACGGCCAGCTCGGCAAGAACATCCCGGTCGTCATGCAGTCGCTGGTCAGCGGCGACCTCGACGGCTTCGTCGAGCTGCTGGCGTATTTCGGCAACTGGGACAAGCGCCAGAACATCATCGCCTGCCCGTACTGCTTCAAGAGCTTCGAGCAGTTCGACGCCTTCCTGAAGAGCCCGCTGTTCCAGGAGATGTCCACCGTCATCTACGACAAGGGCATCAAGATCGTGAACAGCGACCGCATGAACTGGTTCAAGCAGGAGCAGCGCGGCGTATTGATGCGCAAGCCCGTCTTCCTGCCAGACGATTTGAAGTCGCAGAAGATTCGGCAGTACCAGGCGGAAATGCCGATCAAGGGCCTGATGGCGCTGGGCGCCAACGTGCAGGTGATCCCGTGGCCCGACGTCTATACGGCGTTGATGACCGGCACGGTCGACGGGCTCGAGACCACGCTTGCGCAGACCGTGCAATCCAAGCACGTCGAAGCCGCGAAGTACTACACGACGCTCGAGCTGTACTACCAGGTCGTGTCGCCGTCGTTCAGCCGCAAGTCGTGGGAAAAGCTGACCGACCCGCAGAAAAAGGCGGTCGAGCAGGCGATCTGGGAGGGCGGCGAGGTGTACAAGAAGGAAAGCACGCGCCAGCTCCAGGAATACGAGAAGATCGCGATGGAGCAGTTCGACGTGAAGCTGATCCGCACGCCGCTGAAGCCGTGGATCGAGAAGATCAAGCCGGCGCATGAGGAGTTCATCAAGGCCGGGTTGATTCCCAAGGAAACGGTCGACTACATCGCCCAACTGAAATACTGACGCCTATCGGCGTGCGAGGACTTCCGATATCTCATCCTGTCGATCGATCAAGCGGAGCGCCATGGCCTTGCGGCCGTCGCGCTCCGCAGCTTTGCGCGCCCCTCCTGGCGCGGCCTTTGCGGGATTGAAAGAATGCTCCAGGCGTCGCGCAGGATCCTGATCGCCATCGGATTCGCCGAGCTTGCCGTCGCGATGCTTTCCTTCTGGATCATCCTGCTGCTGGTCGTGGCCCAGGTCGTCGCGCGCCAGCTCAGCTATTCGCTGTGGTGGGCGCAGGAGTGGACCGAGCTCCTGATCATGTACGCCTATTTCCTGGGGACCAGCTTCATCTACCAGGCGCGCCAGATGATCATCATGGAATTCCTGATCGTCCGCTGGAGCCTGCGCTGGCGGATCTGGCTCTACGTGTTCACGCAGTTCCTGGTTATCGTGTTTTGCGCCGTCGTCGTGGTCGCGGCCGTGCGCATCGCGCGCCAGGAGCTCGATTTCCCTTCGTTCGTGATCGGCGTGCCGCGGTTCTATTGGACCCTGCCGCTGATTATCGGCTCGATCTCCATGTGCCTGACCTCGGTCTATTTCGCCGTCGCGGCGGTGGCCGCGGCGCGCGATCTGCCGCCGGGCGCACCGTTGTCGGAGATCGAAGAACGGTACGCCCTGGTTCCGCCGGATCGCCGTTTCGCGACGGTCGGCTAGGGGACGCCCGCGATGGTCGCCTTTCTGATGCTCGGCATCTTTGTCGTCCTGCTGGTCCTGCGCGTGCCGGTGGAGATCGCGGTCGGGCTGGGGGCGCTCGCGGGCGTGTTGTGGGTCGGCGCGCCGCTCGACGTGGTCAGCCGGACCATGGTGGGCAGCGTCGACAATTTCATCCTGCTGGCGGTCCCGTTCTTCATCCTTTCCGGCAATCTGATGAACGTGACCGGCGTCACCGACCGGATCTTCGATTTTGCCCGCGCCGCCACTGGCCATCTCCGCGGCGGACTGGCGCAGGTCAACGTCTTCGGCAGCATGGTGTTCGCCGGCATGTCGGGCGCGGCCGTGGCCGATCTGGCGGCACTCGGCGTGATCGAGATCAAGGCAATGCGCGAGCACGGCTACTCGGTGCGAATGGCAGCCGCCGTCTCGCTGGCCTCGTGCACGGTTGGCCCGATCATCCCGCCGAGCATCGTGCTAGTCGTCTACGGGCTGATGACCGAGGTGTCGATCGGGCGCCTTTTCCTGGGCGGCATCATTCCGGGGATCCTGATCGGCGTCTTTCTGATGATCGCGGTCTATATCTATTCCTATTGGCGCCCCTACGAGTTCGGTCCGACGGAGCGCTTCTCGTGGCGCGAGCTGTTTCGCACGGCATGGCGCGCCAAGCTCGAGCTGCTGACCCCGATCGTGATCGTGGGCCTGCTGCTGACCGGCACCGCGACGCCGACGGAGGTCGGCGTGTTCGCCACCCTCTATTCGCTCTTCCTGGGCATCATGAACCGCCAGTTGACGCTGCGCCACCTATACGCCTGCGTGGCGTCGACGCTCGGAACGACCGCCATCATCATGTACCTGATTGCGGTGTCGACCGTGCTCGGCGACATCATCGTGCAGGAGCGGATCGCCCATCATTTGACCGAGTATGTGGGCGGAATGACGAAGAATCCGTTGCTCGCGCTCATGGCCATCAATGGCTTCCTGCTGATCGTGGGCATGCTGATCGACTCGCTGCCGGCCCTGATCATCGCCTCAAGCGTCTTGATGCCCGTGATCAAGTCGCTGGGGATCGACCAGGTCCATTTCGGCATCATCATCTGCTTCAACCTGATCATCGGCATCATCACCCCGCCGATGGGCATCGGGCTCTACGTAGCGTCGCGCGTGGCGAACATCCCGGTCGAAGAGGTGCTGAAGGCCGTCGTGCCCTTCTGCATCCCGTTGCTGCTCAGCCTTCTGGTGATCACGGCGGTGCCCGAACTGTCGACCTGGCTGCCGAACCTCGTGTTCGGGCTGGCGGCAAAGTAGGGGCAGCGATGGCAGAGGCGGCGTCCACCGACTTCCTGGTCATCGGCGCGGGAATCGTCGGCGCATCCTGCGCCGCCTTTCTGCAGCGGGAGGGATTTTCCGTCACGCTGGTCGACCGCGACGAGCCGGGCCTGGGATGTTCGTTCGGCAACGCCGGCAATTTCTCCGTGGGCGGCGTGGCGCCCAACGCCCTGCCGGGCCTGCCGTGGCGCGTGCCGCGCATGCTGGCCAACCCGCTGCACCCGCTTCATGTCGACTGGCGACATTTTCCCGCGGCGCTGCCGTATTTCTGGCGCTTCCTCAACAACAGCCGGCGCAGCCGGGTCGAGCAGATCGTGCCGGCTCTGCACGCGATTCTCTCGCGCGTCTTCGAGTCCTACGAGATGCTGCTCGGCGCCGCGAAGATGGCCGACCTGATCCGCCGCAACGGCAAGCTCTACACCTACGAGACCGCGGAAGCCTTTGCCGGCGACCAGTTGAAATACGAGCTGCAGGACCGTTATGGCGTGCGGCGCGAGGTGCTGGACGGCAACGCCGCGCGCGAGATGGAACCGGCGCTTGGGCCCAGCGTCGCGAAGGCGGTGTTCTGGCCCGACTACGGATGGACCGTCTCGCCGCATCGCCTGACGACGACGATCGTCGAGGATTTCGTGCGCCGCAACGGCATCCTGCGGCGCGACGCCGTGCGCGGGTTCGAGGTCGGGCCCAACGGGCCCACGCGCGTATTAACGGCGCAGGGCAGCATCACGGTCGATCGCGTCGTCATCGCCGCCGGGATTTGGTCGCGCGAACTTGCGGCCGAGCTTGGCACCACGGTATCGATGGAATCCGAGCGCGGATACCACCTGTCGATGCCGAACCCCGGCGTGAAATTCAGCCGTACGGTCATGTCCTACGACCGCTTCATTACCATCACGCCGATGGAAGAGGGGCTGCGCGTCAGCGGCATCGGCGAGTTCGCCGGCACCAGGGCGAAGCCGCGCATGGAGCTGACCGAGAAGGTGCTGCATCACGCCCGGATCCTCGTGCCCGGCATCAATTCCGAGGGCGCGTCGCGCTGGATGGGCGAACGCCCGTCGACGCCCGATTCCCTGCCGATCCTCGGCCGTTCGCCGCGCTACCCCAATGTCTTCTTCGCGTTCGGCCATTTCGGCCTGACGCTGGGGGCCGTCTGCGGGCGTCTGATCGGCGAACTGGCGGCGGGCAAGCCGACGACGATCGACCTAAAGCCCTATCGCGCAGACCGGTTCTAGTCCGGCGCTGCCGCGTCGGAGCTTATGCCGCCGCCAGGCCGTAACGCTGGCGCAGCATGTCGGCGAGCATCTTGCCGGCTGTCGAGACGAGGAAGATGAAGCCGATATAGATGCCCGCCGTCGCGGTCAGGATCTCGATCGGCTCGTACCAGACATTGACCAGCTTCAGCGCCTGGAACATCAGGTCCTGCACCGTGATCACCGATACCAGGGTCGAGGATTTCACGATCACCGTGAACTGGTTGACGATCGAGGGAGCGACGGTCAGCAGGCTCTGGGGCAATACAATGCGGCCGAAGACCAGGACCGGCGACATGCCGACGGAATAGCCGGCCTCGCGATGGCCGCGGGGCACCGCTTCGATGCCGGCGCGGAAGGTTTCGGCCAGGTAGCCACTGGACTGCAGCCCCAGCGCCACCCATCCCGCGGTGAAGAAGCTGTTCGGCCAGCCGAAGATCTCGGGCCACACATAGGTGACCCACATCAATTGCACAAAGATGGGCGTGGCGCGGAAGAACTCGGTCAGCAGGACGGCCAGCGGCTTCAGCGGCCGCATGTACATTCGCACCAGGCAGAGCGCGAGGCCGCCGAGGACGGCCAGCACGAACGCGATCAGGCAGACCTCGACGGTGACCATCAATCCCTGCAGCAGGACGCCGCGCTGGTTCCAGACGAGCCGTTCCCAGTTGCCCATCACGCGTAGATCCGGTTGCGCCAGCGCTCGGACAGCAGCCGCACCAGGCCCGCGACGACATAGATCACCGCGAAATAGGTGAGAGCGGCGCTGGTGTAGAGCGGCAGCGGCTTCATTTCCTGCTGGATCACCATCGACACCTGGTACATCAGGTCGGGCACCGCGATCAGCGACACGATGGTCGTCGCCTTGAACAGCGACACGAACTGGTTGATTGCCTCGGGCAGCATGCGGCGGACGACCTGGGGCAGGACGACGCGGCGCAGGATCAGGAATTCCGACATGCCGCAGGACCGTCCCGCCTCGATGTGACCGAGCGGGATCGACTGGATGCCGGCGCGGAATGTCTCGGCGAAATAGCCGCTGTAGACGAAGCCCAGCGCGATCACCGCCGACACGAAGGGATGGAACTCGATCCGCCGCCCGATCGCCGCGCCCAGCAGCAGCGGCAGCACGAAATGCACCCAGACCACCATGATGTAGTCCGGCGCGTTGCGGAACACCTCGACGTGCAGCGTGCCGATCCAGCGGAAGGGCCAGGCGCGGTTGATCCGCAGCAGGGCCGCGATCAGCCCGACCGACAGGGCGACCGCCGCGGCAGCCAGGAACACATAGGCATTGAAAGCCAGGCCGCGCAGCAGGACCAGCCGGTATTCCCAGAACATCGTTGGGCTCAGGGCTTCGATCAGCGTATCGGACAAGGTCCGCCCCTATTGCAGATGCTTCGACAGGAATTGGCGGCAGCGGTCCGACTTGGGATTGCCGAAGACCTGCGCCGGCGACCCTTCCTCCTCGATCTGCCCGTTGTGCAGGAACAGGACGCGGTGCGAGACGTCGCGCGCGAAGCCCATCTCGTGGGTGACCACGATCATGGTCGTGCCGGCTTTCGCCAGTTCGCGCATCACCGTCAGCACCTCGTCGGTGAGCTCGGGGTCGAGCGAGGAGGTCGGTTCGTCGAACAGCATCGCCTTCGGCCGCATCGCCAGCGCGCGGGCGATCGCGACGCGCTGCTGCTGCCCGCCGGACAGGCGGGCGGGATATTCCCGCGCCTTCTCGGAAAGATAGACGCGTGCCAGGCATTCCTCGCCGAGCGCGGCGGCCGCCTTGCGACTCATCCCGAGCACGCGGATCGGCGCCTCGATCACGTTGCCCAGCACGGTCATGTGCGGCCACAGGTTGAACTGCTGGAAAACCATGCCCAGGTCGCGGCGCATCCGGTTGATTTCCGACAACGGGCGGTCCCGGCCCTCGACCGCGCCCATGGGCTCGCCATCGATGTAAACCTCGCCAGCGCTGGGCGTCTCCAGCCGGTTGATGCAGCGCAGAAGGGTGCTCTTGCCCGAGCCGCTGGCGCCGATCATGCTGACCACATTGCCGCGATGGACGTCGAACGACACGCCGCGCAGCACTTCCAGCGTGCCGAAGCTCTTGCGGATGTCGACCACACGTATCGCGGGTATCGCGTCCATCCGCGGGCCCCCTTGCCCCGGTCGCCGCGGCGACCCTTGCGCGGGTGCGGTCGGCGTGATGAACTTGTCAGCGCTTTCATGATGTCCAACCGCAGACCGATTGGCAACACACGATGACTTCGCCGCCCGCCCGCATCGGCGCCTCGATCGACGAAATCGACACGCCCGCGCTGGTCGTCGATCTCGACGCTTTCGAGCACAACCTTGCGAAGCTTGCCGAATTCGCGCGCAAGTCGGGCGTCCGCCTGCGCCCGCACGCCAAAACCCACAAATGCCCGGCCATCGCGCTGAAGCAGATCGCGCTGGGCGCGGTCGGCCAGTGCTGCCAGAAGGTCGGCGAGGCCGAGGCGCTAGTGCGCGGCGGCGTCAAGGACGTGCTGGTCAGCAACCAGATCGTCGGCATCCACAAGCTGCGGCGCCTCGCCGCGCTCGCGAAGGATGCGAGCGTGTCGGTCTGCTTCGATTCGGCCGAGCAGGTCGAGGCGACCGGCGCGGTGGCCAGCGACTTCGGCGTCACGCTGGGCGCGCTGGTGGAGATCGAGGTCGGGATGCAGCGCTGCGGCGTGCTGCCGGGCGCGCCGGCGCGCGACCTGGCGAAGCTGATCGGCGCGACGGGCGGCCTCAAGTTCCGCGGGCTGCAGGCCTACTACGGCACCGCCCAGCATCTCGCGACCTATGCCGAGCGGCAGCAGGCGATCCAGCGCGCGGCCGAGGCCGTGCGCCAGACCGTGGAAGCGCTGAAGCAGGACGGCATCGCCTGCGAGTTGGTCACGGGCGCCGGCACCGGCACCTACGAGTTCGAGGGCACGAGCGGCCTGTGGAACGAGCTGCAGGCGGGCTCCTACGTTTTCATGGACACGGACTACGCGCGCATCGGCGGCAAGACGTCGAACCGCTATACCGATTTCGAGCATAGCCTGTTCGTACTGGCCACGGTCATGAGCGTGCCGGCGGCCGACCGCGCGATCGTCGATGCCGGGCTCAAGTCCTACAGCGCCGAGAAGGGCGCGCCCTGGGTGCACGGGCTGGAGGATGTCGAGCAGGTGGGCATCTCCGACGAGCACGGCAAGCTGAAGCTGGGCCCAAAGGCGAAGCGGCTCAAGCTGGGCGACAAGGTGATGCTGATCCCGGGCCATTGCGACCCGACGGTCAATCTTCACGACTGGTATGTCGGCGTGCGCCAAGGCCGTGTCGAGGCCTTGTGGCCGATCGCGGCGCGCGGGGCCAGCAACTGAGGCAGTTCGAGCGGGAAAACCAGCCAGAGGGGGAGTACGACATGACGGACACGGTCAACAACAGCAAGCGCGATTTCCTCAAGGGCGCCGCCACGCTCGGCGCGGCCTCCGGCGTCTTCGCGGCGGCCGGTGCCGCCATGGCGCCGCGCGAACTCCTGGCACAGGTCCTGGAGACGGGCGTACGCGACGACTCGACCCTGGCGAAGATCCGCAAGGAAGGCGTGATCCGGGTCGGCTACTCGCAGACCGGCCCGTGGTTCTACAAGGACGCCAAGACCGGCGAGCTCGGCGGCATCTACAAGGACGTGGTCGACCGCCTGGCCAAGGAACTGGAGATCAAGGTCGAGTACAAGGAGGTCACCTTCGCCAATGCGACCGTCGGGTTGCGCAAGGGCGACTACGACCTCTACGGTTCGTCGCTCACCTACACCATCCCAAGGGCGTTGACCGTGAACTATGTCGGGCCGCTCTATTCGAAGGGCAGCCTGCTGATGATCCACAAGGACAATGTCGGCAAGTACAAGACGTCGGAGGATTTCAACAATCCCGACGTGACCTTCTCGGTGGTCGCCGGCGGCAGCGAGGAGCCGCGCATCCCGATCATCTGGCCGAAGGCGAAGCTGATCACCACGGCCGGTCAGGTGGCGCTGGGCGCCGAGCCGGTGCGCGCCAAGAAGGCCGACGTGTGGATGAGCGGCGATAGCGACGTTCTGCTGTTCGCCAAGCGCAACGCGGCTTGGGCCGTGGTCATCGAGCCGGACAAGCCGATCGACAAGCGGCCGAACACCTGGGCCGTGCGGTACGGCGACGCCGAATGGAAGGCGTTTCTGGATTTCTGGGGCGCCTTCGTGGTGGTCAACGGCGAGATGGACCGTCTGTTCAAGGTCCACATGGAAAAGCTGGGCGCCGCCTAGGTCCCTGCAATCCCGGCGGCGGGGCGGGCTTGGCTCGCCCCGCCGTCCCGACCTGAACGCCAGCGAGCGCCATGATCATCGATTGCCACGCCCACGTCTTCCAGCATTGGCAAGGCGCTTGCGGCCATCCGTCGAACGCGGTTCACCTGAAATACCTGCAGAAGGTCGTAACCCGGCCCTCCGCCCGCGCCTATCGCGCGCGGGACGGCAAGGAAATCAAGCCGACCATGCTGTTCCGTCCGGGCGACAATACCTGGGCGGGGCTGACCGAGGTCGGCTTCCGCGTTGGCCATAACGGCCAGCTCGCCTTCACCTGGGAGGGCGAGGATTACTACGTGCAGTACATGCCCGTGGGCATGCAGGAGATCGTCTGTTCGCCCGAGTTTATGATCGCGCAGATGATCGAGGCGCGGGTCGATCATTGCATCCTCCAGGCGGGCGGCGGCTATGGCGCGATGAACGATTACAATTCCTTCGCCCAGTCCGAACATGTCGACCGGTTCACCGGCTTGCTGCATGTCGACGAGGCGATGGCCGACAAGCCGGCGCAGCTTGCCGAGGTCGACCGCGCGGTGAACAAGCTGGGGTTGAAGGGGCTCTACTACGCTCACGACATGTCGCGCCACGGCTACGCGCGCAATGTCGACCACAAGGATTTCGGTCCGTTCTGGGACAAGATCGCCGGCTACAAGCTGCCCGTCTTTCTGGAGCTGTCCTCCACGCCGAACTACGACCGCGCGAGCTATATCGCCAACATGAAGGCGCTCGACGCCGTGCTGAAGCGTCATCGCCAGACGCGCTTCCTGTTCGTCATGGGCCCGTCGGTCGGGCATTTCGCGCCGCGGGGAACCTGGGAAATTCCCGAGGAGGCGATGGCTGTCTACAAGCGCGACAACCTGCAGCTCGAGGTGATGTTCCCGATCGCCTGGGGCGGCGTTTGGGACTACCCCTATCCCGAAGCCCAGGCGCTGATCCGCGAGATGCGCGACCTGTTCGGCGCGGGCAAGCTGCTGTGGGGCTCGGATATGCCGAACGTCGAACGGTTTTGCACCTACCGGCAATGCGTGGACTACGTGCGCAAGCATTGCACGTTCTTGAGCGCCGCCGAAAAGGACAGGATCCTGGGCGACAACGCCGCCGAACTGGTCGGCCTTAAGCACTAGGCGACACACATGGCAACGCGCATCGGCATCGATATCGGCGGCACCTTCACCGACCTGGTGTTTCTGAGGCCGGACGGCCGGGTGGAGCGCGCCAAGGTGCTGTCGACGCCCGAGGACTACAGCCTGGGCATCGCGACGGGCATCGAGTCCACGCTCGCCGGCGGTTCGCTGCGGATCGAGGACGTCGCGCAGATCATGCATGGCACCACCGTCGCGACCAACGCGATCCTAGAAGGCAAGGGCGCGCGCGTGGCGCTGATCACGACCGAGGGCTTCCGCGACGTGCTGGAAATCCGCCGGCTTCGCATGCCCGTGCTTTACGACATACGCTGGCGCAAGCCCAGGACGCTGGTCCCGCGCCACTTGCGGTTCGAGGTTGCGGAGCGGATCGACCACGAGGGCCGGGTCGAGCGGCCACTGGACGAGGCCGGCGCGCGGACGGTCGTCGAGCGGGTTCTTGCCGGGAAGGTGGATGCCATCGCTGTCTGCCTGCTCAATGCCTATGCCAATGGCGCGCATGAGCAATTGGTGCGCGAACTGGTGCGCGCGCGTGACGCCGCGATTCCCGTCACCCTGTCCAGCGAGCTGCTGCCGGAGATACGGGAGTACGAGCGGACCAGCACGACGGTCGTGAACGCCTATGTGCTGCCCGTCGTCCGGCACTATCTCGGCCGGCTCGAGGCGCAATTGCGCGCGCGCAAGATTTCCCGGCCGCTCACCATCATGCAATCCAGCGGCGGGGCGATGGGCGCAGCCGCGGCCGCGGAGCGCCCGATCCACATCATCGAATCCGGCCCGGCGGCGGGCGTGGTGGGCGCGGCCGAACTCGCGCGCCGCCTGGGCAATCTCAGCCTGCTCAGCTTCGACATGGGGGGCACCACGGCGAAGGCGGCGCTGGTCGACCAGGGCCAGTATCTGCGGGTCGGATCGCTGGAGGTTGGCGGCGGCATCAATATCTCGGGGCGGCTGCTGAGCGGCGGCGGTTATCACGTGCGCGCGCCGGCGATCGATATCGCCGAGGTCGGCGCGGGCGGCGGCAGCCTGGTGCGGATCGATGCCGGCGGGGGCCTGAAGGTAGGCCCCGAAAGCGCCGGCGCCGTGCCGGGTCCAGCCTGCTACGACCAGGGCGGCACGCAGCCCACGGTGACCGACGCCAACGTCGTGCTGGGCTTCATCAATCCCGTGGCGCTGGCGGGCGGCGGCCTGCCGCTGCGGCGCGAGCTGGCGGTCAAGGCGTTGGAAGAGGCCGTCGCGAAGCCGATGGCTCTGACGCTGGAGGAGGCAGCCTGGGGCGTGCATCGCGTCGCCAACGCCGCCATGGCGCGGGCGCTGCGCGCCGTGTCGACCGAGCGCGGCCGCGACCCGCGCGACTTCGCGATCCTGGCCTTCGGCGGCAACGGGCCGGTCCATGCCGCCACCCTGGCGCGTCTGCTGGAAATCGGGCGCATCCTGGTGCCGCCGGTGCCGGGCCTGTTCAGCGCGCTGGGCATGCTGTTCCCGGCGGTCGAGCGCCACTACGTGCGCACGTTCAAGCGCGACCTTGCCGCGCTGGACGGCACGGCGCTGGAGCAGGCCTATCGCGCCATGGAGGAGGAAGGCGGCGCGGCGCTCGCGGAAGAGGGCTTCGCGCCCGGGATGCGCAGCTTCGAGCGACAGGTCGATCTGCGCTATATCGGCGCGAACTCGGAACTGACGGTCGCGCATGGGGCCGATGGCGGCAACGACGCAAGATCGCTGCGCGAACGCTTCGGCGCGGCGCACGAACACCAGTACGGCTATCGCTCGGACGAGGAAGCCGTCGAGATCATGAACTTGCGCGTCATCGCCCGCGGCGTGGCGACCGAATCGCATGTCCCGGAACGCCTGACGCTGGGCGCGGAAGCGCCGGCCGGCATGGGCGCGCGGCAGGTCTATTTCGGGCCGGCGGTCGGCTGGGTGAAGACGCCGATCTGCGCGCGCGGCGACCTCGGCGAGACCTGGCGGCAAGGGCCGCTGCTTGTGGAGGAATTCGACAGCACCACCGTGATCCCGCCCGGCGCCCGCGCGCGCCGCATCGCGTGGGACACGATCGAGATCGAGTTGGGGTAGAGGGAATGGTGCAGGCACAGGCATCCGGCGAGGCGGTTCTGCGCAAGGAGATGCTGCAGACCCGCGACCCCTTTGCGCTCGAGCTGATCAAGAATGCGCTGGTTACGCTGGCCGACGAGATGGCGCTGACCGTCTCGCGCACCGCGCGCAGCTTCGTCGTCAAGGAAGCGCTGGACTTCTCGACCGCCCTGTTCCTGGCCGACGGCGAATTGATCGCCCAGGGCACCTGCCTGCCGTTCCACCTCGGCGCCATGCCGTTCGCGGTGCGCTCGGTGCTCAACACCTTCGGCGGCCGGATCCGGCCGGGCGATCTGTTCGTGACCAACGATCCCTATGACGGCAGCACGCATCTGCCCGATGTGGTGCTGGTCAGGCCGATCTACCGCGAGGGTGCGCTGCTGGGCTTCTCGTCGGCGCTCGCCCACATGACCGATATCGGCGGACGGATTCCGGGCGGCAACGCCAGCGATTCGACCGAGGTCTACCAGGAAGGATTGCGCATCCCCCCGTCGCGCCTGTGGCACCAGGGCGTGCCGGACGAGAACCTGTTCCGCATCATCGAACGCAACGTGCGCGTGCCGGACAAGGTTATCGGCGACATTCGCTCGCTGATCGCGGCCTGCATGGTGGGCGAGCGCGAGATGATCAAGCTCGCCGATCGCTATGGCTCCGGGCCGTTCCGGCAGTACTGCATCGACCTGCTCGACTACACCGAGCGCTTTACCCGCGCCGAGATCGCGAAATTGCCGAAGGGCACCTGGCGCTTCGTCGACCATCTGGACGGGGACGGCATCGACCCGCGCCCGATTCCCTTCGTCGCCACCGTGACAATCGGCGCCGACGACCTGACGATCGATTTCACCGGCACCTCGCCGCAGGTCCGCGGCGCGATCAACTGCGTCTTTCCCTTCACCCTGTCGACGGCGCTGGCCTGCGTGCGGTCGATCGTCGACCTGTCGATCCCCAACAATGCCGGGTATTTCCGGCCCATCAAGGTGATCGCGCCGGAAGGCACGATCGTCAATCCGCGCCCGCCGGCGGCGGTGGCGGCGCGCGGGATCACCGGCATCCGCATCGCCGACACGGTGTTCGGCGCGCTGGCGCAGGCCGTGCCGCACCTGATCCCGGCCTGCGGGTCGAACCTGCCCGAGGTGGGCGTTTCCTTCGGCGGCACCGACGCCCACGGCAAATCCTTCGTCTACCTCGAGTTCCTGCTGTCGTCCTGGGGCGGGGGGCCCGATCGCGACGGCATGGATGCGTGCACCGGCACGCTGGTCAACTATTCCAACACGCCGGCCGAGATGATCGAAGCCGACCAGCCGCTCGCCGTCGAGCGCTATGCCTTCGTGCCCGATACCGGGGGCGCGGGCCGGTTCCGGGGCGGGCTGGCGATCGAGCGGCACTTGCGGTTCAAGGCCGACGACGCGGTGCTGCAGATCAGGTCCGACCGGCGCGACCATCGCACCTATGGGCTGGCGGGCGGCGGGCAGGGGGCGGCATCCGACGTATCGATCCGCCGCGCCGACGGCAAGGTCGACCACCTGCCGGCCAAGTTCCTGACCCGCGTGAACAAGGGCGACGTGTTCGCCGTGCGGATGGCCGGCGGGGGCGGTTTCGGCGATCCGCTGGAGCGCGATCCGGACGCGGTCCTGGCGGATGTCGTCGAGGGAAAGATCACGGCAGCCCATGCACGCGAAGGCTATGGCGTCGTGGTCGGCGGCAGTCCGCCGGGCATAGATGCGGCGGCGACCCAAGGACTGCGAACGCGGATGCGTCGCCGCTCCTGACATTGGGCAATTGGAGATCGCGGGGGACGCCGCATGCGCAATCCTTCCCTGAAGTCCCGCCTCGCCGCCGGCGAGACGATATTCGGGACGATGGCGTTCGAATTCGACAGCCCGGGACTGGCGCGCATCGTCAAGGCGGCAGGCGCCGACTTCATCATCCTGGACATGGAGCATTCCGGCTGGAGCTTCGAGACGATCAAGGACCAGATCCAGTTCGCCCGCGGCGCGGGGCTGGTGCCGCTGGTCAATCCGCCGGGCGACGACTTCAACCTGATCACCCGGTCGCTCGACCTCGGCGCGCACGGGCTGCTGGTGCCCGTCGTCGAGTCCAGGGCCCAGGCCGAGGCGATCGTCAGGGCCACGCGCTACCCGCCCTTCGGCAACCGCGGATCGGCCTTCGGCGTCGCGCATGACGACTATGTCATCGGCGATGCGCGACGGACGATGCGGGCCGCGAATGCGGCAGCCCTGGTCATGGTCAAGATCGAGACGAAGAAGGGACTGGCCAACGCCGACGAGATCATGGCGGTGCCCGGCATCGACGTCGCGTTCGTCGGCCAGACGGACCTGTCCGTCTCGCTGGACATCCCGCTGGAGTTCGACCATCCCGAGTTCGTCCGCGCGCGGAACGAGGTTCTGGCCGCCTGCCAGCGGCACGGCAAGATCGCCGGCAATCTCGTCGGCAACCCCGTCTGGGGCCGGCAGTGGATCCGGAAAGGCTTCCGGATGATCGCCTATATGGGCGACATCTGGCTCCTCCAAAGCGCGCTCAAGTCCGGGATCGACGCGATGCGGCAGGCGTCGCCGCGACCGAGACGGCGACGGTAGAGCCGGTCGCCGGCGCGGGGAGCGTCTGGCCTAGCGGCGGGCCCGCTGCGAGTGCCAGCGCATGAACTGCTCGAACAGCTCGTCCTGTTGCTGCCGGCTCGCCTGGGTGATGCCGCCGGCCTTTGCCTGCTGCTCCATGAAGGCGCGGAAGTTCTCCCGCAGCTGCTCGTCCGGGCCGCCCCGACTGGCAGCGGCCGCGAGCCACTGGTCCGCCGCGTTGATGCGCTGCCAGCCCGGCACCTGCGCCGCGAGGTTCACCTCTTTCCATTTCGCGTGACGGGGCGGCTCCATGAACTTGCCGAACTCGGAGAAGAAGACGTCGATGAACCGCTTCACGCGGCGATAGCGGTCGGTCTCCGTGGCCCAGTTGTAGACGGCCATCACCGCGCCGACGGCCACCGTGTCCACCTCGGCGCCTTCGGCGATCAACTGCGGGTAGTCCTCGCGCGAAAGCCGCGACGGCAGGTAGGTTTCGATCAGCTCGGCCGCCAGCGGCACCGGCAGGAAGTGCACGCCGTCTTCCGGCTTCAATTCGCGGAACAGCCGCGTCGGCTTGCCGGCGACATACACCATCGCGGCGATCTCGCCCCGGCGCAGCTTCTCGAGCGCGAGCTGCTGGTCGTTGTAAACCGGCTCGACCGGGATCTTCAGCAGGTTGAACAGCAGCGTCGCCGTCAGATAGCTGCCGCTGCCGCGCGTGTCGAAATTGACCTGCTTGCCCGCCAGCTCGGCGATGTCCTTGATCTCGTTCGAGGCCAGCAGATGGAATTCCTCGTTGTAGAGCTTGGCGATGTAGGCGATCGACCGGTCGGACGGCAGCAGCTTCTCGCGCCGCGCATAGGCAAGCGCGTCGGACTGCACGATCGCGATGTCGACGCCGCGCAGGTAGACGAGATCGTTGAGGTTTTGCAGCGAACCCTTGCCGAGCACAGGCAATACCCGCAGCTCGGGCCCGTCGAGCACGGCGGCGAGGTCGGCTGCGATGCGGACATAGGTGCCGTCGATGCCACCCGACACGATGCCGATGGCGCCGCGATTGGCGCGGTCTTTCGCGGCTTCGATCGCCTGGGGCGATCCTGGCGGCGTTTGACTCAACGCCGCGACGGGATAGAGCGCGAGGCACAGCGAGAGAATTCGTGCAAGACGAAGCATGGGATGATCCTTGTCGATGGGCCGAATCAGGGCCGGGCTTGCGGCACCTCGGCCAGGGTCGCCGCGCGTTCGTACCAATAGGCGGCGCGCGCGGAATCGGGCAGGACGCCGACCGCGCCCTTCTGGCGCAGCCAGACCGGGTCATAGCTGCGCGCCAGGGCCATTGCCGCCTGCTTGTAGCCCGCGGAAGCCAGGCGTTCGTAGAACAGCCGCGCGCCCGAGAAATCGCCGATCGCCGCCAGCGCGTCGGCGCGGCGCAGCATCGCCGTCGCCTGCGCCGGATCGAGGGTGGTGCGGCTGTCGGCCGGCGGCGGGCTTGCCGCCTGCGCCGCCTTGGGCGGCTCCGCCGGCACGGCGGCCGGCGCGGGCGGCGAATCGGGGGCCGGCTTGGCGGCCTGCTCCGGTACAGCGGGGGCCGGTGGGGCGGCATCCGCCACGACGGTCGCCACGCTGGCGGTCATCATCGGCGACGGCCGAGGCTCAGGAGCCGGCGACGGGGCGGCGGCAGGCATCCGCGCCGCCTCAACGGCCCGCTGTGGCGCGGCGGCGGGCTGCGGTGCGATGGCAGGCGGAAGGATGACCACCCTGCGATCCAGTTCGGAACCGTCCGCCGATGCCGGCAAGGCGAGCGGCGGCGGCTTCGGGGCTGATGCGGCGGTCGACGCACCTCCGGCGGGTGCCAGGACAATGGACCGCGAATCGGCAAACGCGTCGGATGCCGATGCGGTCGTCGGACGCGATTCCTGCGGCGGCATCTCGCGCGCATTGCTGGCGACCTGCGTGGTGCGTTCGACCCAGTAGCGCAGGCGCGCGGCGGGATCGTCGACCAGCGTCTGGCAGGGCCGCCCGAATTTCTCGAAGAGGACGGCGTAGTCGAACGTGTCGCCGATCTCTTCGAGCTGCCGCCTGGTGCGCGCCAGGATCTGCGCATTGGAATCGGCCGCGCTCACCCCCAGCTGCTTCTGGACGGGAGCCATGGAGTCCAGCAGCGTCTGCAGCATCCCTTCGGTCCGGTTGATCTGCTCGTCCTTCGGATTCCGCCGACGCAGGCCCTCGGCGCTGATGCCGTAGAAGGCAAAGCAGTCCATCATTTCATCGTTCAGGGTCGTCAACGCAATGACCGCAGGCGATGGGTCATCGCCGCGCGCCGGGAGCGCGGCGATCCAAGCAATGCCGATCGTGAAGATGATTCGCCAATTCATGGCCGCAGGATAGCCTCGGAGGTTCCCGATGTCGCGCGTCAGAATGTTTGGATTTTCGGCAAATTGCCGACAAGAATTGCTTCGTCGCCTTCGCCCAACGGCGCAATACCGAGGATATCTGCGGCGCACGAAGTCGCGTCACGTATTTGCTACAATTCGAGCAATGACAGACATCGAATTATCACAGTTGCTGCAACGCCACGTGGATAGGCTCCAGCGACTTCGGGCGCGCCTGAAAACACAGCGCCGGAGGATCGTCGCAGCACAGGTAGTGGGGACCATCTGCCCGGCAGCGGCATAACGTTCGGCTGATTGCGATGTAGCAAGAAAAGAACCTTTATCAAAATCGGGGCTTTGGCGGGGTATGGCATGGGGCGGCCAGGACTCATCGCGCGGGCGGCGATAGCGCTTACATTGGCGGCGGTTTCGCCGAGTTTGGCAGCAGCGCAGGTCGAGAAGAGAATTGCGCTGGTGATCGGAAACTCGGCCTACAAGGACCAGCCGCTGCAAAATCCGGTGAACGATGCGCGCGCCGTCGCGACGCGTCTTCGCCAATTGGGATTCGACGTGGTGATGCGCGAGAACGCGACGCGCGCGCAGTTCTCGTCGGGCATCGCGGAGTTTTCCGCCAAGATCACGGCGACATCGGTGGCCCTGTTCTACTACGCGGGCCATGGCATGCAGGTGCGCGCGCGGAACTATCTCATCCCCGTCGACGCGGAGATCGAGACGGAATCGTCGGTGCCGTTCAGCGCCATCGATGTCGCCTTGGTCAACGAGACGATGGATCAGACCGGGGCGCGTGTGCGCCTCATGGTGCTGGATGCCTGCCGGAACAACCCGTTCGAGCGGCGGCGGGGCCTGGGTTCGAGTCGTGGCCTTGCGTCAATGGAAGCGGCGCACGGCGCGCTGGTGGCGTTCGCGACCGCGCCCGGCAGCGTTGCCGCCGATGGCGATGGCGCCAACAGCGTCTATACCGGTGCGCTGCTGAAGGCGCTCGATGAGCCCGGCTTGAAGGCGGAGGAGGTCTTCAAACGGGCGCGGCTGATGGTGCTGGAACAGACCCGCGGCGCCCAGACCCCATGGGAGCAGTCGGCCCTGGTCGGCGATCTGGTGTTGAATCCCCAGGTTGCCGCGCTGGGAGCCAGTGCGATCGGCATTGCCGACCGCGAGGCGATCTTCTGGCAATCCGTGCAGTCCAGCAACCGATCGGACGAATACGAAGCCTATCTGAAGCAGTATCCGCAAGGGGCGTTCGCCTCGCTGGCCCGCTCGCGCCTTGGGGTGCAGAGCCCGCAGCCCGCGACCTTGTCGGTACCGCCGCTGCCGCCATTGCCCCCGCTTCCCTCGCCGCCAGCGGCAACGCAGGCGGCGGCCACGGCGGCCGCGGTGACGACGAAATCTGGCCTTCCGATCGATCCGATCGACAAGGAATACGTGGCGGCGCAGACGGTCCGTCTCCGCGAGTCGCCCGACGTGCGATCCAAGCAGCTGGCCGTCCTGCGCGAAGGCGATCCGCTGACGATCGTCGGAAAGGTCAACGGCCGTCCCTGGCTGCAGGTCGAGCGCGGCGGCGCGGTGCCGGCCTATGTCTCGTCCTGGCTGGTCGAGGAACGCGCCGCCTACTGGATGCGCCGCGGTGTGGACATCCAGCAGGCGGGCGTCGCCGCGCCCCTTGCCGCCGAAGCGGCGGCGCGAGAACGCAGCTTCCGCGATTGCCCAGCCTGTCCCGAAATGGTGGCCATTCCGGGCGGCAGCTTCATGATGGGTTCACCCCCAACGGAAATCGGCCGCAGCGAAGCGGAGGGACCGCAGCACGCGGTATCGGTCCGCGGCTTTGCCTCGGGGAAATACGAGGTGACCGTGTCCGAATGGGTGGCCTGCGTCGCCGACGGCGGTTGCAGCCGCCACCTGGAAGAGAAGAGCTGGACCAGTGCGGCGCGGCGCGACACCCATCCGGTCACGAATGTCAGTTGGGAGGATGCCACCCAGTATGTCGCGTGGCTGTCGCGGCGCACGGGCAAGCGGTATCGGCTGCTGAGCGAAGCGGAATGGGAATATGCGGCGCGGGCGGGCACCACGACGCCCTTCTATACCGGTGCTTCCATCACGCAAGAGCAGGCGAACTTCGTCGCCGACGACAAGAGCGTCTACTACGAGCAGACGGTCGATGTCGGCAGCTTCCGGCCGAACCGCTTCGGCCTGCACGACATGCACGGCAATGCATGGGAATGGGTAGAGGATTGCTACAACCCCACCTACATCGACGCGCCAACCAATGGCGCGGCATGGACAAGCGGGGATTGCAGCCGGCGCGTGGTGCGCGGCGGCTCGTGGTCCAATCTTCCCAGCGGGATTCGTTCGGCGTTCCGCAGCAAGAGCACCATCTCCACGCGCTACGACAACTACGGATTCCGGGTCGCGAGGACCGAGTAGCCGCGGCGCAGGCGGCTGCCCGGCCGGCCGGCCGGTCGCCTAGTCGGCCGCCTGGTCGGCCGCCCCTGGCGTTTGCGCGGATGTCGAAGCTCCTTCATGGTGTCGCGCCATCCAAGGGGGCTTCCGATGACCCGAGATCCGCGTTTCGACCTGCTGTTCGAACCCGTTCGCATCGGCCCGAAGACGGCGCGCAATCGCTTCTTCCAGGTGCCCCATTGCACGGGCATGGGGCGATGGTGGCCGACGCCCAGCGCCGTCAGCCGGGGTATCAAGGCCGAGGGCGGCTGGGCGGTGGTGTGCACCGAGCAGTGCGACATCCACCCCACGGGAAATGTCCTGCGCCAGGTGCGGCTGTGGGACGAGCAGGACATTCCGCCGCTGGCGCGCACCGCGGAGCGGATCCACGCCCATGGCAGCCTCGCCGGCATCGAGCTGGTCCATAACGGCTACAAGATGGCGAACTTCGAATCGCGCGAAATCCCCTTCGCGCCGTCGGCGCGTCCGGTCTATGGCATCCTGCCCGTCACGGCGCGAGCCATGGACAAATCGGACATCCGCGCGGTGCGCCGCTGGCACCGCCAGGCCGCGCTCAATGCGCGCAAGGCCGGATTCGACATCGTCTATGTCTATGCGGGCCACGACCTGGCCCTGCCGATGCACTTCCTGGCGCGCCGGCACAACCACCGCACCGACGAGTACGGCGGCAGCCTGGAGAACCGCGCGCGGCTGCTTCGCGAGCTGATCGAGGACACGCATGAGGCCGTGGGCGATACCTGCGCTGTGGCGCTGCGCATCGCCGTCGACGAGCTCCTGGGCACGGACGGGATCACCAGCGGGGGCGAAGGGCGCGAGGTCGTCGAGATGCTGGCCGAACTGCCGGATCTCTGGGACGTCAACATCAGCGCCTGGGAGAACGACAGCCTGACGGCGCGGTTCGGCGACGAAGGTTTCCAGGAGCGCTACACGGGTTTCGTCAAGTCGCTGACGACCAAGCCCGTGGTGGGCGTGGGCCGCTACACCTCGCCCGACCGCATGGTGGATCTGGTGCGCAAGAAGGTGCTCGACTTCATCGGCGCGGCGCGACCCTCGATCGCGGATCCTTTCCTGCCGAAAAAGATCGAGGAGGGGCGGCCCGAGGACATCCGCGAGTGCATCGGCTGCAATATCTGCGTCTCGGGGAACAACCTGGCGCATCCCATGCGCTGCACGCAGAACCCGACGATGAGCGAGGAATGGCGCCGCGACTGGCACCCCGAGCGGTTGCCGGCGCGCACGCGCGACGAAAAAATCCTGGTGGTCGGGGCCGGCCCCGCCGGGCTCGAGGCCGCGCGGGCGCTCGGACAGCGCGGATACCGGGTCAGCCTGGCCGAGGCGGGCCGCAACCTGGGCGGGCGGGTCGGGCGCGAGGCCCGGCTGCCGGGGCTTGCCACCTGGGGCCGCGTGCAGGATTGGCGCGTCGGCCAGCTTGGAAAACTGCCCAATGTCGAGATCTACCGCGAAAGCCGGCTGACGGCCGATGACGTGCTCGCCGCCGAATGCACCGTCGTCGCCATCGCGACGGGGGCGAGGTGGCGCGCCGACGGCGTCGGACGTCACCACAGCTTTCCGCTCGCCGGGCTCGACCGGATGCCCGTGATGACGCCGGACGACGTGATGGACGATGCGGCCCTGCCGCGGGGACCGGTCGTGGTCTATGACGACGACCACTACTACATGGGCGGGGTCATCGCCGAGAAGCTCCGCCGTGCCAGGCTCGCCGTCACGCTGGTGACGCCCGAAAGCATGGTTTCGGCCTTCACGCAGTACACGCTGGAGCAGGCACGCATCCAGGCGCGGCTGATCGAGCTGGGCGTGACGATCCTGACGGCGACCGAACTTGTCGGGCTCCACGCCGGCGAAGCCGAGATCGCTTGCGCCTATACCGGCAGGACCCGGCGCATCGCCGCCGCCGCCGCCGTGCTGGTCACGATGCAGACGCCGGACGACGCGCTGTTCCATGATCTGGCCGCGCGGGGCGACGCGCTGTCGGCCGTCGGGATTCGAAAGCTCGTCCGCATCGGCGATGCGCTGGCGCCGGGCATCATTGCCGCGGCCGTATGGTCGGGACATCGCTTCGCGCGCGAGTTGGACCTGCCGGAATCGGACGCGGTCGGCTTCCGCCGCGAGAACGTCGCGCTGGCCGCGATCTGACCTGTCGGCTGCTGCTCCGCTATCTGCCGGCAACACGCGACGCGACGGCGATCGCCTCGTCCCGCCAGAGGTCGAGGTAGGCCGACCTGACGGGCTCGACGAAGGCCGGGTTGCGCGGCAGATCCTTGCCGAACACCGGCTCCAGCCTGACGAGCGCCTCGAACCGGCCTTCGATCGACTGGGCTTCCTGCAGGCGGGCCAGCTGCGCAGCAAGGGGGTCATCGACCGTATAGCGTTCGCCCGTCGCGGTTTCGCCCGCGGCATAGCGCATCCAGGCCGCAGCGGCCAGGGCCAGGTGAGGTATCGGCAGGCCCTCCGCAAGCCGTGCCGCGATCGGCGCGACCAGGCGCTGCGGCAGCTTCTGCGTGCCGTCCATGGCGATCTGCCGGCAGCGATGCCCGAGCGCCGGATTGTCGAACCGCGCCAGCAAGGCGGCACGGTAGTCCTCGCTGCGCAGCGGCACGGTGGTCGCGGATTCGGCCATCAGCCCCTCGATGAACCGCCGCAGGGCAGCATGGCCGACAACCTCGTTGACGAAAGTCAGCCCGGCGAGGGCTCCCAGATACGCGATCGCAGAATGGCTGCCGTTGAGCAGTCGCAGCTTCATCAACTCATAGGGCGCTACATCGGACACGAACTCCACGCCGACTCGCTCCCAGGCCGGCCGGCCCGCGGCGAAGCGGTCCTCGACGACCCATTGCTTGAACTGCTCGGTGATGACGGGCGCAGCATCGTCGAGCCCGATCCGCCGGGCGATATACGCGCGATCGGCCTCGGTCGTCGCGGGAACGATGCGGTCGACCATCGAATTGGGAAAGGTGACGTTGGCTTGGATCCACGCGACGAGCCCGTCGCGCTTCGCCTCGGCGAAGGCGAGCATGGCGGTCCGGACCGTGTCGCCGTTGCTCGGCAGGTTGTCGCAGCAAAGCACCGTGAAGCCGGGCAGGCCGGCGTCGCGGCGCCGGCGCATTGCCTCGTGAAGCAGGCCAAGCGCCGTGCGCGGCAGCGCGCCGGGCGAGAGGTCGGCGACGATGCGCGGGTCATCCAGGCACAGGCGGCGCGAGGCGGGATCGAGGGCATAGCCCTTTTCCGTCACGGTCAGCGAGACGATGCGCGTCGCGGAAGCGGCCATGTGCGCGAGGACGGCGGGGCCGTCGTCCGGCACCGACAGCACCGTGCGCAGGACGCCGAGCACGCGCGCCTGCTCGCCATGCCGGTCGCGGACCAGAAGCGAATAGAGTCCGTCCTGCGGCTCGAGCGCGTCGCGCGCCTCGGCCGACCGCATCGTCGCGCCCACGATGCCCCAGCCGCCCGGCGCGATCGCCTCTGCGTCCTCGGTGTATTCGGCCATGTGCGCGCGGTGGAACGCCCCGATGCCCAGATGGAGGATGCCAGGCGCGGGCCGCGGCAGCAGGGGCGGCCGGACTACGGGGAGCAGGCGGGAAAGGGTCGATTCGGCGAGGCGCGCCATGCGCGTCACCAGCTGCAGAGCGTGCCGTCCTCCAGCCGCGCGATCGGCAGATAGGCCGGGTCGTAGGGATACTTGGCGGCCAGCTTCTCGTCGATGTCGACGCCGTGCCCCGGCGCGTCGCCGGGATAGAGAAAGCCCTGGTCGAAGCTGTAGTGATGCGGGAAGACCGCGTCGGTCTCATCCGTGTGGCGCATGTACTCCTGGATGCCGAAATTCGGCACCGACAGGTCGAAATGCAATGCCGCTCCCATGCAGACCGGCGACAGGTCGGTGGCGCCGTGCGAACCGGTGCGCACCTGATAGAGCTCCGCCAAGGCCGCGATCTTGCGCAGGTGCGAAATGCCACCAGCATGGACGACCGTGGTGCGGATGTAGTCGATCAACTGGTTCTGGATCAGTTCGCGGCAATCGTGGATCGAATTGAAGACCTCGCCGATGGCGATGGGCGTCACCGTGTGCTGCCGGATCAGCCGCAAGGCATCCTGGTTCTCGGCTGGCGTTGGATCCTCCATCCAGAACAGGCGCGACGGCTCCAGGCTCTTGCCGACCCGCGCGGCCTCGATCGGGGTCAGGCGGTGGTGCACGTCGTGCAGCAGGTGAAAGTCGAAGCCGTGCTTTGCGCGCACCGCCTCGAAGAATCGCGGGATGAAGTCGATGTATTTCTCGGTCGACCAGATCTGCTCCTCCGGCAGGCCCTTGGTGGCGGGCTCGTAGAACAGCTTGCCCTTGGCGATGCCATAGGCGGTATCGAGTCCGGGGACGCCGGCCTGGGCGCGCACGGCCTTGTAGCCGAGGCCGAGATAGTGGCTGACGGCATCCACCGCCTCGGATACGTCGCGCCCGTTGGCGTGGCCGTAGACCATCACGCCCGACCGGCTCTTGCCGCCCAGAAGCTGGTAGAGCGGCAGGCCGGCCAGCTTCGCCTTGATATCCCACAGCGCCGTGTCGACCGCGGCGATGGCGGACATCGTCACCGGTCCGCGCCGCCAATAGGCGCCCTTGTAGAGGTACTGCCAGATGTCCTCGATCTGGTGCGGATCGCGGCCGATGAGGCAGGGAATGACATGGTCTTGAAGATAGGCGACGACGGACTTCTCGCGGCCGTTCAGGGTCGCATCGCCAAGCCCGTAGACGCCCTGGTCGGTGACGACTTTCAGCGTCACGAAATTGCGGCCCGGGCAGGTGACGATGCAATACGCCCGTTCGATCTTCATGGCTGGCCTTCGCGGTTGGATTCGTTGCGCGGGGCTCAGGCGGCCGTCGCGGCCGCGCGGCTGTCCGCGTCGAAGAGATCGGGGTGCTCGGCTGCGATCGCGGGCAGCGCGGTCAGGATCTCGCGCAGGTGCTTGCGCATCGCGGCCTCGGCGCCGGACCGCTTGCGACGGGCAAGCGCCTCCACGATCGCCGTGTGCTGCTTGATCAGCACCGGCAGCGGCGAGGCGCCGCTGAAACTCAGGTACCGCACCCGGTCCATCTGGGCCTTGATCGGATCCAGCATCCGCCAGGCATGGGCATGCCCGGCGCTTTCGGCCAAGGTGCGATGGAAAGCCTCGTCGAGCGCAAGGAAGCCCGGCCAATCGTCCTTGACGGCGGCCCGACGCTGATCGTCGAGCAGCCGGCGCAGCTCCGCCACGATCGCGGGCGTGATCCGTTCCGCCAGCACGCCGACCACGGCGACCTCGATTGCCTCGCGGATGAAGCGCGCGTTCATGACATCGCGCCGGGTGATCGGCACGACGAACGTGCCGCGCTGCGGACGGATCTCGACCAGCCCGGCCTCGGCGAGCTTGATGAAGGCCTCGCGTACCGGCTGGCGGCTGACGCCGAATTGCCGGGCGATCTCGGTCTCGGAAAGGGCCTGGCCCGGCTGGACGTGCATCATGACGATGGCGGTCCGCAGCGCCCGAACCAGCTGCGGGGCGATTGCCTCGGACGGGCGGAGCGGCGGAATATCCTGCACCGGGCACCTCGGATGACCGAGCATCAGATTGACACATACTACCATACAAGTATAGTGGCGCGGCAAGGGGATTTCGGGTCGTGTGGCCGCCGGCTATCGACAGGGCTGACACGACCGGGGCCGACCATCATGCGATTTGCTGCCGTCATCCACGCCGCGCGCGACCTGCGCTTCGAATGCGTCGCCGAGCAGCCCCTGGCCCAGGGCTGGGTGCGGCTGCGCTTCGGCTGTGGCGGGATCTGCGGCTCCGACCTGCACTATTTCCTGCACGGGCGCACCGGCTCCTTCGCGGTGGTCGAACCGCTGGTGCTGGGGCACGAATTCGCCGGGCAGGTGATCGAGATCGCCGGCGCTGCCGAGGGCTTGGCGGTAGGGGATCGCGTGGCGGTGAACCCGTCGCGAAGCTGCGGGACCTGCGCGCGCTGCCGCGAGGGGCGCAGCAACCTGTGCCCCGACGTCTTCTTCATGGGCAGCGCCAGCAAGCGGCCGCATATGCAGGGCTGCTTCGCGCAGACGATCGACGTGCGCGCCGCGCAGTGCGTCAAGATCCCCGCGCACCTGCCCTTCGAGCAGGCGGCCCTGGCCGAGCCGTTGTCGGTGTGCGTGCATGCGGCCAACCGGGCCGGCGACCTGGCCGGGCGGAAGGTGCTGGTGATCGGCACCGGACCGATCGGGCTGTTCCTGGCGTCGGTCGCGAAATGGCGCGGCGCCGGACATGTCGCCGCTACCGATCTGGAGCAGTCCGCGCTCGACCGCGCGGGCGCGATGGGCGCGGACGCGACCCACCAGGCCGGTGGCGCGGCGGTACCGGGCGCTGGAACCTACGACGTCGTGTTCGAGGCCTCGGGCAGCCCGCGCGGCGTGACGAGCGCGATCGAGGCGGTCCGGCGCGGGGGAATCCTGATGCAGGTCGGCAACCTGCCGGGCGATCCGTTTCCGGTGCCGTTCAACGCCGTGATGTCCAAGGAGCTTGATGTCCGGGGATCGTTCCGCTTCGCCGATGTCTACCGCCAGGCGGTGTCGCTGATCGCGGACGGCACGATCGACGTGACGCCGGCGATCACGGCGACGCTGCCGCTCAGCCGCGCGGTCGAGGCATTCGAACTGGCATCCGACCGGCGCCGCAGCGCCAAGGTCGTGCTGACCGCGGAGTGAGATCGCAGTCCCCCAAATCAACAAGATGCAACATCGGAGGAAACATCATGTGGAGTCTTCTTAGGTCTGGTCGATTGGGCCTGGCGGCGATGGCCATCCTGGTCGCCGGCGCGGTGCAGGCGCAGCAACCCCCGGCGGCCGGCGTGAGCCCGCGGGTGGACGCCATCCGCAAGGCGGGCACGCTGCGCGTGGCCGTGCTCGCCAACCTGCCTTGGCTGACCGAGAACACCAGCGGCCAGGGCGAAGCCTGGGGCGGCCCGGCCTGGACCCTGACCAAGGAGTATGCGCGCCTGCTGGGGGTGAAGGTCGAGCCGGTCCTCGTGAGCCATGAAACCAAGGTGCCGGTGCTCGCGGCCAACCAGGTCGATCTGTCGATTACCCCGCTGGCGGAAACGCCGGACCGGCTGAAGGTGGTCGATTTCGTCATCTACTCGACCACCAGCGTGTGCCTGTTCGGACTGGAGGGGAATCCGAAGTTCGCCGGCGCCAAGTCGGTCGACGACCTCAACAATCCCGAGGTGACGGTCGCCTATTTCATCGGCGGCGGCGAGGAAGGCTGGGTCAAGGAGCGCTTCCCTAAGGCCAAGCTGCGTGGCGTGACCGGGTCGGGCGCGGCGCCGGTCGAGGAGATCGTCGCCAAGCGCGCCGATGCCGCGCCGATCAACCGCATTCCCTGGGTCGCGATGCAGCGCAAGGTGAAGGGACTGGCGGTGCTGCCGAAGGAGAACAACTGCCAGGGCAGCACCGAGAAGGCGGCGCCGGTGGGCCTGGCCGTCGACAAGAACCAGGGACCCTTCCTGGAATGGCTGCGCGCCGTGGCAAAGAACATGCAGGCGACGCTGGACAAGGACGAACGCGCCGTCGTCGACAAGATGCAATAGGGTCCGGCCGGGCGGCGCCTCGGCGCATCAGGCACCGGGGCGTCGCGCCGCGAATCCGCCCGTGGACATCGATTTCTCGCCCGTCCTGGACAACTGGCGCTTCCTCGGCTTCGGCCTGATGATGACGATCGTGCTGTCGGTCGCATCGATGGCCGCGGCGAGCGTGGTCGGCGCGTCGATCGGCATCGCACGGTCCTACGGGCCGCGGCCGCTGACGATACCGCTGGCCTTCTATGTCGATACGATGCGCGCCATTCCGGTCCTCGTGGTGCTGGTCTGGACCTTCTTCGCGTTCCCGATCGCGACGGGCATCACCCTGCCGCCTTTCTGGGCGGCGCTGGTGGCATTGAGCGCCCATATCGCAGCCTACATCGCCGAAATCGTGCGCGCGGGCATCGCGTCGGTCCGCCCCGGCCAGGCGCGCGCTGCTCTGGCCCTGGGCATGTCCCGCGCCCAGGTCGTGCGCAAGATCATCCTGCCCCAGGCGATCGTGCGCATGCTGCCGGCCTATGGCTCGATCCTGTCCATCACGATCAAGGATACGGCGATCGCGACGGTTATCGCCGTGCCCGAGCTGATGCGCCAGTCGGAGACCGTGGCGGCGCAGAGCTTCCGGCCGATGGAGGTGTTCACGACCACCATGCTGGTCTTCTTCCTGCTGCTGTTCCCGGTGACGCGCGGAGTCGACGCGATCTACCGGCGCGTCGCGCATCTGGGGCGGTCATGAAGCTGGACTGGTCCGTCCCCTGGCAATACCGCTGGATGCTGGCCGACGGCGTGCTGGTGACGGTGATGCTGGCCGTGCTGACGATGGCGATCGCCATCCCCGGCGGCATCGCGGTCATGCTGCTGCGGCAGTCCGGGTCGCGGGTTCTTCGGGCAGTGGGCGCAGCGTTCGTGGAGTTCTTCCGCAACCTGCCGCTGATCCTGCTGGTCTACTGGTCGTTCTACGTGCTGCCGATCATCGTCGACATCCAGTTGTCGCCGTTCGCGACGGGGCTGGTGGCGCTCTGCCTCAACGTATCGGCCTACAACGCCGAGACATTCCGCGCCGGAGTCAACTCGATCCGGGCGGGCCAGCGCAATGCCGGGCTGGCGCTCGGCATGAGCCGATGGCAGGTCATGCGCAAGGTGATCCTGCCGCAGTCGACCCGGCGCATCCTGCCGGTCCTGGCGTCGACCTGGGTATCGCTGTTCAAGGACACGTCGCTGGTGTCGGTGATCGCGGTCGGCGACCTGGCGCATAACGCGCTGCAGATCCGATCGCAGACCTTCCGCGTGCTCGAGATGCTCACGGTGATGGCTGCGATCTACTGGTGCCTCGGCTATCCGCAGGCGAAGCTGGTGGACTGGATCCACCGCCGATACGGGGTGAGCGAATGAGCGCCGTAGGGGGGCGCGACGCCGGCCGCAAAGGGGCCGACCGTCCGCCGATCGTGGTCTACGAGGGCGTCGTGAAGCGATTCGGCGCCTTCACCGCGCTGGACGGCGTATCGGCGCAGGTCAATCGCGGCGAGGTGGTCTGCCTGATCGGTCCGTCCGGCTCGGGCAAGTCCACGTTGCTGCGTTGTACCAACGCGCTGGAAGCGATCGATTCCGGCCGCGTGGTGTTCGACGGCGCGCCGCTGCCAAGACGGGAGTCCGAGGCGCGTCATGTGCGCCGCCGCATGGGGATGGTGTTCCAGAACTTCGAGCTGTTCCCCCACATGACCGCGCTTGAAAACGTTGCCGTAGGCCGGTCGACCGTGCTGAGCGAAGCCGACGGCACGGCCAAGGTGCGCGCGCGGGCGCTGCTGGCCAAGGTTGGCCTCGCCGACAAAGCCGACAACTATCCCAGCACGCTCTCGGGCGGCCAGCAGCAGCGCGTGGCGATCGCCCGCGCCCTGGCGATGGACCCGGAAGTGATGCTGTTCGACGAGCCGACCTCCGCCCTCGACCCCGAGACGATCGGCGAGGTGCTGGGCGTGATGAAGCAGTTGGCCGACGAAGGCATGACCATGGTGGTGGTCACCCACGAGATGACCTTCGCCCGGCGCGTCGGCAATTGGGTAATCG
The DNA here is from genome assembly GCA_020846275.1 of Alphaproteobacteria bacterium. Classification (GTDB taxonomy): domain Bacteria; phylum Pseudomonadota; class Alphaproteobacteria; order JAEULC01; family JAEULC01; genus JAEULC01. The sequence goes on from JADLEG010000297.1 coordinate 28,738, forward strand.
TGTTCGACCATGGCCGCATTGTCGAGCAGGGTCCGCCCGCGCAGGTCTTCGACGCACCGCGCGAGGTCCGTACCCGCGAGTTCCTCAGCCATCTTGGCTGGGGCGGCGATTCCGGCTGACCGGGCGGGAGTGCCCAAATTGTCCACCGAATAATTGGCTCGACACGGAACCCCCCGCGCGCGTCGCGGTTAAAGCCGCCGTGCCCGTCGCTGGTCAGGTATGTCGGGGGACGGACAAAGGCGCTGCGGTCGCGTCGTGGCGGCGACCGCAGCACCGCCTTTCCATGGGTCCGCGCGTTACAACAGGTCTTCGATGCGAATCGGCAGTTTGCGCACCCGCTTGCCGGTCGCGCGATAGGCCGCCTCGGCAATAGCCGCCGCGGTACCGACATTCGCCAGCTCACCGATCCCCTTGATCCCCAGCGGATTTACCAGCCGGTCGACCTCCGGAACCATGATGACCTCGACCTCGCCGATATCGGCATTGACCGGCACCTGGTAGTCGGCGAGGTTCTTGTTGACATAGCGCGCGGTCCGCTCGTCCAGCTCGGTTTCCTCGTGGAGGGCCGAGGCGATGCCCCAGATCATCGCCCCCATGTACTGGCTGTGCGCGGTGCGGGTGTTCATGATGCGGCCGCTGGCGAAAGCGCCGACGATCCGGGGCACGCGGATCTCGCGCGTATAGCGGTTGATGCGAAGCTCGACGAATTCCGCGCCGAAGGCGAAGGCTACGCGATCCTCCATCGGACCGCCGACAATATCGAGGCTGCCGCGATAAAGCTTCTGCAGCCCCTCGGGCTTGGCGCCATGCGGGATCCATTCGGCATATTCTTCGATGGCCCCGGTACCCAACCGATCCAGGGCTTGATCCAGACCCTCCCCGTTGCCACGCGAATCGACGATGCGCCCATTCGCGAACTGCAGCATGCGGCGATTGGTGCCCGCCAACGGACCATCCTTGGCCTGGGCGACTGCCCGCGACAGCTTCTCGCGTATCTGGCCGCACGCCTTGGCGACGACGTTGCAGCAGCTCGCTGTGGTGATCGAACCGCCAGCGACCGGCCCGGGCGGCAGGCTGCTCTCGCCCAGGGTGACGCTGATCGCCTCGGGCCGCAGGCCAAGCCCTTCGGCGGCGGCCTGGGCCAAGACCGTATAGGCGCCGGTCCCCAGGTCATGGGCAGCGATCTCCACATGCGCGGCACCGCTGCGCACCAGTCTGACGCGCGCCGCGGCGACCGACATCTGCGTCGGGTAGAGCGCGCTGGCGCAACCCCACCCGATCAGCCAGTCGCCGTCGCTGGCCGTTCCCGGGGGCTCGCGCCGATGCGACCAGCCGAAGGCCCGGGCGGCCTCGTCGTAGCAGCGCATCAGCGAGCGGCTGGTGAAGGGTGCGCCGGTGATCGGATCCTTGTGCGTGTCGTTCACGCGCCGCAACTCGACCGGATCCATGCCCAGCACCTCGGCCAGCTCGTTGATGGCCGCCTCGTAGGCGTAGACATAGGGCACTTCTGGCGGCGATCGCATGAAGCCTGGCGTATTGCGGTCGGCGCGGACGATATTGACCTTGGTGGCGGCGTTGGGAACCGCGTAGAGGCGCGTCGTGGCCTCGGTGCCTCCGACGAGATAGTCGTCGATGCGCGAGGTCAGCTCCCAGGCTTCGTGCTGATAGGCCAGCAGCTTGCCGTTCCGCGCCGCGGCCAGCCGGATGCGATGGCGCGTTTCCGCGCGATAGGTCGCGACGGTGAAGCCCTGGTCGCGCGCGACGACCAGTTTCACCGGCCGGCCAAGCTGCCGGGCCGCGATTGCGACCAGCGCGGTGCGCGGCGTCACGGACCCCTTCGACCCGAAGGCGCCGCCGACGAAGGGGCTCACCACGCGGATATCGGTGGGATCGATCCCAAGCTGCTCCGCTACGCCATGTTTCAATCCGTAGACGAACTGGCTGGGCTCGTAGATCGTCAGCTTGCCGTCGGACCACAGGCATGTCGTGGCGAACAGCTCGATCGGGTTGTGGTGCTGGGTAGGGGTTTCCAGCTCCACCTCGATCTTGAACGGGGCCGATTCATAGGCTCGCTCGGCGTCGCCGACCATAGGGTCCTTGTGCTTCTTGTTGACGGCGCTCGCTGCGACGGTTTCCGTGCCGGGCCCGCCGAGCTTCCCGGCGGGCCGGGTTTCATCGTATGTCACGCCGATCCGAGAGGCGGCATCGCACGCAATTTCGTAGGAATCGGCGACGACCATCGCCACGATCTGCCCGTCATGCCAGATGCGATCGGACGACAGGGGCCGCTCCTTGGTGGAGGCATGGCCGCCCTCCGCGAAATACGAGGGCCGCTTTACCGCATCGGCCGCATTCTCCCGCGTAAGGACAAGCAGCACCCCGGGGGTCGCTTTGGCGGCGAAAAGATCGATACCGCGGATACTTCCCTTGGCAACATTGCTGATCACCAGAACGGCGTGGGCGGCGTTGGCCACGGGGAAATCGGCGGCATAGAGCGCCGCTCCAGTGACCTTCGCGCGAGCGTCGATGCGGGGAACCGGTTCTCCCATGCCGTCTTGGGGAGGGGGCGCCGCCTTGCTCATCTCAGATCTCCATGCTCGCTGCCTGGCGCAGGGCGCGGATGATCGTGCGCTTGCCCAGCAGCACCTTGTAGCCGTTGCCCCGCAGGGGTTGCGCATCGACCAGCGCCACCTCGGCGGCGGCCTCGAAGACGTCGTCGGACGGACGTTTTCCTTCGAGGGCTTGCTCGGCCTCGTGGGCGCGCCAGGGGACGGTCGCAAGGCCGCCCAGCGCCACCCTGGCCTGGCGGATGACGCCGTCCTGGAGATCGAGCGCGACTGCCGCCGAGGCCAGCGCGAACTCGTAGGACGCGCGGTCGCGAATCTTCAGGAACAGCGACCGACGCGCCCACGGCATCGCGGGAATCTCGATCGCGAGGATCATCTCGCCCGGCGCCAGGTTGGTTTCGCGCTCAGGCGTCTCGCCCGGGGGACGATGAAGATCGGCGACGCGCAGGCTGCGTCGGCCGCCCTCCGAAGCGAGGTCGATCATGGCGTCCAGAGCGACCAGCGCGACGGCCAGGTCGCCGGGATAGGTGGCGATGCAGGCCGGACTTGTGCCCAGCACGGCATGCATGCGGTTGGGCGCTTCCAGCGCCGCGCATCCCGACCCCGGTTCTCGCTTGTTGCAGGCATGCCAGGACGTGTCGCGATAGTAGGGGCAGCGCGTGCGTTGCAGCAGGTTGCCGCCCAGGCTGGCCATATTGCGAAGCTGCGCGCTGGCCGCGAGGCGCAAACTGTCGGCCAGCACCGGGTAACCGCTCTGCACCGCTGGATGAGCGGCCGCTTCAGCCATCGACACGAGTGCGCCCAGCCGCAACCCGTCGCCGTCCGCCCGGATCTCCCCGGCGGGGCCACGCCGCAGCGGGGTGATGTCGACGACCTGCGCCGGGCGAAGCACGTCCAGCTTCATCAGATCGACGAGGGTTGTGCCGCCGGCGAGAAACTGGACGTCGCTGGGCTCGGCTTGTTGCAGTGCCGCCGCTTCGGAATCGGCGCGCATGTAGCTAAAGCTGCGCATTCATGAGCCCCGCATCTCGCCGCTGGCCTGCCGGATCGCGGCCACAATTTTGGGATAGGCGGCGCAGCGGCACAGGTTTCCGCTCATTGACTCCTTGATGGCCGGTTCCGAGCCGGCCTGGCCTTCGCGCACACAGCCGATCGCCGACATGATCTGCCCTGGCGTGCAATAGCCGCACTGGAACGCGTCGTGATCGATGAAGGCCTGCTGCATGGGGTGAAGCGCACCGACGGGGCCGGCAATGCCTTCGATGGTCGTGATCTCCTTGCCCTCCGCGGCGGCAGCCAGCGTCAGGCAGGACAGGACGCGCTGCCCGTCGGCCAGCACGGTGCAGGCGCCGCACTGCCCGTGGTCGCAGCCCTTCTTGGTGCCGGTCAGCCCCAGCCGCTCGCGCAAGGTATCAAGCACGGTCGTGCGCACATCGAGCGACAGGCGATGGAGCTGGCCATTGACCTTCATGAGTGTTTCCCGGCCGCCGCCGGGCGCAGAGGGCTCGACCGGGGCGGCATCTGCCCTTGGCGGTGGCAGCAGCGGAAGGGCCGCTCCACTGGCGCCCAGCCGAAGGACGTTACGGCGCGTGAGATGTGACATGAAACGCAACATGGTTGTGGGGCTGCCATCCCCAACGACGGCTCCTCGCGTTGCGTTCCTGCCGACGGGCAAGTTGCGCCGGGCGTTGCGCTCAAATCTTCGGGAACGGGACGGGCATCCTGGCGTTCAATTGCCGCCCAGGAGGTGAACAATGGACGGGATTATCTACCTGATCGGTCTGGTCGTCGTGATCATGGCCGTTCTTTCGTTTTTCGGTCTTCGGTAACGGAGCAGGCAATGGCAACGTCAGCGACGCTCGGCCAGCCCGAGGACGCCTATTCCGCCGTGGGAGCAAACCCGGCGGGCACCTCGTACCTCGAATGGGGTACTATTCTTGGCGGCGCGATCATGGCCTCGGCAATTTCCGCGCTGCTGCTCGGATTCGGGTCGGCGATTGGCCTGTCGATTACCTCCGCCATGCCCGCTCGGGGCATCTCGGCCACGGGCTTCGTCGTGGCCGTGACCATCTGGGCCGTCTGGGTCGAGGTGTCCAGCTTCATCGCGGGCGGCTACCTGGCCGGCCGCATGCGGCGCCGGACGGGCGACGGCGCCCCGGCGGAGGTCGAGACGCGCGACGGCACCCACGGCCTGATGGTATGGGCGGTGGGGACCTTCGTCGCCACTGTCATTCTGGCGGGCGCTGCCACCAGCATTGTCCGGACGGGTGCCGAGGCTGCGGCGACGATCGCCGGGACCGCCGGCGCCACCGTGGCGGCCGGCGCGGCAGCGACGCAGAACGGCGCTGCCTCTCCGGTCGATCCGCTGGGCTACACCGTGGATTCCCTGTTCCGCAGCGACAATCCCGCGCCGCAGCCGATCGATCCGTCGGCTAGGCAGGAGCTGGTCCGGATCCTTGCGATGAGCAGCGCTCAGGGCCAGATGGCGCCCGAGGACAAGTCCTATGTCGCGCGGCTGGTCGCGGCCCGCACCGGCATGTCCCAGCCCGATGCCCAGCATCGTGTCGACGAGGTGCTGGCGCGCGCCGATTCGATGGCCAAGGCCGCCGAGGCGAAGGTCCGCGACGCTGCCGAGACGGCCCGCAAGTCGGGCATGATGCTTGCCTTCCTCGCGGTTGCCACGACGCTCGTGAGCGCCGCAGCCTCGTGGTGGGCGGCCAAGCTCGGCGGCAAGCACCGCGACGAAGGCACGCATTTCGGGCATTACTTCCGCTACGGTCGGTAGTTGTCTCGCAGCGAGTCTGCACGTCTTGGCGCATTGGCCCTGGGCGCGACCGGCTTAACCTGGTCGTGCTCAGGGGCTCGACGTTCTTCCGGCCTGGACCAGGCTGGAAGAAGCGCCGGGCCGCCGCAAGGGCGGCCCTGACACCTTCTAGTGTCCCGATTCCGAAGTTCGTCAGTGTTTGTGACGCACGCCGTACGAACTTCGGAATCGAAAAGGACACTAGCAACTATTTCAAGTCTAGTGCCCCCTTGGAACCCGAAGTTCGCCTCCGGTCTTGCGATCAAGAGAGGGCGAACTTCGGGTTCGGGGCACTAGCAGTTCCCATTCATGCGCTGCATCGCGAGGTTTGCCTCGGGCGGCTTGGTGGAGTCGGGCTGGGCGCCGGGCTGCACCTGGCTGCGCATCGCCTGCTGGGGCGGAATGCCGCAAGGCTTGGCGGCGATGGCGGGCATGCCTTGGACGTAGCGCCGGTGCTCGGCATCGTTGAGCTGGTCGGCGGAGAACTGCTCGCCGCCGCTGGCTGGCGCGCGACGCGATGTCCGCGGCCGGCCCTCCGTGGTTCCGATCGATGCCGTCGGCCGTTGGGCGCGCAGCGCTGCATGGACGGTTCGCGCATGCTTCAGATGGTCTTCCAGGGTCGGAAGCGTGCTGGCCGCGAACTGCTTCAACGTCGGGTTCTGGCCTTCGTTGGCTTCCTTGCGGAACAGCGCCACCGCCGCGACGTGGTCGCGGACCTGATGGTTCATATACTGCATGTCGAACTGTGGGGCGGCTGCGGCGTTCAGGCGGTCCAGCGCCTGCTGGTGCTTGGGCGCGATCGAGTCCGGCGGGGTCGCGTTCAGCAGCCGGGCGATGCCCACCAGTTGATCGTTGGCGCGGCTGTGATCGGAAACCATCCGATTTGCGAAATCGCGCACCTCCGGACTGGTCGCCTTGGCGGCAGCCAGCCGGCCCATCTCGACCTCGGCCTTGCCGTCGGTCGCCGCGGTATCAACGAAATGGCGGTCGGCGATGCTCAGGACCGTGGGCGCGGGCTGGATCGCGGCCGGCGCCGTCTGTGCCTGGGGCGCCTGGGCCTGCGGTGCCGGGAAGGGCGCTGCCTGGGTGGTCGCGCCCGCGGCCGTTGCGCCCTGGGCGGGCGCGGCCTGCGTCGCGGCCGGCGGGGGGCTGGCCGGGACCTTTGTCTGCGCCATGGCCGGCATGGCCGCGAGCAGGGCGATCATCGATACGCCCATCAATCGTGCATGCATGGAGGACTCCGTTGTCTGCTGATGGCGTTCAATGCGAACGCCGATCCCCGACAACGCCCTTTCAATCGAGGTGTTCCGCACTGGCCGAGCGTGTTGCTGCAATCCGACCGGATCTCTCAGGCCGGGTAGCGAGGCCCGCGGAGCAACTCTTCGACCTGAGCGACGACTTCGGCCGGCTGAAAGGGCTTCAGCATGCAGGGTCGCCACCGGTGCGAGGGCGGGATCAATGCCTGCGTGTATCCGGTGGTGATGCAGAACGGGATTGCCTGCTCGACGAGTGCATCGAGAATCGCCAGGCTGCGCGCGCCCTGGAGCTTGAGGTCGAGCACGGCCGCGTCGGGGCGGCTTTGGGAGAGCAAGGCGAGCGCGTCCGGCTCGGATCGTACAGGCCCGATCACGGCATAGCCTGCGCCGCGAAGCGCTAGCTGGATGTCCCGGGCGACGAGAAGCTCATCTTCGACGACGAGAATCGATTGCTGTTTGGACACCGGACCTCTCATCTGCGGCCCGCCGGGCCGCCGTTTGAATGTGAACGGCCTCGGCCATGCGCAGGGCGTTGCCGGCTAGCCGCGCGCCCGGGGCGGCCAGACCTTCGCCCATCCCGCTGGCTGGTCCAATTGGACGACGACATGGCAGGAATGGCCGCTCGCGGCAGCACCGATCGCGGCATCGACCGCCACGCCGGCTGCCCGGTGACGACTGGGAAAAGGCCCCAATCGAGCTCGGCCGGCCTCGATGGACCATTTGTCATCGGATTTAACGACATACAACACTGAATTCATGCCGCCTCTCCAGACCGGTGCGGTGCAGTGCAGTGCGAAGCGGAACGGTAAATGCGCGAAAAGGTTCCGCGGGGCCGAGAAAATAATCCCGTGTCCGCGCGGATTCGGCCGGTCAGCCAGCCGACTTGTCGCCGTTTTCGACGAGCTGCCGATCGAGATTGGCGCAGATCGCGTCGGCGATATCGCTGAGATTGATCACCTTGTCGACGCTGACCGCGGGAAGTGTCAACAGGTTCAAGACGGGAAAGCAGGCGTGAAGGTCGTGCCGGCGCATGATGGTGACGACATAATTGCCTTCATGCTCCTGCGCCGTCCAGAAGTGGACAGTTGGATAGGTACAGATCGGGTAGGGTGCACCCTCGGCGGTTGCCTGGTTCATATCGACCTCCAACGCAAGCAGTCGTAGGGACAACGCGCTGTCGGGTGCACCATTCCCTCTCTTCGTTGCTGCCCGGCGGTTTCGCTGGCACGGGCCGCGCATCGCTTAGCGGGTGACGGCTCTTTCCGCCTTCGCGGCAGCGGCGGCGCTCTTCACATCCTTCTGTTCTTCCGGCGGAGGCAGGACGGCGTTGATGCCGAGCGACTTCAGCCACAGCTCGCGGCCCCACCCCTTGGAATGGTAGAGGTGCTCGTCCTCCTGGTCCTCGATCTCGTCGTAGGCCGCTGCCAGCTCCTCGCTGCCGTCGCCGTTCATCGCCTCGGCGCACTTGCCGATCAGCTTCCAGTTCGCGTGGTCCTTCGTCTCGGCCAGCACCACGCAGTCGCACGCCACCAGCTCCGCCGCCGCGGGATCGCCGGCCGCCTGCGCGGCTTTCATGGCCTGGACCAGCGACTTGCCCATCTGCTGCACGATCTTGCGGCCGGGGGTCATCTCGGCGGGGTCATAGCCCATCGACTCGCATACGCCGGTGAGGCGCTCCGCATGAATCTCGGTCTGCGCGAGATACTCCTCCCATTCCTCCTTCAGATCTTCGTTCACCGCGCATTCCAGCGCCGTCTGGTAGACCTGTATGCCGCCCTTCTCGTGCTCGAGGGCCTGCAGCAGAAGTTCGCGCAGTTGCGACTTGTTCATCGTGCTCTCCATTGGCTGGGTTGTTGGTTTCAGACCCGTGGGGGGTCCGTCTCGCGTTCGAAATGACGATGTTTCGCCACGGCCTTGATAAAGGCGGCCAGGGCGTCGTCGATCTTGTCCGACGGGTAGGCCAGCAGCCCCGGATCGGGCTTGCCGTCGTCGAGTTCGAACGGTATGCCCGCCTGGTCGAGCAAGGCCTTGCCGGATCCGATCGCTAGGACAGTCTTGCAGTGGCGGTACTGGTCCTTCAGCAGCTCCAGGACCTGTCCGCCGGCCGCCAGGTTCTCCCCACCCAGGATGATCGCGCATCCCACACGACGGACGGCGCGGCCTCCAGCGATACTTCGATATCGATCGGATGGCCTTGCCGGGATTTCACCTGCCCCAGCTTCAGGCCGACGAAACGCGGCACCGCGCCCAGCTCGCCGAGGCGCTGGTGCATGGCCAGAGCAGTCTCGCCGTCCGCCCCGTCGCCCAGCACGAGCGCGACATGCCGCGTGCGGATATCCATCGCGCCCGGCCGGGCGAACAGCGAGAGGGCGGGCGACACCTGCACTTCCGGCTTTGGCGTGCGTGCCGCCTTGGGCAGCGGCGCCGGCAGCCGGGTCATGCCGAGCCCATCGGCCACTCCCTGCGCCAATTCGCTTGCCACGTTGCGAAGCTGGGCGACGACGCGTTCGCGCACGGCCGGGGTCTGCACCTTCGTCAGCTCGAAGCGGAAGGCGCGCAGGATATGCTGCTTTTCCACGTCGCTCTGGCTGTTCCAGAACAGCGTGGCCTGGCTGTAGTGCTCGGCGAACTTCTCCGGCTTCCCGCGAACCTTGTGTTCTTCCATTGGCTGCGGGAAGGACGTGAAGCCTTTGATTCCGGCCTGGAAGGGGCATCCGCCGCCCAGCGAGTTCGGCTCGTAGGCCACGCGTCCCCGTGCGATCGCCTGGCGGTGCATGCCGTCGCGCTGGTTGTTGTGCACCTGGGCCACCGGCGCATTGATCGGGATCTCGTGAAAATTGGGTCCGCCCAGGCGCGAGATCTGCGTGTCCACATAGGAATGGATCCGGCCCGCCAGCAGCGGGTCGTTGCTGAAGTCGAGGCCCGGCACGATATGGGCGGTGCAGAAGGCCACCTGCTCGGTTTCGGCGAAGAAATTGTCGGGATTGCGGTTCAGCACCATCTTGCCGATCGGAGTTACGGGAACCAGCTCCTCCGGGATCAGCTTGGTGGCATCGAGCACGTCGAAGGAGAAGCGCTCGGCCTGCTGCTCGGTGAAGATCTGGATGCCCAGCTCGTATTCCGGATAGGCGCCGGCTTCGATCGCCTCCCACAGGTCGCGGCGATGGAAGTCGGAATCGGCGCCGGAAATCTTCACCGCCTCGTCCCACACCAGGGAATGCGTTCCCGCAAGCGGGTTCCAGTGGAACTTCACGAAGTGCGACGCCCCGGCCGCGTCGACGAAGCGGAACGTGTGCACGCCGAACCCCTGCATCATGCGATAGCTGCGCGGAATCGCGCGGTCCGACATGACCCACATCAGCATGTGCGTGGTTTCGGGCATCAGCGACACGAAATCCCAGAACGTGTCGTGCGCCGAGGCGGCCTGCGGCATGCCGTGATGCGGCTCGGGCTTCACGGCATGAATCACGTCGGGGAATTTCATCGCATCCTGGATGAAGAAGACGGGAATGTTGTTGCCGACCAGGTCCCAGTTGCCCTCGTCGGTGTAGAACTTGACGGCGAAACCGCGGACGTCGCGCGCGGTGTCGGTCGAGCCTCGCTCGCCGGCAACGGTGGAAAAGCGGACGAACAGGGGCGTGCGCTTGCCGGCCTCCGCGAAGATCGATGCCTTGGTCAGGTGCCCCAGCGGCTTGTAGCACTCGAAATACCCGTGCGCGCCCGATCCCCGGGCATGAACGATGCGCTCGGGGATCCGCTCATGGTCGAAATGCGTGATCTTCTCGCGCAGGATGAAGTCTTCCAGCAGCGACGGTCCGCGAAGCCCGGCCTTCAGCGAATTCTGGTTGTCCCCGACCGGTACGCCCTGGTTCGTGGTCAGCACGCGCCCGCCGGAATCGACCCGGACGCGATCGAGCGGCCCGTTGGCGGGGTTGAAGCCCGCCTGGGGATTGCCCTTGCCCGCCTTCTCCGATGCATTCACCTCGGTCAGCGTGCTGCCGCTGACGAAAGGATGTGGAGGTTCGGCGGTCTGGCCCGTGGCGGGTTCTTGCGCCCCGCCGAACTCCGACGGCTTCGCGGCATTGTGCGGGAATGCCGCCGCGACGGCCTGGGTGCCGGCGAGCTTTGCCGTAGCCGCGTCAACAACGTTGGCACCGCCCCCGGGACGCGCGGGGCCGCCGAACGTCGCCCGGGCAGTGGACTTCGCAGTGGACTTAGCGGCGGATTTCGCGGGCGACGAAATGCCCCGTTTCGGATTCTTCAGCGGGTTCTGGCGTGGCGGATTGCGGCTGGGCATTTGGGGCCATCTCCAGTGACGGGGCATGGCCATAACCAGCTATATCCAGAATCGTTCCAGATCTTCCCGCGCGCGGCCGCGGGGCGCTGTCGTCGGCACCCCGCGGCGGCTCGATGGGCTCACGACGCCCAGTGGCGTCGACGCCGGCCGAACAGCCCCAGGCCCAGCATCGCGGCGCCCAGCAACGCCAGCGAGGTGGGCTCGGGCACGGCGATCTGCACCTCCCCGTCGCTGCTGAAGCTGCCGCCGGAGATCATGCTGATGGTCGACAGCAGCGTGACGGAGAAGGAGTCGTCCACGGCCGCTTCTGCGTCCGCAGTGCCCGAGAACGCCCCAGGCCCGGCCGGCCCCAGGTCCGCGACCTGCGTGCCGGTCGTGGAGAACAGCCCGTCATCGGGATTGATGAACACGTCGAACGATGCTGTGCTGCCGCTGCCGCTCAAAGTGCCGCCCCAATTCGTCACAAAGGTGCGGACGGTTTCGAGGCTGGTGAACCCGGTCTGGGACAGGCTGATGGTCAGCGAGCCCCCGGCGGGCGATGCGACATGGACGCTGCTGAGATCGAGATGCGGATACGGCGCAGCGAGCACCGGGCTGCTCAACCCCGAGGCGACATTGACGCTGAAGTTGCCGATCGGGCCGATGAAGGTCAATGCGCCGGCGACACTGTTTAGATCGCCGCCCCCACCATCCGTCGTCGTGACCGTGGTCGTGCCGTCGGAGAGTTGAAGGGTGAGCGGGCCCGCGCCGGCCTCGGTGGCTGAACCGATGAGAAGGGCGAGGGAGACAAGCGCTCCTGCTGTAGCAAGAAGCTCTTGACTGAAGCTGGTCTTCGTCTTCATGACGAGTTGACTCCTGTCGAAAGCGCCGGAGTCCCCACCGCAAACGCTGCAATACTTGTGCCGCAACGAGAGTCAAGGATTTGCCGATCTTGTCGAACGGATGCTGTAAAGCGACACGACGATCCGGTGTAATCCCTGCTTGACAGCGGATTTTATTGTCGCGCGCCCGGGAACCACGTCCTGCGCAGCGCGTTTATGTCAGTTCGACTTTCATCGCGCGAGCTTGGGCAATGTCGGTCGGCGTCGTTCGAATTCTTTGCACTGCGCTGGTGGTTGTCGGGTCGCTCTTCGCTGCCGAAGGGCGAGCAAACGACCGCGCGGATTGCTCGGATGCTAAGAACGATCCCGAGGCGCGCATCCTCGGCTGCACGCGCATCCTGAACACGCAGGGCCTGGATACGGCGGAGCGCGCCAAGGCGCACAACAACCGCGGTGTCGCCTTCGGCCAGAGCGGGGAATTTCGAGCGGCGATCCAGGATTTCGACCGCGCCATCGCCTTGAAGCCCGACGATCCGTCCCTCTTGAACAATCGCTGCTTCTTCCTGGCCGCGATGGGTGACACGAGGCGCGCGCTCGTGGATTGCGACCGTGCCTTGCAGCTCAAGAAGCCGGAGCCGCTGACGCTCGATTCCCGGGGCTATGCGTATCTGCAGGCTGGCAATATTGACCACGCGATCCGCGACTATACGGCCGCCCTTGTCATCGATCCTCTCTACGCATCGTCGCTATGGGGGCGGGGCATCGCTTGGGAAAGAAAGGGCAATACGGCGCGCGCCGCGCAAGACTTCATGAAGGCGCGGGAAGCAAATCCGGAAATCGAGCGGCAAATGACGGTCTTCGGCCTGCACAGCGCGAGCCTTGGCCGGAGCGCCGGCGCTGCGCAATAGTCCGTCTGCTAGTGACGGATAGCCCTCGCGATCTCCGTCGTCAGCTCATGGATCTCTGCCAAAGCGCGTCGCGCGGCTTCGGCGGCTGCCTCCCGAGATTGATGGCGCGCCTGCTGACGTGCCCGCGCATGCAATTCGCGCAGGATGGGGCGCGCCGTGTCCCACGGCGGCTCCTGCTGCCGTAGAAAAAGCTCCAGTTGCAGGTCGCAGGCGGTGTTCCGCAGAACCGTGGAGTCGTAGTTCTTCGACCAGCGCATCAGGACTTCGAGCCATCTGAGCCGCAGCTGCGCCGTCGACAATTCCGCATGAGCACGTCCACGCCGCAGATAGTCGCCGGCCAGGTTGAAGCGTCGATGTTCCAGCCACTGCCGTAGGGGCATGCCGAACGGATCTGCGTGCTGTGTCATCTCAGTCGACCCGACTCAGGTCGGGACGGCAATGACGGTGCCCCTCTTGTCGATCGTCAGGTCTACCACCCGCCCTCCAAGGGTGGTTGAGCATCGCCATCTTCCATTCGCTTCCTGGCTCAAGTCGCTGGGAGAGGGGAATCCCTCGCGACGAAGGCACTGAATCACTTGGCGTCTGCAGCGCGGGTCGATTTGAACGGAAGCCGGAAAAATGAATTGCGGCATCAGTCGCTCCTGGCGCGTGAACCCATTGCAACAACGACGGTTCCCGGTCGGCGGTTGCTTCGACGCCCCTGATTCTTCCGGGGGCAGGCGGGTAAAATTGCTGCCGCCCGCGGCAACCATGCGCGGCCGCGGCCATTGGTCCTTAGCAGCATCGAGATCCAGGCCCGCGCGGCGACGCGTGTCCCCCTGGAAGCGGGCGAGTCCCTGCCGACGCGAGGACTCGCCCGCTGTCATTTGGAACGGGGACGACGCGGGGGCCTCCGGCTTCCCGAATTCACCGGAGTACAGTGATGAACAGGATGATCAAGATGACGGTTGCTTCTGCCTTGTTGCTCGCGGCGGCAGGCGTGGCCGGGGCCGGGGCGCAGACATCGGGAAGCGGCTCGGCGGGCGGCGGTGCAGGGAGCGCCGGCGGCAAGGCGGGCACGACAGCTTCGCCGAACGGTGTCACCGGTGGTGCCGGAACTACGAGCGGGTCCAGTCTCGGCGCTACCAATCCCGGCACCGCTAGCCCAGGTCCCACGAACCCCGGTCCAACCGGAGGGACGCTCGGTGCGACGAGTCCCGGCGCCGGCACGACCGGTTCGACCGCGAGCCCCAGCAGCAGCTCGACGCCGACCCCCAACGCCAATTCCACGGTGCAGCAGAACCCGAACCTCTACCAGCCGCGGCCCGGAGAAGTGCCGCCGGCCCCTGGCATGAGCGTCAATTCGCAAGGCCGGCCGTGCAACATGAGTGGCAACAATCCGCCCAACGGCAATATCCAGCCCTGCAGCTGACGGCACACCGATATCCCCGCTAATTTGCGATTTATCCACGGAACCGGTGGGCGTCGGATGTGTTCGCGTCCGACGCCCCCGACCGCCAATAGGACGCCCCCCGGAGCTGCCCGATACAAATCGGTTTGACCTACAGGCTGGGTTGGCTCGCGCCGTCGCGGTCGATCGAGATCGTGCTGGTCAGCAGGACCGTATTCGGCACCAGCACGATCTGCTCCGACGTGGCGATCCTCGTATAGCGCAAATCGATGTCGTCGACTTGGCCATGGATGCCCAGGATCGTGATGCGGTCGCCCAGGCGAAACGGCTCGAAATACAGCATCATCAGTCCAGCGACGGCATTGCCGATCGGATCCTTCAGCGCCAAGCCCAGTGCCAGGCCCGCGAGCCCGGCGCCCGCTACCAGCGCCGCCACGTCGATGCCCAGCGTGCCCAACGCCGTGGCCGCCCCCATCGCGAGGATCACGAAATAGGCGAGCGACGAGACGATCCGCAGGACCTCGCGCCGCAGCGGCGCGCGGCCGAGGCCAATGCTCTCGATGACGCGGCGGGCGAGATTGGCCAGGACGAGCGCGCCCACCATGATCCCGATCGCGATCATGAACTGCCAGCCGAGATGGAGCGCGGTGGCCGCCAGGTTGGGCCAGGCAAGGTCCATGGAATATGCCCGAAATAGTTAGGGGCTTTCGCCCCGGCTCCAGCATGAAACGCCCGCGACGCCCGAAGTTCCGCCCTGCGGCGACACGCCGGCAATGCCGGGTAGCCCCGCCGGCAGCCTCCCCACAAATTGCCAATATCGTCCTGCAACCATTTCGAGCCTCCGCCGTTGGTGGTGATTGTGGCGGCGTGCGTTTGGGTTAGGGGACACGTGAACCAGGCGACGGACAAACGGCCGGCCGCGGGCGTGGAGGGCTTTCCGGGCTGTGCGCCTCGGGAAATGCCCACAGGCAATCTGTGGGAAAACCTGTCCCCCGCCACCGATTCGGGCCAGCCTGATCAAGAAACGATCTGCAAGGGAGCGGCGTGATGCGAGGCAATGGTGGCGAACAGGTCACTGCAAACGCTGCCGCATCGCGGCCGCCAAATCCGCCCGAATTCGACGGGGGCGCCGCGCCCAGCCTCGAGCCGTTGCTCGCCGCCCTCCAAGCTGTCCGCGCCGGCGACTTCTCCGTCCGCCTGCCGGGCCACCAGACCGGAATTGCCGGCAAGATCGCCGATACGTTCAACGACATCGTGATCGCGAACCAGCGCATGGCCCAGCAGCTCGAGCGCGTCGGGCAGGTCGTGGGGCGCGAGGGAAAGACGCGCCAGCGCGTGAAGTTTGGCAATACGGACGGCGCGTGGGGCGAAATGGAATCGTCCGTCAACACGCTGATCGACGATCTGCTGTGGCCGACGACCGAGGCGATCCGCGCGATCGGCGCAGTGGCGCAGGGCGACCTGCTGCAGAGCATGCGCATGGAAGTGGATGGTCGTCCGCTTCAGGGCGAGTTCCTGCGCTCGGCCAAGATCGTCAATACGATGATCAAGCAGCTGAACGTCTTCACGTCCGAGGTCACGCGCGTCGCGCGCGAGGTGGGCACGGACGGCAAGCTGGGCGGCCAGGCGAAGGTGCGCGAAGTGTCGGGCGTCTGGAAGGACCTGACCGAGAGCGTCAATTCGATGGCGAGCAACCTGACGGCGCAGGTCCGCAACATCGCCGAGGTCACGATTGCGGTCGCCAATGGCGACCTGTCGAAGAAGATCACCGTCGACGTCCGCGGCGAAATCCTGCAGCTCAAGGAGGCCATCAACACGATGGTGGACCAGCTGCGGTCCTTCGCGTCGGAGGTTACGCGCGTCGCGCGCGAGGTGGGGACGGACGGCAAGCTGGGCGGCCAGGCCATCGTGCCGGGCGTCGCGGGGACCTGGAAGGACCTGACCGATTCGGTGAACGCCATGTGCGGCAATCTGACCGACCAGGTGCGCAATATCGCGAACGTGACCACCGCGGTCGCGCGCGGCGACCTGTCGCGCAAGATCACCGTCGATGTCCGCGGCGAAATCCTCGAACTGAAAGACACCATGAACACCATGGTGGACCAGCTCAACGCCTTCGCCTCGGAGGTCACGCGCGTGGCGCGCGAGGTGGGTACGGACGGCAAGCTGGGCGGCCAGGCGGCGGTGCCGGGCGTGGCCGGTACGTGGAAGGACCTGACCGACAACGTCAACTCGATGGCCGGCAACCTGACCGCCCAGGTTCGAAACATCGCCGAGGTGGCGACCGCCATCGCCGGCGGCGACCTGTCGAAGAAGATCACGGTCAACGTCAGCGGCGAGATACTGCAGCTCAAGGAAACCATCAACACGATGGTGGACCAGCTAAACGCCTTCGCTGGCGAAGTCACTCGCGTGGCGCGCGAGGTCGGCACGGAAGGGCGGCTGGGCGGCCAGGCCAACGTGCTGGGCGTCGCCGGCTCCTGGTAGGACCTGTCCGTCTGCTTCAACTCGATGGCGAGCAACCTGACTGCCCAGGTCCGCAACATCGCCGACGTGTCGACCGCGATGGCGAACGGCGACCTGTCGAAAAAGATCACCGTGGACGTCCGCGGCGAGATTCTGCAGCTCAAGGAGACCATCAACTCCACCGTCGATCAGCTCAACGCCTTCGCCTCCGAAGTGACGCGCGTCGCGCGCGAGGTGGGCACCGAGGGCAAGCTGGGTGGCCAGGCCGTGGTGCGCGGCGTCGCCGGCACCTGGAAGGACCTCACCGACAGCGTCAACTCGATGGCGAGCAACCTGACCGGCCAGGTCCGCAACATCGCCGAGGTGGCGACCGCCGTCGCGCAGGGCGACCTGTCGAAGAAGATCACCGTCAACGTCAGCGGCGAGATCCTACAGCTCAAGGAAACCATCAACACGATGGTGGACCAGCTCAACGCCTTCGCGGCCGAGGTGACGCGCGTGGCGCGCGAGGTGGGTACGGACGGCAAGCTGGGCGGCCAGGCGGCCGTGCCGGGCGTCGCCGGCACCTGGAAGGACCTGACCGACAGCGTCAACTCGATGGCCGGCAACCTGACCGCCCAGGTGCGCAACATCGCCGAGGTCGCCACCGCCATCGCCGGCGGCGACCTGTCGCGCAAGATCACGGTCGATGTGCGCGGCGAGATGCTGCAGCTCAAGGAGACGCTGAACACGATGGTCGACCAGCTCAACCGCTTCGCGGGCGAAGTGACCCGCGTGGCGCGCGAGGTGGGCACCGAGGGCCGGCTTGGCGGCCAGGCGGCGGTGCCGGGCGTGGCGGGCACGTGGAAGGACCTGACCGACAACGTGAACGTGATGGCCGCGAACCTGACCGAACAGGTGCGCGGCAT
>JADLEG010000298.1 GCA_020846275.1 Alphaproteobacteria bacterium
GCGGCGCGCTGTAGTCGTTGAACATGCCGGCCAGCACGATGAAGATCGGGATGAACAGGTGCCCGCGCGCGCGCAGCACGTCCTTCATCCGCGGGCATTCCGACCGCGGCACGCCCAGGATGCCGCGGCGCTTGGCCTCGAAATGCACGGCCGAGAAGCAGGCGAGGTAGTAGAGCAGCGAGGGGATGATCGCCCACAGCGTGACCTGGAAGTAGCTGACCTGCAGGTACTCGGCCATCACGAAGGCGGCCGCGCCCATCACCGGCGGCATGATCTGCCCGCCGGTCGACGCCACCGCCTCGACGCCCGCCGCGAAATGCGGCGGGAAGCCGGTGCGCTTCATCAAGGGGATGGTGATCGGCCCGTCCACCATCACGTTGGCGACCGCGCTGCCCGAGATCGTGCCGAACAGCGACGAGCTGACGACCGACACCTTGCCCGGCCCGCCGGCCGTATGCCCGGTCAGGCTGAGCGCGAAATCCATGAAGAGCTGGCCGGTGCCCGTGCGCTCCATGAAGCTGCCGAACATCACGAAGATCAGCACGTAGCCCGCCGACACGCCGAGCGTCGAGCCGAAAATGCCCTCGGTCGTCAGGTAGATCTGGTCGAGGAAGCGCGGCACGCCGACATCGGTCAGCAGCAGCGCGTAGCCCACGAAGATCAGCGCGGTGATCGGCAGGGCCAGGCCGATGACGCGTCGCGTGCCTTCCAGCACCAGGGCGATGACGAGGATCGCCATCGCCATGTCCATGGCGGTCGGATCGTCGATATAGGGAATGCGGTTGACGAGGTACTTGTAGTTGACGAACAGGTAGCCGACCACGACGACCGACAGGCCAAGCAGCGCGATGTCGAGCGGACCCGCGTTCTCGCGCTTCGACGTCAGCGGGAATGCCAGGAACACCAGCACCAGCGCGAAGGCCAGATGCGTGGCGCGGAAGATCATCGCCTCGGGCGGCTCGATCGCGATGGCGTACATGTGATAGAGCGCCATCGCCACGCCGACGACGGTGACGATGCCGCTGATCGTCTGTCGATAGGTCAAGCGCCGTGTCCCCCGGGGCTACGCAGGGTTGGAGGACGGCACCGGCGCGCCGCCGCACCCGCGCCCGGATCAGTTGATCGCCTTGACTTCCCTATAGTACCTGGCGGCGCCGGGATGCAGCGGCACGCCGATGTCCTCGGCCAGGTCCTTCGGCGTGATGCCTTCCATCACCTTGTTGACCGCGCTGAGGTCCCTCATGTTCTCGGCGATGGTCTTGATCATGGTGTAGACGCGGTCCTCGGGCAGCTTGCAGCTCACCACCAGGTGCGTGGCATAGCCGATGACCCGCACATCCTTGTCCTGCTTCGGATAGGTATTGGCCTTGACCGTCACCAGCGTGTAGCCCGGATTGATCTTGCGCATCGCCGGCAGCGAATCGCCGAGGTCGAGCAGCTTCATGTCGCGGCCTGCCGCCAGGTCCATCACCGAGGAGGCGGGGATGGTGGTACCCAGCGTGAAGACCTGCGCGTGGCCGTCCTTCATCAGCGACACGGCGTCGGTGTAGGAGGCCTGGAAATTGACCTTCATGTCGGGATAGCCGAGGCCGTTGGCCTTCAGGATGTCCTGGGTCACGATCTCGGCCGTGTTGCCGCGGGTCTGGACCGCGATCGACTTGCCCTTCAGGTCCTTGATGGTGTTGATGCCGGCATTGGCCAGCACGACGACCTGGAAATACTGCGGATAGAGCGAGGCGAGCTCGCAGACGTTCTTGGTCGCGGCCGGGAACGGCTCGCGGCCGGCGATCCCGTCGACCGTCGAGATCGAGTTGCCGAAACCGATATCGGTCTTGCCTTCCTCGATGCCGCGCACGTTGGCGATGCCGGCGCCCGGCAGGGTCTGCACCGTCAAGCCGGGGATCGCCTTCTCCCACAGATTCTTCAACGCCCCGCCCAGCGGCACCCACACGCCGCCCTGCGGCCCGGTCATCAGGCGATAGGTATCGGCGGCGGCCGTCCCCGTGCAGGCGAGCCCCGTCCAGGCCAAGCCCCCCAGCGCGGCCAGCATGGCCACGCGACCCAATCGGATCATGCGTTCCCTCCTCTGTCCCCTTTGTCCCGCCTTCGCGGGCGGGTATCGCCGGCATCCTAGGACAACCCGGCGGCTCCGCGCCAGACGTTTGCCATTGTGATGTCTGACAAGGAGTTGACTATTGTTCCGGGTTTTCCCCTTGACCCGGCCCTTGGGGCTGCCCCGATAAAGAGGACGGCAAACGAGCATCGAGGTGATCGGTGGACCGTTCTGGCGAATTCATCAACCCTTCCGAGGCCGCCCGGCGGCTGGGCGTCTCCCCCAAGGCATTGCGACTCTACGAGCGACAGGGCCTGCTCGTGCCGGTCCGAACCGCGGCCGGATGGCGGACTTATGGCCCGGCCGAGATGGCCCGGGCCGGCGAGATCGCCGCGCTGCGTGCGTTGGGCCTCAGCCTCGCCCAGGTCGCGCGGACGCTCGGCGGTGATGCTTCGTGCCTGGAGCCGGCCCTGGCCGCGCACCAGGCGGCGCTGGAAGGCCAGTCCCGTCGCCTCGCCGAAACCATCGAACGTGTGCGTGACTTGCGCGTCGGGCTCGCCGAGGGCCGGGCGCCGCGGGCCGAAGAACTCGCGCGCCTCGTCAGACCCTCCGCCGCCCTCGGGGTCGCCTTCGACCTGCCCTGGCCCTGGGGTGGCGAACGCTTCGAGCTCAGCGACGTCCGGACGCTGACCTTCATCATCGGGCCGCTGGGCAGCGGCAAGACACGGCTGCTGCGCAAGATCGCCGAGACCCTGCCCGGTGCCGTGTTCCTGGGCCTTGACCGGTCGGCCGGCGACGCCGCGGCGGCACACGCGCAACTGGATGCCGATGCGGCGCTGAAGGCACGCGTCGACCGGGCCCTGGCCTGGCTGGCCGACGAGGGCGCCGCTTCGTCGGCGAGTCTGATCGCCATGCTCGTCGCGCTGGAATCCGAAGGGCCGGCGGCGCTGGTCATCGACATGGTGGAACAGGGGCTGGACCAGGCGTCGCAGGAAGCGCTGATCGCCTATCTGCGCCACCGCGCGTCGGCAGCCCGGCCGCTTTTCGTAACCACGCGATCCTCCGCCATCCTGGACCTGGCCGCGGTGCGGGCGGACGAGGCCATCATCCTCTGCCCCGCCAACCACAGCCCGCCGAGCCTGGTGGCGCCGCATCCGGGATCGCCCGGCTACGAATCCGTCGCCACCTGCCTGGGCTCGCCCGCGGTGCGGGCGCGCACCGAGGGCGTCGTCGCGTGGCGTCCCCAGGTGGCCTGACGCCAAGGATCGCTATTCCGGCACGACCCAGTCGACCCGCGTGCCGCCCGCGCCCGCCAGGGCGGCGTGCAGCGCGGGCAGGACCTGGCGCAGCGTCGCCTCGATCTGGAAGGGCGGGTTCACGATCACCAGGCCGCAGCCGTTCAGCCGCGCCGGCTCGTCGCCGGCCTGCATGCGGACCTCGCAGGCGAGCTGGCGGCGGATGCCGGTATTGGCGAGTTCGGCATGGAAGAGCCGCGCCTCGCTGTCGGCCTTGATCGGGTACCACAGGGCGTAGATGCCGGTGGGCCAGCGGGCGTGGGCCTGGGCCAGCGCGCGCACGACCCGGCGGCGCTCCGCCGGCGCCTCGAAGGGCGGGTCGATCAGCACCAGGCCGCGCCGCTCCTTGGGCGGAAGGAACGCCTTGAGCGCGGCATAGCCGTCGCGTTCGTGCACCTCCGCGCGCTTGTCGCGGCCAAGCGCCCGCTTCAGGGCGCGCGCCTCGTCGGGATGCAGCTCGCAGGCCACCAGGCGGTCCCGGGGTCGCATCAACGCCAGCGCCAGCAGGGGCGAGCCTGGATAGAAGCGCAGCGCAACTTCCGGGTTGACCTGGGCGACCGCGGCGCGATAGGGCGCGAGCGCGGCCGGCAGGTCGGCCGAAGCGATTTGGCCGTAGCCCCGTGCGAACTCGCCGGTCTTCTGGGCCTCGGGCCCGGAAATGTCGTACAACCCCGCGCCGGCATGGGTGTCGATCACGGCGAAGGGGGCATCCTTGGCCTTCAGCCGCTCGATCACCAGCGCCAGGATCGCATGCTTGAACACATCGGCGAAGTTGCCGGCGTGGTAGAGGTGGCGGTAGTTCATGGGCAGGGCAAGATCGGGCAGGCACGAGGCGATGGCAAGGCCGCTGACACGACGGCAGCTCGACGCGGCGGCGGCGCAGCTGGCGGCGCGCGACCCGGTGTTCGCGCGGTTCGTCGCCTATGTCGGCGAATGCGCCTTCGCGCCGCGCGACGATCATTTCATGGCGCTGGTGGACATCATCGCCGCGCAGCAGGTATCGAAATACGCCGCCGAGTCGATCCGCAAGAAGCTGCGGCGGCGCTATGGCGATCCGGTCGATCCCGCGAAGATCGCCGTGGCCCGGCTGGACCGGCTGCGCGCCTGCGGCCTGTCGCGCGCCAAGACGCTCTGCGTGCGCGAACTGGCGCGCGGCGTGGTCGGCGGCACGCTCGATTTCGCGGCGCTGCATGCGCTGGACGACGCGGCGGCGACGGAGCGCCTGGTGGCGCTGAAGGGCATCGGGCGGTGGACCGCCGAGATCTACCTGATGTTCGTGCTGGGCCGCCCCGACATCTTCCCGATGGGCGACGGGGCGCTGCGCACCGTGATCCGCGAGGTCTACGCGCTCGACGCGGACGCGCCGGACGAGACCATCCTGGCGATCACCGACGGATGGGCGCCCTATCGCTCGATCGCGTCGTGGTATCTCTATGCCTGGATCAACCGCCGCCGGGCCGAGGCGCGGCTGGCCCGGCAGAAGCCTCCGCCCGACGCGGGCGAGCCCCTGGTGTGACGGGCGCCCCGCCGTGACCAGCGCGATCGATCCGGGCCGCCCGGCCGCCGCCCTTGCCCGCCTCGGCCGGCGATCGCGCCTGGGCCTGCTGCCGCTGATCGGGGTCGCGCTAGCCGCGACCCTCTGCGTGCCGGTTCTGGTGGTGGCGGCGAGCGTGCTGCGCTCCTCCGGCGGGGTTTGGACGCACCTGGCGTCGACCGTGCTGGGCGACTACGTCGCCAACACGCTGCTCTTGATGCTGGGCGTCGGGCTGGGCACGGCGGCGGGCGGCGTGGCGGCGGCGTGGCTGGTGACGATGTGCCGGTTTCCCGGCAGCCGGATGCTGGAATGGGCGCTGGTCCTGCCGCTCGCCATGCCGGCCTATGTCGTCGCCTATGCCTATACCGACTTCCTGCAGGTCGCGGGGCCGCTGCAAACCTGGCTGCGCGGCCTGACCGGCTGGACGCCGCGCGACTACTGGTTTCCCGACATACGCTCGGTGGGCGGCGCGGTTATGGTGATGACCTTCACCCTCTACCCCTATGTCTACCTGCTGGCGCGCGCGGCGTTCCTGGAGCAGTCGGTCTGCGTGCTGGAGGTCGGGCGCATGCTGGGCTGCGGCCCGTGGCGCAACTTCCTGCGCGTGGCGCTGCCGCTGGCGCGGCCGGCGGTCGTGGGCGGCGTTGCGCTGGCGCTGATGGAAACCCTGGCCGATTTCGGCACGGTGCAGTACTTCGCCGTCGATACCTTCACCACCGGCATCTACCGCACCTGGTTCGGCATGGGCGAGCCGGTGGCCGCCGCCCAGCTTGCCGCCGTGCTGATGCTGTTCGTGCTGACGGTGATGCTGCTGGAGCGCGCGACGCGCGGCCAGGCGCGGGTGCATCACAGCTCGTCGCGCTATCGCCCGCTGCCGACGCCGCGCCTTCAAGGCTGGCGGGCGCTGCTGGCGTTCGCGATCTGCGCCGCGCCGCTGGTGCTGGGATTCCTGCTGCCGGTCGCGCTGCTGCTGCGCATGGCGCAGTACGACGACAGCGACATGCTGGGGCCGCGGCTGCTGCATTTCGCCGGCAACAGCTTCCTGCTGGCGACGACGGTGGCCGCCCTGGCCGTGCCGCTGGCGCTGCTGGTTGCCTATGGGCGGCGCCTGCACGACTCGCGTATCACCGTGCTGGTCGGCCGCATCGCCGGGCTGGGCTACGCGGTGCCCGGCACGGTGATCGCCGTCGGCGTGCTGATCGCGACAGGGTGGCTGGACCACGCGCTCGGCCGCGGGGCCGAGACCGTGGCGGGGGTGTCGACCGGGCTGGTCTTCAGCGGCACGATGGTCGCGGTCGCCTATGGCCTGACCGTCCGGTTCCTCGCCCTCGGCCTCAACACGGTCGAGGCGAGCCTGGCCAAGATCAGGCCGAGCCTGGACCAGGCGGCGCGCAACCTGGGGCTGGGGCCCGGCGCGATGCTGCGGCGCGTCCATGCGCCGCTGATGGCGGGATCGATCGGCACCGCCGCGCTGCTGGTCTTCGTCGACACGATGAAGGAATTGTCGGCGACCATCCTGCTGCGCCCGTTCAACTTCGATACGCTGGCCGTGCAGGCCGCCAACCTGGCCAAGGACGAGCGCCTGGCCTCGGCCGCGATACCGTCGCTCGCCATCGTGCTGGTGGGCGTGCTGCCGGTCCTGCTGCTGAGCCGGACGATCGCCAAGAGCCGGCCCGGGCAGTAGTCGAAGCGGCAGGCGATAGAGCCCCGGCGCCCCGGTAAAGTTACATAAAAAATCGTACTTGCGGCGACAACGTTAAATTTCTCTTTATCTTTTCGCCAATACTGTCCCTGCGCCGGCGCGCTGTTGACGCGCGGTCGGGCACGGCGAGGGGGCAATGTCGCGATACAAGGGCAGCAACGAGCAGATCGCCGGCTATTCCGCCAAGGCGTTGAGCCTGATGACGGAACGCCAGGCGCTGCCGCACCCGCAGAACTACGCGCTGTGGTACGGCTATGCCGCCGGCCAGCCGGCGCAGCTTGTCAAGGCGTTGGACACCCTCATCGGCAGCAAGCAGCCCTTCACCGAGGAGATCGGCCAGCAACTGGCCGACCAGCATCTGGAATCGGCGCACCTGATCAAGGTCACCACCCAGATCAACATGAACCTCGAGAAGAAGGCGAAGGACATCCTCGACCAGCTCGAGGACATGAGCACCGGCACCAGCCAGTACGGCAAGACCCTGGCGGCGGCCTCCGGGCGCCTGGGCGCGGCCGAGGGCATCGGCGCGATCAAGCAGGTGATCGGGTCGCTGATCACCGACACGCAGAACATGGCCGCGCGCACCCAGGAGCTGGAGCGGCGCGTCGAGGCGTCGACCGCCGAGATCACGGCGCTGAGGACCGAGCTGGCCGCCTCGCGCCAGGAGGCGATGACCGACGGGTTGACCTCTGTCGCCAACCGCAAGTTTTTCGATTTCCGCCTGCGCGAGGACGCGATGTCGGCCATGGAGGTGGGCGAGAGCCTGAGCCTGGTCATGATCGACATCGATCATTTCAAGCGCTTCAACGACACCTATGGCCACCAGATGGGCGACCAGGCGCTGCGCCTGGTCGCGCGGGTGATCGCCGACAACGTCAAGGGCCGCGACACCCCGGCGCGTTACGGCGGCGAGGAATTCGCGGTGATCCTGCCCAACACGGCGCTGACAGACGCGGCGATCGTGGCCGAGCAGATCCGGCGCGCCATGTCGAAACGCCGCATCATGCGACGCGACACGATGCAGGATCTGGGCACGGTGACGATGTCGATGGGCGTGTCGCAGTACCGGCCGGGCGAGCAATTGCAGCACTTCATCGACCGCGCCGACGCCGCGCTCTACCAGGCGAAGCGCGCGGGCCGTGACCGCGTGCTGTCGGAGCTGGACCTCGAGTAGACCGGGGGCCGCCTCAGCGCTTCGCGCCGGCCGCCTTGAGTATTTCTGCGATCTGCGCCTGACCGCGCCGCTCGGCATGGGCGAGCGGGGTGACCTTTTCGCGGTCCGGCAGGTCCAGGTTCGCGCCCGCGTTCACCAGCAGCCGCACGATCTCGACATGGCGCGGGCCCCCGTCGCCCAGGATGATCGCCTCCAGCAGCGCGGTCCAGCCCAGCCGGTTTACGTGGTCGATGTCGACCTTGGTCTTCAGCATCTCGCGCACCACCTCGACATGGCCGTGATGCGCGGCCGGGATCAATGCCGTGCCGCCATAGCGGTTGGTGCTCTTCAGGTCGGCGCCGGCCTTGAGCGTCAGGCGCAGGATCGCCAGGTGGCCTTCGGCGCCGGCATAGAGATAGGCGCTGTCCTGGCGCTGGTCCTTGGCATTGACGTCGGCGCCGGCCGCGATCAAGAGCCGCGCCGCCTCGATGTGGTTCCCGTGCGTGGCGGCGAGCAGCGCGGTGCGCCCGGTCCCGTCGCGGGCCTCGATGTCCGCGCGCGCGTCGATCCGGCGCTTCAGCTCCCCCAGGTCGCCCTTCTCCGCGGCGGCCACGATCGGCGGCAGGTCGGGCGTTTGCGCCATCGCGCCCTCCGTCAGGCAGAGCAGCAGCAGCGCCAGGACAAGGCGCCGGCCCGTCAGACGCCGGGCGGCTTGCGGTCCCGCCATGGCTTCGCCTTCTCGAGCTGCGCGGCGAGGCGGAACAGCACCGCTTCGTTTCCGAACGCCGCGCCGATCTGGACGCCCACCGGCAATCCGTCGGCCGTCCAGTGCAGCGGCAGCGACATGGCCGGGCAGCCCGACACGTTGTAGATCGGGGTGAACAGCAGTTCGCCCGCGATCTCGGTGCGGAAGGCGTCGGGGTCGGGATTCTGCATCGAGGTGCGGCCGAACGGCAGCGGCGGGTTCGCCAGCACCGGCGACAGCAGCACGTCGAAGCGCTGGTACATCTTCGCGACTTGCCGCCCGAACCCGTGGATCATCACTACGGCACGCGCATAGGCCGAGGCCGGCAGCTTGCGTCCCAGCTCCGCCATGGCCCAGGTCAATGGCTCGACGTCGTCGCGCGTCGCCGCGCGCCCCGCGTATTTCGCGCGCAGGTCGAGCGTGTTGGCGACATTGGCCGGGATCACCGTCCACATCGCCTCGAGGAACTGCGCCACGTCGAAGCGGAATTCCGCCGGTTCGACATGATGTCCCAGGCTTTCGCACAGCTTGCCGGCGGCTACCGTACCCGCGACGCACTCCGCGTGCGGCTTCTCGCCGCCCGGGCCGGCGGTCACCAGGCCGATACGCAGCCTGCCCGGATCGGCGCCGACCTCCTTCGCATAGGGGCGCGCGGGCGGCGGCGCGGCATAGGGATCGCCGGGGGCCGCGCCGTTGGTGACGTCGAGCAGCGCCGCGGAATCGCGCACGGTGATCGACACGCAATGGGCGGTCGCAAGCCCGCTCCAGCCCTCGCCGACGTCGGGACCGGCGGGATTGCGGGCGCGTGTCGGCTTCAAGCCTACCAGGCCGCAATTGGCGGCGGGGATGCGGATCGACCCGCCGCCGTCCGTCGCGTGCGCCATCGGCACGATGCGCGCGGCCACGGCGGCGGCCGACCCGCCCGACGAGCCGCCCGCGCTGCGATCGAGGTTCCACGGATTGCGGCAGATGCCGAGCGCGGCCGGCTCGGTCGCCATGGTCAGGCCGAGCTCAGGCGTGTTGGTGCGCCCGCAGATCACCAGCCCGGCAGCCTTGTAGCGCTCGACCAGGGTGATGTCGTGGTCGGGCAGGAAGCCTTTCCAGAACCGGCTGCCGTTGCTGACCGGATGGCCGGCATCGAAGGCGTATAGATCCTTGAGCAGGAAGGGCACGCCGGCGAACGGACCCTTCGGCCCCTTGGCGAGGGTCGCGCGGGCGGTATCGTCCATGCGATGGACGATCGCGTTCAGGCGCGGATTCCGGGCCTCGATCCGCGCGATCGCCGCCTCCAGGACCTCTTCCGGCTTGACCTGCTTGCGCGCGATCAGCTCCGCCAGGCCCAGCGCGTCGTAGCTCTGATATTCGGCAAAACCGGCCATCCCCTGCCCCTTTCGTCGGCATCGATCGGCGCGGGAGCATGGCATGGCAGCGCGGCAATGGTCCATGCCGCCGGAACCCTGCGATGCATTGCGGCGCGCGCGCGTCCCGGCCATACTTTCACCAGGAAGACTTCAAAACCGGGGGACGAACGACGATGTCGAAGCGCGCCTTCTTCCTTGCCTCCATGCTCGCCGGCGCGGCCGCCCTGGCCACGACGCCTGCCGCGGCCCAGACCACGCTGCGCAACGTGATGCATTCCGACGTCAAGATCCTCGACCCGATCTGGACCACGGCCTACATCCAGCGCAACTACGGCTACATGGTCTACGACACGCTTTTCGCGATGGACGACAAGTTCGAGGTCAAGCCGCAGATGGTCGAGAAGTGGGAGGTCAGCGCCGACAAGCTGACCTACACCTTCACGCTGCGCGACGGGCTGTTGTGGCACGACGACCAGCCGGTGACCGCCGAGGATTGCGTCGCCTCGATCAAGCGCTGGGGTGCCCGCGATTCGATGGGGCAGAAGCTGCTGTCGGCGACGCAGGATTTCGCCGTCGTCGACGCCAGGACGTTCAAGCTGGTCCTGAAGGAGCCCTACGGCCTGGTGCTGCAGTCGCTGGGCAAGCCCAGCTCGAACGTGCCGTTCATGATGCC
>JADLEG010000299.1 GCA_020846275.1 Alphaproteobacteria bacterium
CAGCAGATGCGCAACCTGCGCGTCTATGCCGGCGCCGCCCATCCGCACGAGGCGCAGCAGCCGGCGGTCGTGGACATCGCCAAGCGCAATCCGAAGAACAAGAGGAGCAGCGCGTAACATGGCCCAGAATCCCCAGACGCAAGAGCAGCAGGGCCAGGGCATGGAGGCGCTGCGCGGCCTCGGCCAAGCCGGCGGCGCGCAGCCCGCGCGGGTCGTCTACGAGAAGAAGGTCGACAAGCAGGGCCGCGCCTACGCCACCGGCAAGCGCAAGAACGCCGTGGCCCGGGTGTGGATCAAGCCGGGCAAGGGCGCCATCACGGTCAACGGCCGCGACTGGAACCAGTATTTCGCGCGGCCCGTGCTGCGCATGATGATCGACCAGCCGTTCCTGGCCTCGAACCGGCGCGATTCCTACGACGTGATCTGCACGGTGGTGGGCGGCGGGCTGTCCGGCCAGGCGGGCGCGGTGCGGCACGGCATCAGCAAGGCGCTGACCCACTACGAGCCGGACCTGCGCCCGGTCCTGAAGCAGGGCGGGTTCCTCACCCGCGACGCGCGCGTTGTGGAGCGCAAGAAGTACGGCCGCATGAAGGCGCGCCGCAGCTTCCAGTTCTCGAAGCGGTAACGTCGCCATTCATCCTTCGAGACGCACGCTGCGCGTGCTCCTCAGGATGACGCGGTCGCTGGGATGACATTGATTTCGTCATCCTGAGGAGGGCCGAAGGCCCGTCTCGAAGGACGACGAAATCATCGGACGCGACGGGGGCCTTCGGGCCCCCGTTTCGTTTTGTGTTCCCTCTCCCGCCGGGAAAGGGAGGGGCCCAGCGCGTTAGCGCTGGGAGGATGAGGGAATCCAGGCTGGGGCAGCGTGCCGCTCCGTCTCCCTTACCCGGCCCTTCGGGCCACCCTCTCCCGACGGGAGAGGGATTGATTCACGCCTGTCCGACTCCGCCTTCTTCCTTGCGCCTCGCCACGTAGGCATCGAGTTCTTCGATGATGGCTGGGGCGAGCGGCGGCGGCTGGTATTCGGCCAGGAGCTGCTTCCAGATCCGGTGCGCGTGCTGCGCGGCGTCCGGCGATCCTGCCTCGCGCCAGGTCTCGAAGTTGCGCCAGTCCGAGACCAGCGGGGCGTAGAACGCCGTGTCGTAGCGCTGGAGCGTGTGCGCCGCGCCGAAGAAATGGCCGCCCGGCCCGACCTCGCGCATCGCCGCGATGCCCAGCGTGTCCTCGTCGACCTGGATCGGCTGCAGGAACTCCGTCATCGCCTGTAGCAGTTCTGCGTCCAGCACCATCTTCTCGAACGAGGCCACCAGGCCGCCTTCCATCCAGCCGGCGGCGTGCAGCACCAGGTTGGCGCCCCCCATCACCGCCGACCACAGCGAGGTCTGCGATTCATAGGCCGCCTGGGCGTCCACCGCGTTGGCCGCGTTGGCGTTGGAGGAGCGGTAGGGCAGGTTGTAGCGCCGCGCGAGCTGCCCACCCGCCAGCGCCGCGCGCGCATACTCGGGCGTGCCGAAAGCCGGCGCGCCGGTCTTCATATCGACGTTCGACGTGAAGCCGCCATAGACCACCGGCATTCCGGGCCGCGCGATCTGGCAGAAGGCGATGCCGGCCAGCGCCTCGGCATTCTGCTGCGCCAGGGCGCCGGCGATCGTGGCGGGGCTCATCGCGCCGGCGAGCGTGAAGGGCGTCACCGCCACGGGCTGGTTGAAGCGCGCCATCTCCAGCACGCCGGCCAGCATCGGCCCGTCGATGCGCAGCGGCGAGTTTACGTTGATGTTGGTGTAGACGCTGGGCTCTTCCAGGAGCCGCGTCTCGGGAATGCCGCGGGCGATGCGCGCCATCGCGATGCCGTCGCGGATGCGCCCGCCGCCCAGCGCGTAGGGCCGGAATATCTTGTCCGACAGGGTGATGAAGGCGCGGGCGCAATCGAGATGGCGCGTCGGCGCCGGCAGGTCGATCGGCTCGACCGGGTAGCCGCCGAAGCAATGCACGGCGTTCAGCGCCTGGCCCAGGCGCACCAGGTCCTGGAAGTCCTGCCAGTTGCCGGGCCGCCGTCCGCCCTCCAGTTCGCTGGCATTGGGCGCGCTGCCGACGCAGGCGAAGACGACGTTGTTGCCGCCGATCACGAGGTTACGCGCGGGGTTGCGCGCGTGCAGCGTGAAGCGCGGCGGCGCCTTCGCCACCGCCTCGGCGATCATCGCGCGGTCGAAGCGCACCCGCAGCCCGTCGGCGGCCACCTGCGCGCCGGCCTTGCGCAGCAGCGCGACCGCCTCGGGCAGCAGGAACTCGACCCCCAGCTCCTCGAGGACGCGCATCGAGGCGTCGTGGATCGCGGCGAGCTGGTCTTCCGACAGGACCCGGACCGGGTCATAGGCATTGACCACGGTCCGCCACGGCAGTTGCACGGGTCCGGTCGGGCGTCGGGCGCGGCGGGCGGCGGGGTCGCGGGCCATGGCATGGACCTCTGCTGGGACCGGTGGAACAGGAGACACCGGTGGGGCGCCGCTTCTGTCGCGGGGGCGACGCTTACTTGCCCGCCGGTCAGGCCGGCACGCCGCGCTCCTGCTTGGGCGAGCGGCTATAGGCATGGCGGTAGCATTTCGAGAAATGCGAGGCGCTGACGAAGCCGCAGGCCAGCGCCACGTCGATGATCGACAGCGTGGATTGCAGCAGCAGCAGCCGCGCGCGCTGCAGCCGCAGCTCCAGGTAATGCCGCGCCGGCGCCTT
This sequence comes from Alphaproteobacteria bacterium, assembly GCA_020846275.1. GTDB lineage: Bacteria > Pseudomonadota > Alphaproteobacteria > JAEULC01 > JAEULC01 > JAEULC01. The sequence continues at coordinate 2,731 of JADLEG010000299.1, forward strand.
GCGCAGGTAGCGGCGGAACAGCCGCTCGAGCTGGCGGCGCGACAGGCCGATGCGGCGCGCCAGGTCGTCCTGGCTCAACGGCTGCTCGAGGTTCGATTCCATCAGCCCGATGGCGGCCACCAGCTTCGGGTGGTTGACCTTCAGCCGCGCGGAGACCGGCATGCGCTGGGCGTCGTCCTCGTCGCGGATGCGCTCGAGGATGCACTGCTCGCTGACCGAGGTGGCCAGCGCCGCGCCGTGCCGCCGGCCGATGAGGTGCAGCATCAGATCGAGCGCCGCGGTGCCGCCGCAGCAGGTGAAGCGGGTGCGGTCGATCTCGAACAGGTCGGTCGACACCTCGATCTCGGGGAAGGCCTCGGTGAAGCTGTCGAGGTTCTCCCAATGGATCGTGCAGCGATAGCCGTCGAGCAGCCCGGCACGCGCCAGCACGTGGCTGCCCGTGCACAGTGCGCCCAGCGCCACGCCCTGGCGCTCGAAGCGGCGTAGCGCGGCGATGGCGCCCTTGTCGTCGAAATGCTGCACGTCGATGCCGCCGCAGACCACCAGCGCGTCCAGCTTGCCGTCCCCGGCCGCCTTCGCCAGGGCGGCGTCGGGCATCAGCGCGATGCCGTTCGAGGCCCGCACCGGCTGGCCGTCGGTCGAGAACAGCTTCCAGCGATAGAGCTCGCGGCCGCTCATCCGGTTGGCCAGGCGCAGGGGTTCGACCGCCGAAGTGAAGGCGATCATCGAGAACATCGGCACCAGGAAGAAGCCGAAGGTCTCGGTTGGCGCGGAAGCGGGGGCAGGGGCGGCCATGGCGTCCGCCGATCCTACCCCATGTCGCAAATGGAATAGAAGCGCCGGCCTAGCGCCCCAGCGCCATGCTCTGCGGCAGCCACAGCGCGATGCCGGGCACGGCGATGACGATCGCCATGCCGACGAACATCAGGACGATATAGGGCACGGCGGCGCGGTCGACCTCGTAGAGCGGCACCTTGGCGATCGTCTTGATGACGATCAGGTTCATGCCGACGGGCGGCGAGATCAAGGCCAGCTCCAGGTTGATCGTCAGCAGCACGCCGTACCAGACCTTGTCGATGCCGAGATGCGCCAGCACGGGCAGGATGACCGGCGTCGTGATCAGGATGATCGAGATCGATTCCAGGATCAGGCCCAGGATGAAGATCACGATCATCATCGCGACGATGAACTCGGTCTTGCCGAGGTTGTAGTCGATGACGAGCTGGACGAGCTGGTCGGGGATGCGCAGCTTGGTCAGCATGTGGCCGAACAGGGCGGCGCCGACGATGACCATGAACAGCATGGCGGTGGTGCGCGCGGTATCCTGCGCGCCTTGCCACCAGTCGCGCCAGCCGAACTGGCGGTAGACGGCGATCGCCACGATCGCCGCCCACAGCGCGCCGATGCCCGCGGCTTCGGTGGTGGTGACGATGCCGAAATAGATGCCGCCCAGCACGACCGGCGGCAGGCTCAAGGCCCACACCGACCGGCGGAGCGCGGCGCCCAGCTCGGCCAGCGAGGCGCGCTTCGGGCGCAGCGCGCGGGTGCCCATGCGGCGCTCGCGCCGCCACTCCGTCCACATGCACCAGGCGGCGAAGATCGCCGCCAGCAGAAGGCCGGGGAACACGCCGGCCATGAACAGCGCGCCGATCGAGGTGTCGGACGCCACGCCGTAGAGGATCATCGGGCTGGACGGCGGGATCAGGATGCCCAGCGTGCCGCCCGCCGCCACCACGCCATAGGCGCCGCGCGGGTCGTAGCCCAGGCGCAGCATCTGCGGGATCGCGACCGCGCCGATGGTCAGCGCGGTCGCCACCGACGATCCGGACACGGCGGCGAAGATCGCGCAGGCCGACACGGTCGCCACGCCCAGCCCGCCCGGCAGGTGGCGCAGGGCGGTGTGCGCCGCGCCGTAGAGGTCGTCCACCACCCGCCCGCGCACCATGAAGTGCGCCATCAGCATGAACAGCGGGATCGCCACCAGCAGGTGCACGTTGATGTTGGCGAAGACGAACTCGCCGAGCGTGCCGATCTCGCCCTCGACCGCCCACATCACCGCGGCGGCGAACAGCATCATGCCGGCGAACATCGGCATGCCGAGATAGAGGAACCCGATCAGCACCGCCAGAAGGACCAGGAACGTCATTCGATCCCGGCCTTCGGTATGCCGTCGCCCTGCGTTTCGGCGTAGCCTTCGGGCGTGCGCCCGGCCGCAAGCGTGACGAGCTGGGCCAGTGCGACGATCAGCAGCAACGCCGCGCCGATCGGCACCAGGGTCTGCACCATCCAGATGCCGACCGTTCCCAGCGTGTTCGAGCGCAGGTCGAGCATGCGCGAGAACTGGACCATCTCGATGCCGTGCACGAGGATCATCGCCGCGCAGACCGCCACCATGGCGACGCCCAGCGCGACCAGGGCGCGGCGCGCGCGTCCCCGCGTCCGCTCCAGCAGCAGGTCGACGCCGATATTCTCGCCGCGGCGCTGGGCGTCGGCGACCGCCAGCATCACCATCGCCACGACCAGCCAGCCGGTCACCTCGTCCGACCAGGTCAGCGGGCGATTGAAGAAATAGCGCGCGCCCACCGCCCAGCACACCAGCACGAAGCAGGCAAGCACGGCCACGGCGGCGAGCGCGGTCGCGACGCGGCTGGCCGCCGTCGCCACAAGTTCGGCGGCAGCCGCGATGCGCGCGAGGACAGGCGTGCGGGGATCCGACACGCGGGCGGTTCGTACCGCCGGCGCGCCTACAGCTTCTGCATCAGGTCGATCAGCTTCTGCCCGTCCTCGGGCGCCGACTTGATGAAGGCGTCGATCACCGGTTTCTGCATGGCGGCCTGCCACGCCTTCTGCTCCTCGGGCGTCTGCATGTGCAGGGTCATGCCCTTGTCGCGCAGCTGCGTCACGGCGTCGGCCGCGGTCGCCTCGGTCAGGCCGACGATGTGCGCTTCGGTGTTGCGCGACGCGTCCGCCACCGCCTTCTGCTGCGCCGGCGTCAGCTTGGACAGCCAGGCCGGGTTGGCGAACATGTGGAAATAGACCGAGAAATACGGCGTCACGGTGCCGTATTTCTGGATCTCGTAGTAGCGCCGGCTGTAGGCGGCGGAAATGTCGGTCAGGCCGGCGTCGAGGATGCCGGATTGCAGCGCGTTGTAGACGTCGTTGCCCGAGATCGGCGTCGGCGACGCGCCCACCGCCGACAGGCCCGCGTCGGCGATCGCGTTCAGCCCGCGGATCTTCACGCCCTTGAAGTCGTCGAGCGCGATCAGCGGCTTCTTCTGCGAGGTGAAGATCGACTGCCGCGTGATGTAGAGCCAGGCGATGTTGGTCACGCCCTTGCTGGCGATCTTGGCTTCCAGCAGCTTGGCCGCCGGCGTGCCGGGGAACTTCTTGATCTTCTCCAGGTCCGTGAACAGGTAGGGGATCGCGGTCACGGTCATCTCGGGGATGGTGTTGCCCCACTGAAACCCCGCGACCAGCGCCGCCTCGATCGCGCCGCGCGCGACCTGCGGATGGTTCTCCGCCGCCTTGGCGAGCTGCTCGGCCGGGAACAGCTCGACGGCGATGCCGCCGGCGGTCGCCTTCTCGAGGTCGGCCTTGAAGAACTCCAGCGCCTTGTGCAGGTGGTGCACGGTCGGCACCTGGTAGCTGATGCGCATCTTGGTCTGGGCGGCCGCGGGCGTGGCCGCCGCCGCCAGAACGCCGATGGCGAATGCGGCCGCGATGCTTGCTTTCAGACGGGACATGCTCATTTCCTCCGTTTGCGCCCGGCGGTTCCCGTGGCGCGCTTGTTGTCGCCCCGGGCGCGCTGCATCAGCTCGCGGGCGAAATCCTGCTTCTCGGCCTCGCTGCGGCGCAGCTCCGGCAACCCGACCACCGCATTGAACTCGTCGAAGCTCGCCATGCGGCGGCGATAGGCGGCGGTGGTGCCGTCGCGCTTCAGCGTCGCCATCAGTTCGCTCACCGCGCGCGCCACGGCATAGGTGGCGGCGACGGGATAGACGACGGCGGAATAGCCGATCTTCTGCAACTCGCCCGCCGGCAGGATCGGGCTCAGCCCTGCCTCGACGTTGTTGGCCAGCAGCGGTGCGTCGACTTCCGTGCAGATCCGGCGCATCTCGGCGACGCTGCGCGGCGATTCGACGAAGATCAGGTCGGCCCCGGCCTCGCGGTAGAGCTGCGCGCGGTCGATCGCGTCGTCCAGGCCGGTGACGGTCAGCGCGTCGGTGCGCGCCATGATGACGAGGTCGGGATCGACGCGGGCGTCCAATGCCGCCTTCACCTTGCCGACCATCTCCTCGGCCGGGATCACGGCCTTGCCGGCCATGTGGCCGCAGCGCTTGGGCGCCACCTGGTCCTCGATGAACAGGCCCGCGACGCCCGCGCGTTCGTAGCTCCTGACGGTGCGCGCCACGTTGGTCACGTTGCCGTAGCCCGTGTCGGCGTCGGCGAACAGCGGCAGCGCGACGCTGTCGCACAGCCGGGCGTAGAAATCCGCCATCTCGGTCACCGAAAGCTGGCCGGTATCGGGCTGGCCCAGCAGGGTGGCGGTCGCGCTGTAGCCGCCGGCGGTCAGCGCCGCGAACCCGGCCTGCTCGATCAGGCGCGCCGACAGCGCGTCGTGCGCGCCGGGCAACACGAGGATCTCCTTGGCCTCGATCAGGCGGCGAAAGCGCGTGGTGCGCCGCATCCGGCATTCCCTCCCCAGGGCTTGTCGGCCGGCACTGTGCCGCGCCGTCCCGGCCCGCGCAACCCTCGATGCCCCTCAGCTACGGCCGCGCCACATCGCCGGCCAGGCGACGGCGCAGGCCGCCAGCATGGTGAGGCCGCAAAGCTCGAACAGCGCCACCGCCAGCGGCGCGCCCAGCCAGCTTGCCGCCGGGCCCAGCAGGATGACGCCAAGCTGGCCGATGCCAATGGCGCTGGACAGGACGCCCATGGTCCGCGACCGGCGCTCGGCCGGGGCGTTGACCAGGATCAGCGTGCTTTGCGTGGTGGCAAAAATGCCCGAGCCGATGCCCGCGAAGGTGAGCGCCGCGAGGGACAGCACGTAGTTTCCCGAAAGGCTGAAACACAAGGCACCCAGCATGGTGACGGTCGAGCCGAGCAGGAAGCCCGGCCCGAACCAGCGGGCCTGCGTCAAGTTGGCGACGGCGAGCGCGCTCAGAAGCCCGCCGATCGCCTCGAAGGTCGACAACAGCCCCACCAGCACCGGCGGCACGCCGAGCGCCTGCTTGGCGATCACCGGCACCATGCTGCCGTAGACGAAACCGAAGAAGTTCATGCCCACCGTGGCCACCAGCGTCCCCAAGATCAGCTTGTCGCTGCAGGCGATGCGGACGTCCTCGACGATGGTCGACAGAAGGCGGGGGCCTCCGACGGGCGGTGCGGCACCGGGTGGGGCGCCCAGGCCGATCGCGAACAGGGTTGCGGCCAGATAGAAGCCCGCGCAGGCCGCGTAGCACGCGCCGACCCCATAGGCGGCGTAGAGTGCGCTGCCGGCGACCGGGCCGATCAGGCGCACGGCGCTGATCGTCGCCCAGTCCATCCCGATCGCCGCGCTGGTGCGGCCCGGCCCGGCGATCTCGCCCAGGAGCGTGCGGCGCACGGAATTTTCGGTCGACCAGTAGAGCCCGCTCATCAGCGCGCCCAGCCCGACCTGCCAGATCGTCAGCACGCCCGCGAGGCTGAGCAGGCCGAGCGTCGCGTAGGTGGCCATGATCGAGGCCAGCCCCAGCCGCAGCATGCGTCCCAGCGACAGGCGCGCGGCAAGCGTGCCGCTGACGGCGCCGGCCGCCATCGGCAGGAAGCGCAGGAAGGTGATGACGGCCACGTCGCCGGCCGAGGCGGTGACGTCAAAGACGTAGATCCCGGTGATCAGCATGTCCGACCAGCGCACCGTGCCGGTCATGACCCCGATCAGCCAGGCGCGGCGAAACGCCCCATCCCGCAGCAGGCCCCAGGGCCCGCGCGGCAGCCCCGCTGCGCGCAACCGTTTCCTCCCGAATCTTGTCTTTTGGCGGTGGTCGGGGGTCCACCATAGCAAACCGCCGCGGCCGGTCGACAACCGACGTGCGGCGGTCCGCCCAGGTCAGGTGGAAGCGAAGGCTAGTTCGTCGGCTTCCAGGTTCCGTCCGGCTGCAGGCAGGCGGTGCCTTGCTTCACCTGCTCCTTGCCGTCGACCATCAATTTGCTCTCGTAGGGCTTGCAGGCCGGCGTTCCGGTTGTCTGCTGGCCGGCTGCCTGCTGGCCGGCTGCCTGCTGGCCGCTTGGCTGCTGGCCGGCGGCCTGGCCCGGCAGCGGCGGGAGGCTCGGCGCGGCGGATGTCGCCGGGGCTGGAGCCGGGCTGGGGTTGGTTGCGCCGACCGTCGGGGCGGGCGGCGTGATGGGGGCGGGCTGCACGGCAGGCGCGCTCGCTGCCGGGGCCGGCGGCGTGTAGGCGGCCGTCGGGGCAACGCCCGTGCGCTTGGCGCGCATGTGGTCGAGCAACGCGATGCTCACCTGTCCGTCCGGCGGCAGCGAATTGTTGGCCTGGTAGGCGCGGATCGCCTCGGCCGTGCGCGGACCGTAGATTCCATCCGGCGGCCCAGGCGTGTAGCCGGCCGCGCTCAACTCGTTCTGCACGTTCATCGTCAAGTCGTCGCGGATCGCCGGATAGGGCGAGCCTGTGGACGAGGTGGAAGCCGTGTTGTTGCCCAATGCCTTGTTGGCCTCGGCCTTGGTCTTGCTCCAAGTGTCCTTGGCGCCTTCGGTACCGCCTTCATAAGCGTCCAGAACGCCTTCCTTCAAGCCTTTGTAGGCACTGGTGAAAGCGCCGCTGATCTTGCCGCCCAGGTCGTCGGCGAGCAGCGGCGTGGCGGTGCCCAGCAGCAGCGCCATGGCCAGCGGAATTCGCGCCAGGGGGAATTTCGACCGGGTCACGTGCTTCTCCTTTATCTTCAACGCTCGCGCGCCGGGCGCCGGCGCAGCCAATGGCTCCGGGAACATGGCGGCATGATGGCGCCCTCAGCGGCTCCAGGTGTGTGACAAACGCTTGATCGCGGCCAATGTTCCCGCGCGCGTCCGAGCCCCTTGGTCGCCAATGGGCAACAGCCTGTCGTGTGCGGCAACTTGCCGCGAAGGGGCGCTTGGGATAGTCCGGTGGCGCGGTTGCCTCGCGCCGCGCACGCTGCCACATTGCGATGCACAAGACCGACGGGGACCGGCGCGTGACGCGCTATTCGATATTCAGCCTGGCGCGCAATGCGCTGAAGTACCACGAGGATTGGCCGCAGGCCTGGCGCAGCCCGGAGCCCAAACCGTCCTATGACGTGATCGTCGTGGGCGGCGGCGGGCATGGGCTGGCGACCGCGTACTACTTGGCGAAGGAGCACGGCATCACCAACGTGGCCGTGCTGGAGAAGGGTTGGCTGGGCGGCGGCAATACCGGCCGCAACACCACGGTCATCCGCTCCAACTACCTGTGGGACGAAAGCGCGCATCTCTACGAGAAGTCGCTGAAGCTCTACGAGGGTCTGAGCCAGGACCTCAACTTCAACGTCATGCTGAGCCAGCGCGGGGTGGTGAACCTGGCGCATAGCGAGCACGATATGCGCGAACTGAGCCGTCGCGTGCATGCGCTGCGGCTGAACGGCATCGACTCCGACGTGCTGTCGCGCGAGGAGGTGCAGCGCCTGATCCCGATCCTCGACTGTTCCTCCGGCGCGCGGTTTCCGGTCCATGGCGCCTCGATCCAGCGGCGCGGCGGCGTGGCGCGCCATGACGCGGTCGCCTGGGGCTTCGCGCGGGCGGCCGACGCGCGGGGCGTCGACATCATCCAGAACTGCGAGGTCACGGGCATCCTGCGGGACGGCGGGCGGGTGACCGGCGTCGAGACCACGCGCGGGACGATCCGCGCCAACAAGGTGGGCTGCGTCGTCGCCGGCCATGCCTCCGTGCTGGCCGCGATGGCCGGGTTCCAGCTGCCGATCGAAAGCCATCCGCTGCAGGCGATGGTCAGTGAGCCGATCAAGCCGGTGCTGCATACGGTCGTCATGTCCAACGCCGTCCACGCCTATATCAGCCAGTCCGACAAGGGGGAGCTGGTGATGGGCGCGGGCATCGACACCTGGAACTCCTACGCCCAGCGCGGCAGCCTGTTCATCGTCGAGCAGACGGTGGGCGCGGTGTGCGAGCTGTTCCCGCTCTTCGGCCGCCTGCGGCTGATGCGGAGCTGGGGCGGCATCGTCGACGTCTGCCCGGACGCCAGCCCGATCATCTCCAAGACGCCGGTCGAAGGCCTCTATTTCAACTGCGGCTGGGGCACCGGCGGGTTCAAGGCCACGCCCGGGTCGGGCTGGGTGTTCGCGCATACCATCGCCCAGGACCGGCCGCACCCGCTCAACGCCGCCTTCGCGCTCGACCGCTTCACCTCGGGCGCGCTGATCGACGAGCACGGCGCCGCCGCCGTGGCGCACTAGGGGGGCGCGGATGCTGCTGATCGCCTGCCCCTGGTGCGGCCCGCGCGCGGAGCTGGAATTCCGCTGCGGCGGGCAGGGGCACCTGACCCGCCTGACCGACGCGATGGAGGTGTCCGACGCCGAATTCGCGCGCTACCTCTACATGCGCGACAACCCGAAGGGCTGGCACTACGAGCGCTGGAACCACGTCAACGGCTGCCGGCGCTGGTTCAACGCCGTGCGCCACACCGTGACGCACGAATTCCACGCCACCTACAAGCCCGGCGAGCCCAAGCCGGACCTGCCGCGGTCATGAGCAACGGCGAGCTGCGGCTTCCCACCGGCGGGCGGATCGACCGCGCCCAGCCGCTGCGCTTCATCTTCGATGGCGCGGGCTACAGCGGCTATGCCGGCGACACGCTGGCCTCGGCGCTGCTGGCGAACGGCGTGCGCCTGGTCGGGCGCAGCTTCAAGTACCACCGCCCGCGCGGCATCCTGTCGGCCGGTGCGGAGGAGCCCAACGCGCTGGTCGAGCTCGGCAACGGCGCTCGGCGCGAGCCGAACCTGCGCGCCACGCAGATCGAGCTTCACGACGGGCTGGTGGCGTCGAGCCAGAACCGCTGGCCCAGCCTCGACCTCGACATCGGCGCGATCAACAACCTGGCTTCGCGGCTGCTGCCTTCGGGCTTCTACTACAAGACTTTCATGTGGCCGCCGAGCTTCTGGCATTTCTACGAGCATTTCATCCGCCGCGCCGCCGGCATGGGCCGCGCCGCCACCGAGCCCGACCCCGACCGCTACGATCACCGCTACGAACACTGCGACGTGCTGGTGGTGGGGGCGGGGCCGGCGGGCATCGCCGCGGCGCTCGCGGCCGGGCGAAGCGGCGCCCGGGTCGTGCTGTGCGACGAGCAGCAGGAGATGGGCGGCGACCTGCTGGCCAGCATGGCGCTGATCGACGGCGCGCCGGCCGCGGACTGGGTCGCGCGCGCCCTGGGCGAGCTCGGGGCGCTGCCCGAGGTCCGCCTGCTGCCGCGCGCCACCGCCTTCGGCTACTACGACCACAACGCGGTCGCGATCGTCGAGCGGGTGGCCGATCACCTGGCCCGGCCCGGACCGGGCCTTCCGCGCCAGTGCGTCTGGCACGTCCGCGCGCGCCGGGTCGTGCTGGCGACCGGGGCGATCGAGCGGCCGCTGGTGTTCCGCGACAATGACCGGCCCGGCGTGATGCTGGCCAACGCGGCGCGCGTGTATCTGCGGCGCTACGCGGTGGCGTGCGGCCGGCGCGCGGTCCTGTTCACGAACAACGACGCGGCCTATGGCGCGGCGCTCGACCTCCGCGCGGGCGGGATGGACATCGCCGCGATCGTCGACCTGCGCGCGGACCCGAAGGGCCAGCGCACCGAGGCGGCGCGGGCGCAGGGGCTGCGCGTGCTGGCCGGCCGCGCGGTGATCGGCGTCCAGGGTAGCAAGGCCGTGAGCGGCGTCGAGGTGGCGCGGCTGCAGGACGATGCGTCCGCCGCGATCCTCGACCGCGAGCAGATCGCCTGCGACACGGTGCTGATGTCGGGCGGCTGGACTCCGACCATCCACCTGTTCTCGCAGTCCGGCGGCAAGCTGCGCTTCGATACCGAGACGGCCGCCTTCGTGCCGGACCGCGCGACCCAGGCGCTGCGGTCGGCCGGCGCCTGCAACGGCGCGACGCGGCTCAGCGATTGCCTGGCGCAGGGCGCGGCGGCCGGCGCGGCGGCCGCGCAGGACGCGGGTTTCGCCGCTGCCGCGCCGCCGCTGCCGGAACTCGATCCCGATCTGGACGAGGCGCCGATGCGACACCTTTGGGTCGTGCCGTCGGACGCGCCCGTCGGACACAAGGGCAAGCATTTCGTCGACTTCCAGAACGACGTCACGGCCGCGGATATCCGCCTGGCCTCGCGCGAGGGGTACCGCTCGGTCGAGCACCTGAAGCGCTACACCACGACCGGCATGGGGACCGACCAGGGCAAGACGTCGAACGTGGCGGCGCTGGCGATCCTGGCCGAGGCCACCAACGCTTCGATCCCGCAGGTCGGCACCACGACCTTCCGCCCGCCCTACACGCCGGTGACGATGGGTGCGCTGACCGGGCGGACGGTCGGCCCGCTGCTCGAGCCCGCGCGCTGGACGCCGATCCACCGCTGGCACGTGCGCACCGGCGCGGTGTTCGAGAATACCGGGCAGTGGCAGCGCGCGCGCTACTACCCGATGGCGGGCGAGGACATGCACGCGGCCGTCGAGCGCGAGGTCAGGGCGGCGCGCAACCTGGTCGGGCTGTTCGATGCCTCGACCCTCGGCAAGATCGACGTGAAGGGACCGGACTCGGCCAGGTTCCTCGATCTCGTCTACACGAATTCCTGGAGCAAGCTCGCGATCGGCCGCAGCCGCTACGGGCTGATGCTGCGCGACGACGGCTATATCTACGACGACGGCGTCACCACGCGGTTGGGGCCCGAGCATTTCCTGGTCTCGACCACCTCGGGCAACGCGGCGCCGGTCCTTTCCTTCATGGAAGACCTGCTGCAGACCGAATGGCCGCACCTGAAGGTGCGCCTGACCTCGGTGACCGAGCAGTTCGCGGTGGTGACCCTGTCGGGTCCGATGGCGCGCCGGCTGCTGGCCGAGTTGACGCGCGACATCGACCTGTCGCCGCAGGCCTTTCCGTTCATGACCCTGCGCGCCGGCACCGTGGCCGGCATTCCCGTGCGCGTGTTCCGCGTCAGCTTCACCGGCGACCTGTCGTTCGAGATCCAGGCCAGGGCAAGCCACGGCCTGGCACTGTGGCACGCCTGCCTTGCCGTCGGCGAGAAATACGGCATCACGCCCTATGGGCTGGAAGCGATGCACGTGCTGCGCGCCGAGAAGGGCTACATCATCGTCGGCCAGGAGACCGACGGCACTGCCACGCCCGACGACCTGGGCATGGGCGCGATGGTCGCGCACGCCAAGCCCGATTTCATCGGCAAGCGCGGGCTGAAGCGCGCCGAGCTGCTGCGGCCCGAGCGCAAGCAGCTCGTGGGCCTCAGGCTCGCCGACGGCGAGCACAAGCCGCTGCCGGAGGGGGCGCACCTGGTCAACGATCCGGGCCTGCCGCCGCCCATGCCGATGCTGGGCCACGTCACCTCGAGCTACTACAGCCCCACGGTCGGCGCGCCGATCGCGCTGGCGATGATCAAGAACGGCCGCGCGCGGATGGGCGAGGAGCTCTACGCGCCGCTGCCCGACCGCGTGGTGCGGGCGCGCGTGGTCGCGCCCTGCTTCTTCGACCCGGAAGGGAAGCGCCTGCATGGATAGCAAAGGCATGGCTGACGCGATCCCCCGCCTTGGCGCGCTCGATCACCTCGGGCTGGCGGCGCGCGCTCATGGCGAAAAGGGTGCCGCCGGCGTGAGGCTTGCCGAGCGCCGCTTCCTCGCCAAGCTCAATCTGCGCGGCGACCCCAACGACCACGGGTTCATGGGCGCGGTCGCCTCGGTGCTCGACGGCTTCGAGCCCCGCATCATTCCCAACACGGCCGTCCACACTGGCCGCTTCGACCTTTTGTGGCTCGGTCCCGACGAATGGCTGGTCGTGGCGGCGGACGGCGCCGAGGCGGAGCTGGAGGCACGCCTAACCGCCGCGGTCGCTCCGCATGGCGGAACGGTGACCGATGTCTCCGAGTCGCGCACGACGATCGTCGTGTCGGGGCCGAACGCGCGCGACGTGCTGGCGAAGGGCTGCCCGCTCGATCTGCACCCCCGCGCCTTCGCGGCGGGCGCCTGCGCGCAAAGCCTGGTCGCCAAGGTCGGCGTCATCCTGCACCGCACCGACACCGCTGCGCCCGGCGAGCCCGCGCGGTTCGAACTGCACGCGCTGCGCTCCTTCGCCGACTATCTCTGGCGCTTCCTCGACGACGCCGGGCAGGAGTACGGCGTGACGGTGATGGAGGGGTAGAGCGCGCGCCCCCTCATGGTTCGACAGGCTCACCATGAGGACTACGGGGAATGGTCGGATAGAGACGTTTCCTCATCCTGAGCCTGTCGAAGGATGAGCCTGTCGAAGGATGAGCCTGTCGAAGGATGAGGCGGACGCGTCCCTACACCCGCTCGATCAGCGCGGCGATGCCCTGGCCGATGCCGATGCACATCGTGCAGACGGCGTAGCGGCCGCCGGTCTTGTGCAGCTCTATCGTCGCCGAGGCCGCCATGCGCGCGCCGCTCATGCCCAGCGGGTGGCCCAGCGCGATGGCGCCGCCGTTGGGGTTCACCTTCCGGGAATCGTCCGGCAGGCCGAGCTGGCGCGTGACGGCCAGGGCCTGGGCGGCGAAAGCCTCGTTCAGCTCGATCACGTCGATCTGGTCGATCTTCAAGCCCGCGCGCTCCAGAAGCTTCTGCGTCGCCGGCGCGGGGCCGATGCCCATCACGCGCGGCGGCACGCCGGCGGTCGCCAGCGCCACGACGCGGGCGCGCGGCGTGAGCCCGTAGCGCTTCGCCGCGGCTTCCGACGCCACGATCATCGCCGCCGCGCCGTCGTTCACGCCGGAAGCGTTGCCGGCGGTGACGGTGCCGCCCTTGCGGAAGGGCGTGCCGAGCTTTGCCAGCGCCTCGATCGAGGTCTCGCGGGGATGCTCGTCGCGCTCCACCAGGGTCTTGGTACCCTTGGGACCGGGTACCTCGACGCCGACGATCTCCTCCTTCAGCCGGCCCGACGCGATCGCCTTCAGCGCGCGCTGCTGGCTGCGCAGCGCGAAGCCGTCCTGGTCGGCGCGCGCGATCTGGAAGTCCTCGGCCACGTTCTCGGCGGTTTCGGGCATGGAGTCGGCGCCGAATTTCTCCTTGAAAACCTTGTTGAGGAAGCGCCAGCCGATGGTGGTGTCGTAGATTTCGGCGTTGCGCGAGAAGGCGGTCTCGGCCTTCGGCATCACGAAGGGCGCGCGGCTCATGCTCTCGACCCCGCCGGCGATGCCGATCGCAGCCTCGCCGCCGCGGATCTGGCGCGCCAGCGCGCCCACCGCCTCGAGCCCCGACCCGCACAGGCGGTTGACGGTCAGGCCGGGCGTCGATTCCGGCAGGCCCGCCAGCAGCGCCGCAATGCGCGCCACGTTGCGGCTGTCCTCGCCGGCCTGGTTCGCGCAACCATAGATGACGTCGTCGATCGCCGCCCAGTCGACCTTGGGGTTGCGCTGCACCAGCGCGCGCATCGGCACGGCCGCCAGGTCGTCGGTGCGCACGGACGACAGCGCGCCGCCGAACCGGCCGATCGGCGTGCGGACGGCGTCGCAGATGAATGCCTCGGCCATGGACGGTCTCTCCTCGATTTGCTCCAGGCGAGCAATATCCCTCCGCGGGCGATGCCGCAACCGCGGCCCGCTTATGCCTGCATCGCATCGCGAGCGGGGCATCGCGAGCGGGGCATCGCGCGTCGCTGCAGGGACACTATCTGCCGCGTGGCCCGGACGGCCCGAGTTCAATTGACTCGCGCGCCGACGCGGCGATAGCATCGGCAGGCAAATCAAGCGCTTTCCGGGTGAACCGGAAACGACAGGTGAGGCACCTGCCGCGGGGATCGTGAGCCAGAGGGCCAGCGGCCGACCTGGATCGGGTAGGGCGTACGGGGAATGCTGAAGTTCTTCGGCAAGCACGCGCTGTTCATGGTGGTGACGCTGGCCGCCGTGTCCTTCCTTGTCTTCGCGATGAACGAGTTCTCGCCGGGCGACGTCGCGCGCAAGGAACTGGGCGCCTACGCGACCCAGGAGCAGGTCGAGCTTTTGAACAAGCGCCTCGGCCTCGACCGTCCGGTGGCCGTGCGCTACGTCGAGTACATCGGCAAGCTCATGACCGGCGATCTCGGCTACTCGCAGCGCTACAAGGTGCCGGTGAGCGGCATCATCTTCGACCGGCTGAAGAACACGGCGTTTCTCGCCGCGATCAGCTTCGCGCTGATCGTGCCGCTGTCGATGCTGCTGGGCGTGGCCGCCGGAATGCGCGAGGGATCGCTGTTCGACCGCGGCATCACGATCTTCGCGACCCTGGCGGCATCGGTGCCCGAATTCGCGATGGGCGTCTTCCTGGCGTCGATCTTCGTGGTGTGGCTGAAGGTGCTGCCGGGCACGGCGACGCTCTTGCCCGACGCCGCGGGCTGGTCGATCCCGGCCCAGCTCGTGCTGCCGGTGGCGGTGATCGTGCTTTACGACATGGGCTACGTGGTCAGCATGATCCGCGCCTCGATGGTCGAGGTGATGCAGCGTCCCTATATCCGCACCGCGGTGCTGAAGGGCATGAGCTTCCCGCGCGTCATCCTGCGCCACGCCGTGCGCAACGCCATGATCAACCCGGTGACGGTGATCATGCTGCAGATCAACTACCTGATCGCCGGGGTGGTGGTGGTGGAGACGGTGTTCGCCTATCCCGGCTTCGGGCGCATGATGCTGGAGGCGGCGCTGTTCAAGGACATCGCGCTGATCGAGGCGGGCGCGCTGGTCGCGGTGTTCGTCTGCGTGTCGACGCAGATCCTGGGCGACCTTGCCTACATGGCGCTCGATCCGCGCATCCGCGCATGAAGGGGGCACGATGACGCTGCAGACCACCATCGACCGTGTCGTGCCGGCATCGCCGCCCCGGCGCGGGGCCGTGCGCGGCATGCTGCGCCAGATCGCGCGCATCACCGAGAACGTGCCGGCCATGGTGGGCTTCGCCATCGTCGCCTTCTGGGTGCTGGCGGCGCTCTTCGCCCCGGTCATCGCGCCGTTCCCGCCGAACGCGAACAACATGTCGGCGCTCGCTTATCCCTATCCCAGCACGACCTACTGGCTGGGCACCGACCACCTGGGCCGCGACATCCTGTCGCGCATCCTGTGGGGCGCGCGCACCGTCCTGACCGTGGCGCCGATCGCGGTCTTGGGCGCCGCGGCGATCGGCTCGCTGCTGGGGCTGATGGCCGGCTACTATCGCGGCTGGATCGACGGGCTGATCAGCCGCGTCGGCGACATCATCCTGTCCTTCCCGGTGATCATTCTCTACATGATCATCCTGGCTAAGTTCGGTTCGTCCGGCCTCAACATCATCGTCGTCATCGCCGTCACCAAGGCGCCGATCATCGCCCGCATCGTGCGCGGCATCACGCTGGAGCTGCGCGAGCGCGACTACGTGATGGCGGCGAAGATGCGCGGGGAGTCCGCACTCTACATCATGTTCTGCGAGATCTTGCCGAACGCGCGCGGGCCGCTGATCGTCGATTTCTGCCTGCGCCTCGGCTACACCACGATCATCATCGGCGTGCTGGGCTTCCTCGGCATCGGCCTGCCGCCGCCCGACCCGGACTGGGGCGGCATGGTCAAGGACACCTACGGCATGATGCTGGTGTGGCCGCACATGTCGCTGTTCCCCTGCGCGGCGGTGTCGTCGCTGGTGATCGGCTTCAACCTGCTCGCCATCGGGCTGCGCGAGATTTCGCTGCGTGACTGACGCGCCGGGCGCCCCGCTGCTGGAGTTCCGCGAGGCGCGCATCTCGTTCATGCTGCGCGCGGGCGAGGCGAACGTGATCCCGCGCCTGTCCTTCGCCATCCGGCCGGGCGAGGCGCTGGGCCTGGTGGGCGAATCCGGCTGCGGCAAGTCGACCGTGGCGCTGGCGACCATGCGCTACCTCGGCCGCGCGGGCCGCGTCACCAGCGGCCAGATCCTGTTCGAGGGCCATGACATCGCCAAGATGGGCGAGCCGGAGCTGCGCGCGATCCGCGGCCGGCGCATGGCGATGGTCTACCAGGATCCGATGAGCAGCCTGAACCCGGTCAAGACGATCGGCGCGCAGCTCATGGAAGTGCCGATGATCCACGAGGCCGTGGACGCAGCCAAGGCGCGCGCCATGGCGCTGCGCATGCTGGAGGAGGTGAAGCTGCCGGACGCGGCGTCCGTGATGGACCGCTATCCGCACCAGCTCTCGGGCGGCCAGCAGCAGCGCGTGGTGATCGCGATGGCGCTTATCACCCAGCCCTCGCTGCTGATCATGGACGAGCCGACCACCGGCCTCGACGTGACGGTCGAGGCGGCGGTGCTGGACCTGGTGCGCGAGCTGCGCCAGCGCCACAACTCGGCGATCCTGTTCATCAGCCACAACCTGGGCACGGTGGTGCGGGTGTGCGACCGCATCGGCGTGATGTACG
>JADLEG010000300.1 GCA_020846275.1 Alphaproteobacteria bacterium
GAAAGCTCGCACTCAATATGCTTCGCACCCATCCCAGCACCGCTTCCCTCCGTCGAAAAATCAAGCGCGCAGGCTGGGACGACAAATTCCTCCTCTCCCTCCTCGGCCAAATGCGATAGCCCTGCCCGCAAGGGCAGGGGAGACTGGAGGGAAGAGCCGGGCGTCGCGAGCGTCTCGCTCACGCCATGCTCCGCCGGCGCGCCGCGACCAGCACGAACCCGCCGATCGCCAGCAGCAGCGCGCCGGTCATCATCAGCAGCGCCGCCGGCGTCGCGGTCTGCGGCAGGCTGATCGCCTGGCCGCCCAGCGTCACGCCCATCGCCGCGCGCGTGGCCAAGGGTGCGGGCATGGGCGCGGCGGCAGCGGCGGCAAGCCGATGCTCGCGCACGGCCACGCTCTGCCGCAGCAACGCGCCGGGCAGGGCGCCGTGCCGCTGGCCCGCGGGCGCAACCGAAGGTTCGCCGAAGACCTTCTCGTAGGTCCAGCCCTTGGGCAGGTTGGTCGGCATCGCGCCGCCGGCGAGCGGCGCATTCTCCGGGCGCGCCGGCGTGGCGTCCACGGCGACCAGGCT
Source organism: Alphaproteobacteria bacterium (assembly GCA_020846275.1). GTDB lineage: Bacteria > Pseudomonadota > Alphaproteobacteria > JAEULC01 > JAEULC01 > JAEULC01. Next base: position 572 of record JADLEG010000300.1, read on the forward strand.
GGTGTACTTCGTCACCAGGTTGTGGCGCAGCGCGACATCGATGGTCTGGGCGCGGATGTCCTCCGGCTTGGCGCCCAGAAACGCCAGGTCCTCCAGCGTCTCGACCTTGCGCCGCGCCCACAGCGCCGGCACGCCGGCCGGCGGATCGTCGCCCGCCGCCAGCGCCAGCTCGACGCGCCACGGCTTGCCGGCGACCTTGCCGGTCAGGGCCACCGGCCCCGCGACGCCCAGCGGCAGGCGCGCCGCGACCACCACCGGCTCGCCCTCGTAGAGATCGGGCAGGGGGTTGGGCAGGGCATCGACGTCCCGGCCCGGCCAGGCCACCGCCAGGTCGGTCACGGCCGGGCGTTCCAAGCGGCGGAACAGCCCGTCCATGCGCTCGGCCACCTGTTCGGGTTTGCCGATGAAGACCGCGCTGCCGCGCCCGACCTCGGCCGTCTTGCGCATGAAGTAGCCGTTGGGCGCCGAGCCGATGCCGACGGTGAACAGCCGCGTGTCGCCCAGCTTGGCGCGCACCTGGTCCAGCAGCGCCGCCTCGTCGCCGACCGCGCCGTCGGTCAGGAACACGACCTGGCGCAGGCGCGTCGGGTCGATATTGCCGTCGAGCGCCAGGTCGAGCGCCTGGCGCATCTCGGTGCCGCCCTCCGCCTTCAACAAGTCGACCCAGGCGCGCGCGCGGTTGAGGAAGGACGGCGTCGCGGGCTCGGCCCGCGTGAAAAGCCGGCGCGCCTTGTTGTTGAACTCGATCACGTTGAAGCTGTCGGCCGGCTTCAGCCGCGCCAGCGCCAGGTCGAGCGCCTGCTTGGCCTGGGCGATCGACTCGCCGTGCATCGAGCCCGAGGTGTCGATCACGAAGATGGCCTCGCGCGGCAGGCCGGCGGGCTCGGCGCCGGCGCTGGGCGGCATCACCGTCAGCAGCGCGTAGCGCCCGTCGCCTTCGGTCTCGGCGAAGACGCGCGCCAGCGGCTCGCTGGACGCGGCCGGCGACCATTCCAGCTCGAAATCGCGGTCCGCCGGCACGGCGCCGTCGGTGAGCGCGATGCGCCAGGCGCCGTCGCCATCCTGGCGGCGGTCGATCGCGTGGAACGGGCTGTTGACGCCGGCGACCGGAAAGCCGGGATCGAGCCGGACCGCGATCTCCACGGGATTGATCGGCCCCAGCGCGGGGTCCAGCACCGGCGGGGTGATGCGGCCGGCATCGGGTACGCGCGGGGTCGGCGCCACGGCGCCGCCGCTCGCGACCAGCGCCGGCCCGGGCGCGATGTAGCGCGGGCCGACCACCATCGGGAAGCGCAGGCGATAGGCCAGGCCGTCGCGCTCGACCGCCTGGGCATAGCCCAGCCGCACCTCGATCTCCTCGCCCGGCGCGATATTCGCGACCGAGGCGGTGAAGACGTTCGGACGCTCCTGCTCCACCAGGCTGGCGCGCTGGCCGGCGTCGCGCGCCTGGTCGTATTCCTTCTTGGCCTGCTGGCGTTCGGCGACGCGGCCGTCGATCACGCGGTCGCCGACCACCATGCGCAGGCTGTCGACCGCCGCCGTCTCGGGCAACGGGAAGACGTAGACGCCCTCCAGCCAGTCGGGCGACTTGTTCTTGAAGCGCTGCACCACGGCGACGCGGGCCGACACGCCGCCGACGCCGATCTCGACCTCGGTCGACAGCATCGGCACGGCGCGCCACAGCCCGCTGTCGCGCTCGCGGAACAGAAGCTCGCCGCGCCCGGCCTCGCCGGGCTTGCGGAAGACCTGGGCCGCGCCGGGAGCCGCCCCGGGCGCCGCCTGGGCCTGGGCCCACGCGAGCGCGGCAAGAACCAGAAGCAGGGCGACCAGCGCGTTGAGCGCCTGGCTGAGCAGGGCCGAGGCCGCGCTGGCGCGGCCGGCCGGACCTGACGATGTCGAAGGCATGGGAGGTGTCCCCTTGGTTGGCGCCGGGCGAAATTTCCCGGCGCCGATCATCCAAGCAGACGCCTGCGGCGGCGCTGGGCCGGCGCCAAGGCATTCCCTCGCTCTCTCTGGGGCGGAAGCGCTGGCATTACGGCGGCGGCGTGGCTTCGGCGTGGCGAAGCGTTAACTAGCCGGCCTTGCGCGCCTCTGCCGCGCGCTCGGCGTCGAGCGCGTCCATGTTGCGGTAGAGCTGCGTCAGCATGCGCTTCAGCAGCTTCGCTTGCGGGCCCGAGAAGCCGGCGAGCGCGACCGTCTCGTAGTGCAGCGCGATGGGCACGATTTTGGCCGTCAGCGCGCGGCCGGCCTCGCCCGCATGCACCGCTACGCCGCGCGCATCGGCATCCTGCCGCGCGCGGCGGACCAGGCCGCGGCGCTCCAGCGCGTCGACCACGCGCGACAGGGTCGACTGGTCGATCGACGTGCGAAGGGCCAGCTCGCCCATGCGCCGTCCGTCGGCCTCGTTGAGCGCCGCCAGCACGCGCCACATCGGCAGCGTGAGGCCATAGTCGCGCACTACGGAAGTGAACGCGCCGGCGATGCGCGCGCCGGCGCGGTTCAAGAGGTAGGGCAGGTAGTCGTCGAGCGGTTTCATGTTTCTCCGGTCGGTCTGCGTCTGTTCATCCTTTGACAGGCTCATCCTTCGACGGGCTCACCCTTCGACAGGCTCAGGATGAGGAAATTGTCTCGATCGCGCCAAACACAGTCCTCACCCTGAGCTTGTCGAAGGGTGAGCCGTGCCAAGCGGCTACGCGGCGATGCGTTTGTGCGCGCCGTCGAAGGCCGGCGCCACCTGCTCCATGAAGCGCTGCATCTGCTCCTTGACCATCGCGTGCGGCTTCAAGCCGTAGTTGAAGTAGAGGATCACCTCGCCGATGCCCGCGCGCTCCACGCCCTTCAGGTCCTCGATGATCTTCTGCGGCGAGCCGACCAGGACCGACTTCGAGGTCAGGCTCTCCGGCTTCATGTTCTTCAGGATGTCGACGATCTCGATGAAGTACTTGTAGGTCGGCGGCACCTTGGCCGGATCGCTGGGGAAGGCCGAGATCAGCGCGTCGTGGAAATACCGGATCAGCGCCGCGCGGCCATAGGCCTCGTCCTCGGCATTGTCGGCGATGTGGACGAAGTACGAGCACATCGCGCGCCGCGCCGGGCGCTTGAACCTGGTCTCGCACTCCTCGCGATAGACCCTGACCGCGTCGGCCAGCGAGCCATAGACCATGGCCGCGGCGAAGGGCGCGTAGATGATGTTCCAGTCCCACTTCGCCGCCAGCTCCATCGAGGGCCGCGAGAAGCAGGCGACATAGGGACGCAGCGGAAGCTGGACCGGGCGCGGCCGCACCTCGAGGTTGTCGAACTTGTAGAACGGGCCGGCATGCGACCACTTGCCGGGCTCGGTCCAGGCGCGCCAGACCACTTCCATCGCCTCGGCGAAGATCTCGGCCGAGCGCGCGAAGTCGGCGCCGAACGGCCCGTATTCCAGCTTGTCGTAGCCGCGCCCGGCGGCGAAGTCGACGCGCCCGCCCGACAGCAGGTCCAGCGTCGCCCATTGCTCGGCCACGTGCAGCGGATGATGCACCGGCAGCAGCACGACGGCCGGCGCCAGCCGGATGCGCCTGGTCGCGCCGGCGATCTGCGCCAGCAGCATGTTGGGGCAGGCGTTGACGCCCAGCAGGTTGAAATGGTGCTCGCCGACCCAGGCGGAATGCAGGCCGATCGCCTCGGCCCATAAAGCCTGATCATAGATTTCGCGGATCAACTGCTCCGGCGACCGCAAGTTATTGGGGTAGCGATTGTCGCTGAGGGTGAAGTACCCGAATTCCATGCCGGCCCTCCCTATCGGCCCGCGATTTCGGCTGCGGGCCTGTTCTGTCGCGCCAGTATGGATGCGATCGCGATATATGCAAATGCAATTATCTCGGCGCCGTGACACTTCTGGGGCAGCGCGCGGAGTGGCGTGATTTGTTTGGACACGCCGAGAGGGCCCGTGCGTTGATCGCGCGGGGTTAGAAAACGAAGCGGGTAGGGTCAACGTAACGTCTAAGGGGAGTTACGATGACCAGGTATTGCGTGTGGTCCGGGATGGCCGGCGCCGTCCTGCTTGCGCTTGTGGGGCCGTCTCCGGCCCAGGCGGGCCTCGCCTACAGCTTCCACAAAACCGCCAGCAACCCGGCCGACCTGCCGGTGTCGATCGAGATGAGCTTTGCCGATGCCGCCACCCACGCCGCCGGCAATGCGCTCGGCGGCGGCTTCAACGGCATTCTGGGTTTTGTCTTCACCATGGGGTCGGTGGTCATCGACCTCGGCGATCTCGTCGCCCTGCAGCAGGGTTGCGCGGCAAACCCGGCCTGCCAGGCGCAGCGCCTGACCTACGATCTGGCGCCCGGCGACGGATTTCTGCGGTTCAACAACACGTCCTACGACTTCGCCTTCAGCTATGGGCAGGGGGCGATGACGGGCAGCTTCAACACCGATTTCCCGGGCCCGGCGGCCTGCCGGCAGTCCGGCACCTGCCGCTATGACGGCACCTGGCTGTCGGTCCCCGAGCCGCTGACCCTCGGGCTGCTGGCCGCGGGACTGACGGGACTGCTGGCGGCACGGCGCCGGCGGGAGCCGGCTGCCGCTCGGGCCTGAGAGGCCGCTCATGCCGGAAACCATGCCGCCCCCGGCCAAATACTCTTAATCGTTGATTCACCTCGCGCCCCTAGGGTGGGCGCACGAGGTGGCGGAAATGCAGGCAGCGGCGCTCTGCGCCCGCGCGTTGCGGCGATCACTCCGGGTGCTGGGTCAGGTCGCGCTGGCGGCGGGCTGCGGCGTGGTCGCCTATGGCGCCGCCGACCGCATCGAGCAGTACCAGATCGCGGGTTTCGCCAAGCGCTCGGGCCACGAGGCGGCGATCACCCTCGAACTCGTCAATGCCTTCGTCGAAGCCTACGCCGCCGAGCGCGCGCGCCTGTCGGCCGAGGCGGCGGCGGTGCCGGCCAGCTTCCGCGCCCACGCGCTGCAGCGTTTCGCGGCGATGCGGGGCGAAGCGGACCGCATGCGCGTCGTGATGGTCGGCATGCCCGGGCGATCGATCGAGACGTCCCCTTCCGATGCCGCGCTCGCCGCCGCCCTGCGCGACATCGCGGCCGACGCGGACACAATGCCGCGCACCGCCTGGGCCGAATCGGGCGGCGAGCCGGTGCTGCGCACGCTGATGCCCTCGATCGCCAACCAGCGGGCCTGCATCGACTGCCACAACAAGATCCAGACGACCGGCCCCCGCTGGCAGCTCGGCGACATGATGGGCGCGCTGGTGGTCGACACGCCCGCCGGCGCCGTTCGCGACCAGGCGCGCCTCGAGGCGACGCTGGCCGCGATCGCCATCCTGTTGTGCGGTTTTCTGATCGGCATCGGAGCCTGGCTTTTGGCCTCGCGCGCGCAACGCCTGCGCAAACGGTTGCGCCGACGGATGGAAAGCCAGGTGGTTGGCGCCATTGAAGGTCTCTCGGCGGGCGTCGCGCTGTTCGACCGCGACGACCGGCTGATCACCTGCAATCCCGCCTATCGCCGCATGCACGCGGTGATCGAGGACGTCATCAAGCCCGGCGCGGTGTTCGAGGCCATCCTGCGCGAGAACGTCAAGCGCAGCCGGTTCGACCTGGGCCACGAGGCGGCGGAGGCCTATATCGCCAAGCGCCTGGAGCAGCACCGCAACCCCGGCCCGCCGATCGAGCGGCGCCTGTCCGACGGGCGCTGGGAGCAGCTGCGCGAACATCGCATGGCCGACGGCGGCATCGCGCTGGTCATCATCGACATCACGGCCGAGAAGGAGCGCGAAACTTCGCTCCAGTCCGCGAAGGACCTGGCGGAAACCGCGAACCGGACCAAGAGCGAGTTCCTGGCCAACATGAGCCATGAGCTGCGCACGCCGCTCAACGCCATCATCGGCTTCGCCGAAGTGATCCAGATGCAGATGCACGGGCCGCATGCGGGCGACCGCTATGCCGGCTACGCCACCGACGTCGTCGACAGCGCGCGCCATCTGCTCGACGTCATCAACGACATCCTCGACATGTCGAAGATCGAGGCCGGCCGCTACACGATCGACCTGCAGGATATCGCCATCGCCGAGTTGATCGGCGCCTGCATCAAGGTCGTCGCCGGCCGCGCCGAGGCGAACGGAATCGCGATCGCCACCTCGGTCGAGACCGACCTGCCGCCGGTCAGGCTCGACCCGCGGGCGATCAAGCAGGTCCTGCTGAACCTGCTGTCGAACGCGGTCAAGTTCACCCCTCGGGGCGGCACGGTCACGATCGGCGCGCGTCGCGACGATGCGGGCATGGTCGTCTTCGTGGCGGACACCGGGATCGGCATTCCGCCGGACCAGGTGGCGCGGGTGACCGATCCGTTCCACCAGGTCGATTCCAGCCTGGAGCGCAAGCACGAAGGCACCGGGCTCGGGCTGTCGATCTGCCGCCGCCTGGTCGAGCTGCATGGCGGCCGGCTGGACATCGCCAGCGCGCCGGGCGCCGGCACCACGGTCTCGGTCAGGCTGCCGGGCCATCTGCTGGCCGATTCGCGCGACGTGCGGGCGATGTCGTCGGCCGCATGAGGCCGGGCATTTTTGCGGCCGAGGGATGCGGCGGGTCGCCTTGCGTGGCGGGGCGGCACGGCCTAATTTGCCCTTCCCTCGAATCCAACGCCGGACGCAGACCATGCCGTTTCTCGCCGACCGCCTCAGCAACATCAAGCCGTCGCCCACCATCGCCGTCACCACCAAGGCGCAGGAGCTGAAGGCGGCGGGCCGCGACGTCATCGGCCTGGGCGCCGGCGAGCCCGATTTCGACACGCCGCAGAACATCAAGGACGCGGCGATCAAGGCGATCAATGCCGGCGAGACCAAGTACACCGCCGTCGACGGCACGCCCGCGCTGAAGAAGGCGATCTGCGCCAAGTTCAAGCGCGAGAACGGGCTTTCCTACACCCCGCAGCAGATCACCGTCGGCACCGGCGGCAAGCAGGTGCTGTACAACGCGCTGGTCGCGACGCTCAACAAGGGCGACGAGGTGATCATCCCCGCGCCCTACTGGGTCAGCTATCCCGACATGGTGGCGCTGGCCGAGGGCACGCCCGTGGCTGTGGCCTGCGGCGAGAACAACGGCTTCAAGTTGACGCCCGAGGCGCTGGAAGCGGCGATCACGCCGAAGACCAAGTGGCTGATCCTGAACTCGCCGTCGAACCCCACCGGCGCCGCCTATACCAAGCAGGAGCTTCGCGCGCTGGCCGACGTGCTGCTCAAGCACAAGCATGTCTGGATCATGACCGACGACATGTACGAGCACCTGGTCTACGACGACTTCCAATTCGCGACCGTCGCCGAGGTAGAGCCCCAGCTCTACGGCCGTACGCTGACGGTCAACGGCGTCAGCAAGGCCTATTGCATGACCGGCTGGCGCATCGGCTATGCCGGCGGGCCGGTCGAGCTGATCAAGGCGATGGCGACGATCCAGTCGCAGAGCACGTCCAACCCGTCCTCGGTCAGCCAGGCCGCGGCGGTCGAGGCGCTGAACGGGCCGCAGGATTTCATCCCGCGCAACAACCAGAGCTTTAAGCAGCGCCGCGACCTGGTCGTCGAGATGCTGAACCAGGCGCCGGGCATACGCTGCCCCCGCCCCGAAGGGGCATTTTACGTGTTCCCGTCCTGCGCCGGGACGATCGGCAAGAAGACGCCGGACGGCAAGCTGATCAAGACCGACGAAGACTTCGTCACCTACCTGCTCGAAGCCGAGGGCGTGGCGGTGGTGCAAGGCTCGGCCTTCGGCCTGGCGCCGTACTTCCGCATCTCCTACGCCACCGCCACGGAGGCGCTGCGCGACGCCTGCACCCGCATCCAGCGGGCGTGCAAGGCGCTGAAGTAGTCCGGGCATGAAGATTGCCGTCTTCGGGACGGGTGGCGTCGGCGGGTATTTCGGGGCGCGGCTGGCGGCCGCTGGCAACGATGTCACCTTCATCGCCCGCGGGAAGCATCTGGCGGCGATCCGCGCCAACGGCCTGCGCGTGACCAGCGCCAACGGCGACATCATGATCAAGCCGGCCAAGGCGACCGACGATCCGGCGTCGATCGGCCGTGTCGATGTCGCCATGCTCTGCGTCAAGCTGTGGGACTTGGAACAGGGTGCTGCCGCGTGCCGGCCGCTGGTCGCAGGCGGCGGCTACGTCATCCCGTTCCAGAACGGCGTCGACGCCATCCAGCGCGCGGGGGCGGTGCTGGGGGCCGGGAAGGTCGTGGGCGGCGTCGCCTATATCGCCGCGATTATCGGCGAGCCGGGGGTGATCCGTCATACCGGCACCATGGCGCGGCTGGCCTTCGGCGAGGCCGACGGGCTGGTGTCGCCGCGCGTCGAGAAGTTTCTCGGCGTGTGCGGGAAGGCGGGCATCGACGCCGAGGTGCCGGCGCATGTCGCCGTCGCGCAGTGGCGCAAGTTCGCGCTGCTGGCGGCGACCAGCGGCTGGACCTCGCTGACCCGCCAGCCGATGGGCGTGATCCGCGCCGATCCCGAGATGCGGTCCTGCCTGCGCAACGCGATCGCCGAGGTGGTGGCGGTCGGCCGCGCCGGCGGCGTCGAACTCGAACTCAAGGAGATCGACGGCACGCTGGCGCTGATCGACAAGCTGCCGGCCGAGATGAAGACTTCGATGCAGCAGGACCTGGAGCGCGGCAACCGGCTGGAATTGCCCTGGCTGTCGGGCGCGGTGGCGCGGCTGGGCAGGGCGGCCGGCGTGCCCACCCCCACGCACGACCTGATCGCCGCGGCCCTGAAGCCCTACGTCAACGGGTCCGCTGCGGCGGCGTAGCCCGGCCGGGGGTGGCAAGGCTTGCGTTTACCCCCTGGGGCCGCTATATAGCCGCGCTTCCGACCGGATGGCTGGCTTCGAGGGTAAAGGGTTAACTCCCTGACAATCCTCAACATAGGGCATGCCTCGTCGTCCGATGGATCGGCCAACCCTAGACCCTCAAGGACCGAGAAATGCCCAAGATGAAGACGAAAAGCGGCGCCAAGAAGCGCTTCCGCTTCACCGCGACCGGCAAGGTCAAGTTTCAGCCCGCCAAGCGGCGCCACGGCCTCAGCAAGCGCTCGCAGCAGATGAAGCGCAAGTCGCGCGGCATGGAAGTGATGCGCGACAGTGACCAGATCCTGGTCATGAAATACATGCCGTATAATCGCTAGCGCGGGAGCTGAACCATGGCACGCGTCAAACGGGGCATGACCGCTCATGCCCGCCACAAGAAGATCCTGGACCTGGCGTCCGGCTATGTCGGCCGCTCGTCCAAGGCCTATCGCCCGGCGCTGGAGAAGGTCGAGAAGGCGCTTCGCTACGCCTATCGCGACCGGCGCAACAAGAAGCGCGACTTCCGCGGCTTGTGGATCCAGCGCATCAACGCCGGCGCGCGCGAGAACGGCATCACCTATTCGCGCCTGATGGCCGGCATCAAGAAGGCCGGCATCGAGGTCGACCGCAAGGTCCTGGCCGATCTGGCCGCGCGCGAGCCGGAATCGTTTGCGGCCCTGGTCGAGACGGCCAAGGGCGCCCTCGCGGCGCAGAAGCCAGCGGCGTAAGGATCAGATCATGGCGTCGCTGGCCGCTGCAACCGAGGGCGGCCGGTCGGGCCGCGCTTCAGGGATTGGATTGATGCTGCGCGCCGCGATCGGCGCGGCGCTGCTGTTCGCGCTCGCCGCCTGCGGCGAGAATTTCGACCAGGACGTCGCTGCAGTGAAGGCGGCGCAGGGGCTGGGCGGCACCAACGAGCAGTTCGCCAACCAGCTCGCCGGTGCGCGCGGCCAGGTCGCCTGGACGGCATCGAAGCCGGCCCAGTACAAGGACAATCCCAACGTCGTCGAGGTCGCGGCCAAGATCGACAAGACCACGCGCGCCGGCGCCAAGCGCGCGGTCGAAGTGGCCTGGATCAACAACCGCCAGACCAAGCAGGTGGCGCTGGAGCGGCTCAGCATCGACGGCCAGCCGCAAAGCCTGGCGGCGGGCGCGCTCGGCCTCTTGTTGATGCAGTTGGAATAGTGGGATGAGCGAAACTCGGACCACAACTACTTCTGCGGTCAGATCGCTGTTGCTTGGCCTTTCGCCGCAGCAGCGGCAAAGCACTGACTCGATCTACACCGAAGTTTTCGGGCGGAGCGTAGACACCGAGCAAGAGCTGCTCCGAATTCAGAATCAAATAGGCGCCGCACTCTCGCAAGATGAGATCGAGAAGCTACGCATTGAGCTTGTTGGCGCGCGCGGCCATGCAAATACGGCAAGAAGGAAGATTGCCTCAATTACTGCGCTGGAGGACAAGAAAGCGATTGGTCCCGTTCTCAATGGAATCTTTCAAGAGATCGAGTCTTCCCTAGTTCAGCGCAAGAGGGAGCTTGAAGAGTCCCAGCTCAATCGCAGCTTGAACGACGAGCGCGTCGACGTGACCCTGCCGGCGCGTCCGGAATCCCAGGGCAAGCTGCACCCGATCTCGCAGACCATCGACGAGATCGTGGCGATCTTCGGCGCCATGGACTTCAAGGTCGCGGAAGGCCCGGACATCGAGGACGACTTCCACAACTTCACCGCGCTCAACATCCCGCCCGAGCATCCGGCGCGGCAGATGATGGACACGTTCTACCTGGCCGAGAAGCCGGACGGTTCGCGCCCGGTGCTGCGGACGCATACGTCCCCGGTGCAGGTGCGCACGATGATGAGCCAGAAGCCGCCGATCCGCATCATCGTCCCGGGCCGCACCTACCGCTCCGACTCGGACATGACGCACACCCCCATGTTCCACCAAGTCGAGGGGTTGGTGATCGACAAGACCACCCATATGGGCCACCTGAAGGGCTGCCTGGCCGATTTCTGCCGCGCCTTCTTCGAGGTGCCCGACGTGCCGGTGCGGTTCAGGCCGTCGTTCTTCCCGTTCGTCGAGCCGGGCGCGGAGATGGACATCGGCTGCTCGCGCAAGGGCGGCGAGTTGAAGATCGGTGCGGGCGACGACTGGCTGGAGATCCTGGGCTGCGGCATGGTGCATCCCAAGGTGCTGCGCTACTGCAACCTGGATCCCGCCGAGTACCAGGGCTTCGCCTTCGGCATGGGGATCGAGCGCGTGGCGATGCTGAAATACGGCATCCCCGACCTGCGCACCTTCTACGAGGCCGACCTGCGCTGGCTGAAGCACTACGGCTTCACGGGGCTTGAGGCGCCCAGCCTGGTGCGCGGGCTGGTGGCGCAATGAAGTTCACCTTCTCCTGGCTGAAGGAGCACCTTCGGACCGACGCGCCGGCCAAGGACGTCGCGCATGCGCTGACCATGCTGGGCCTGGAAGTCGAGGGCATGGCCGACCGCGGCAAGGGGCTGGAGCCCTTCGTCGTCGCGCGGGTGATCGAGGCCAAGCAGCATCCCAACGCCGACCGCCTGCGCGTGTGCCGGGTCGACACCGGATCGGGCGAGGTGCAGGTGGTGTGCGGCGCGCCCAACGCGCGCACCGGCATGAAGGGCGTGTTCGCGCCCGCCGGGTCCTACATCCCCGGCACCAAGGTCGACCTGAAGAAGGGCGTGATCCGCGGCGTCGAGTCGAACGGCATGCTCGTCTCGGAGCGCGAGATGGGCTTGAGCGACGAGCACGAGGGCATCATCGACCTGCCGGCCGACGCACCGGTGGGCGCGTCCTACGCCAAGTACGCCGGGTTCGACGATCCCGTGTTCGAGGTGAAACTGACGCCCAACCGCGCGGATTGCCTGGGCATCGCCGGCATCGCGCGCGACCTGGCCGCGGCCGGCATCGGCACGGTGATCACGCCCGCGGTCGCGACCCTCCCCGGCAGGTTCAAGAGCCCGCTCGATCTGCAGTTGCAGCTGCCGGCGGGGCAGGAGAACGCCTGCCCGCTGTTCCTCGGCCGCTACATCCGTGGCGTGAAGAACGGGCCCAGCCCCGACTGGCTGAAGCGCAAGCTCGAAGCCGTGGGCCTGCGGCCGATCTCGGCGCTGGTGGACATCACCAACTATGTCACGCTCGACCGCGACCGGCCATTGCATGTCTTCGATGCCGACAAGGTGGCGAAGGGCATCCGCGTGCGCTTCGGCCGGGCCGGAGAAAAATTGCTGGCGCTCAACGGCAAGACCTACGCGCTGACCGACTCCATGACGGTGATCGCCGACGAGGCCAAGGCGCTGGGCCTGGGCGGCATCATCGGCGGCGAGGAGACGGGCTGCACCGAGAGCACGACGAACGTGTTCGTCGAGGCCGCGCTGTTCGATCCCAAGCGCACCGCGCTGACCGGCCGGGCCCTGTCGATCGACAGCGACGCGCGGCACCGCTTCGAGCGCGGCGTCGATCCGGAATTCACCGCGCCCGGCATCGAACTGGCGACGAAGCTGGTGATGGAGCTGTGCGGGGGCGAGCCTAGCGAGGTCGTGATCGCGGGCCGCGTGCCGGACTGGCGCCGCACGATCCATCTGCGCCAGTCCCGCATCATGGCGCTGGGCGGCATCGACGTGCCGGCCGCGCGCGCCGGCGCGATCCTGACCTCTCTCGGCTTCAAGGCCGTGCCCAAGGGCGACGGCTTCGACGTCGATCCGCCGTCCTGGCGCGCGGACATCGAGGGCGAGGCCGATCTGGTGGAAGAGGTCGTGCGCGTCGAGGGCTACGACCATATCGAGGCCGTCCCGATGCCCGCGCCGGCGGTGACGCCCGAGCCGGTTTTGACCCCGGCGCAGCGCCGCGTCGGGCTGGTCAAGCGCCTGCTGGCGGAGCGCGGGATCATGGAGGCCGTCACCTGGTCGTTCATGTCCCGGGCGCATTCGCAGAAATTCGGCGGCGGCCAGCCGGCCCTGGCGCTGGCCAACCCGATCTCGGCCGATCTCGACCAGATGCGCCCGTCGATCCTGCCGAACCTGCTGCAGGCGGCCCAGCGCAATGCCGACCGCGGATCGCCCGACCTGGCGCTGTTCGAGGTCGGGCCGGTCTATGCCGGCGACCGGCCGCAGGACCAGTCGATGCATGCCACCGTCGTCCGTCGCGGCAACAACGCGCCGCGCCACTGGGACGCCAAGCCGCGCCCCGTCGACGCCTTCGACGCCAAGGCCGACGCGATGGCCGTGCTGTCGCTCTGCGGCGTACCGCTGGGCAATCTGCAGGTCGAGGCCAAGCCGCCAGCTTGGTACCACCCCGGCCGCGCCGGCGTGCTGCGCCTGGGCCCCAACGTGCTGGCGAGCTTTGGCGAACTGCATCCCCGCGTGCTGAAGGCGCTGGACGTCGAGGGGCCGGCCGTGGGATGCGAGGTCAACCTGACGCTGCTGCCGCTGCCCAAGGCCAAGGCCAGCCGCGCGCGGCCGCTCTTGAAGGCCTCGCCGTTCCAGCCTGTCGTGCGCGATTTCGCCTTCGTGGTGGACGACACGATCGCGGCCGAGCAACTCGTGCGCGCGGCGCGCGGCGCGGACAAGGCGCTGATCGCCGAGGTCGGCGTGTTCGACCGCTTCAGCGGCGGGGCGCTTGCGCCGGGCAAGAAGTCGATCGCGATCGCCGTCACCCTGCAACCCACCGAAGCGACGCTCAGCGAAGCCGAGATCGAGGCGGTCGCGGCCAAGGTGGTGGCGCAGGTGGCGAAGGCCACGGGGGGCGTGCTACGCGGCTGACGGCGCTGCTGGCCCTGCTGCTGGCCGGACTTCCGGCAGCGGCAGCCGAGCGGCACCTCTCGGCCTATGGCGAGGCGCTCTACGGCTACAGCGTGGCCGAGCAGTGCGGCTTGCTGACCGACCGCGCCGAGCAGGGCTTCGAGGCCGAGGAGCGCCGGCTGGCCAGGGCGGAGAAGCTGGATGCCGAGGGCATCACGAAGGCCCGCATCGCCGCCGGCGTCGCCTTCGCCAGCGAATACCAGAACCGCGGTCTGGGCGGCGCGCGGGGCTGGTGCCGGACCGAGGGCGCGGACGCGGTCAGGCGCTTCGAGGCGGCGGCGGAGTAGAACGTCGTCCTTCGACAGGCTCAGGACGAGGAGAAAGGAAATCGATCCTCATCCTGAGCCTGTCGAAGGATGAGCCTGTCGAAGGATGAGCCTGTCGAAGGATGAGTGTCGCTGACAGTAAGGACCGTCATTGATAAGGCCGGACCGACCACCTATGTTGCGCTGCACATGACCGATCTCAGCCATATCCGCAACTTCGCGATCATCGCGCATATCGACCACGGCAAGTCCACCCTGGCGGACCGGCTGATCGAGCGTTGCGGCGGGTTGGAGCAGCGCGAGATGCGCGAGCAGGTGCTCGATTCGATGGATATCGAGCGCGAGCGCGGCATCACCATCAAGGCCCAGACCGTGCGCCTGTCCTACAAGGCCAGGGACGGCGAGACCTACGAATTGAACCTGATGGACACGCCCGGCCATGTCGACTTCGCCTACGAGGTCAGCCGGTCGCTGGCGGCCTGCGAGGGGTCGCTGCTGGTCGTGGACGCAACCCAGGGGGTCGAGGCGCAGACCCTGGCCAATGTCTACCAGGCGATCGACAACAACCACGAGATCGTGCCGATTCTCAACAAGATCGACCTGCCGGCCGCCGAGCCGGACCGCATCCGCCAGCAGATCGAGGACGTGATCGGGCTGGATGCCTCGCAGGCCGTGCCGATCTCGGCCAAGACGGGCTTGGGCATCGACGACGTGCTGGAGGCGCTGGTCACGCGCCTGCCCGCGCCCACGGGCGACGCGTCGGCCACGCTGAAGGCGCTGTTGATCGACAGTTGGTACGACCCTTATCTCGGCGTCGTGGCGCTGGTGCGCGTGAAGGACGGCGTGCTGAAGAACGGCATGAAGATGCGGTTCATGTCGACCGGTACCGCATACCAGGTCGAACGCGTGGGGTATTTCGCGCCCAAGCGCGTGCTGTGCAACACGCTGGAGCCGGGCGAGGTCGGCTTCATCACCGCCGCGATCAAGAGCGTGGCGGACTGCAAGGTCGGCGACACGATCACCGACGACCGCAAGCCGGCGGCCGAGCCGTTGCCCGGGTTCAAGCCCTCGGTGCCGGTGGTGTTCTGCGGCCTGTTCCCCACCGACGCGGCGCAGTACGAGAACCTGCGCGAAAGCCTGGCCAAGCTGCGCCTCAACGACGCCAGCTTCCAGTACGAGCCGGAAACCTCGGCCGCGCTGGGTTTCGGATTCCGCTGCGGCTTCCTCGGCCTCTTGCATCTCGAGATCGTCCAGGAGCGGCTGGAGCGCGAGTTCGACCTCGATCTCATCACCACCGCGCCCTCGGTCGTCTATCGCATCCACATGACCGACGGGTCGGTCAAGGAATTGCACAACCCGGCCGACATGCCCGACCCGATGAAGATCGCCCACATGGAAGAGCCGTGGATCAAGGGCACGATCTTCGTCCCCGACGACTACCTGGGCGCGGTCCTGAAGCTGTGCGAGGAGCGCCGCGGCGAACAGGTGGAGCTCACCTATGCCGGCAGCCGGGCGATGATCGTCTATCACCTGCCGCTGAACGAGGTGGTGTTCGATTTCTACGACCGCCTGAAATCGGTCAGCCGCGGCTATGCCAGCTTCGACTACCACGTCGAGGCCTATCGCGAGGGCGACCTGGTGAAGCTGACGATCCTGGTCAACGGCGATCCGGTCGACGCGCTGTCGATGATCGTCCATCGCGCGGCGGCCGAAAGCCGCGGCCGCACGATGTGCGAGCGGCTGAAGGATCTGATTCCGCGCCAGATGTTCAAGATCGCGGTGCAGGCGGCGATCGGCGGGCGCATCATCGCGCGCGAGACGATCAGCGCGCTGCGCAAGGACGTGACGGCCAAGTGCTATGGCGGCGACATCACGCGCAAGAAGAAGCTGCTGGAAAAGCAGAAAGAGGGAAAGAAGCGCATGCGCCAGTTCGGCAAGGTGGAAATCCCCCAATCCGCCTTCATCGCCGCGCTGAAGATGGGCGAGGGCTGAGGCGCCACTTACGTGGTTTCCGTTGCGCTGCCCCCGGTTCTTTGGCCGGACCCGGCACCCTGCGCCAACCCGCGGAAACTGCACGAGATTCCACGCCAGCCGCCGGCCCCACGCCGCCCCGACGGAGGTTGCCCGGGCCGATGCCGTCGGCTAGTGTCCGGCCGCGCTCGCGCCCTGGATGCGTGGCGCTGGAGGGGTGGCCGAGCGGTTGAAGGCGCACGCCTGGAAAGTGTGTATACGGGAAACCGTATCGAGGGTTCGAATCCCTCTCCCTCCGCCAATGCCTCCTCCAAGATTCTCTTGCGCGCTCCGGGTCGACAAGAAGCGCGGCACCGCAGCGGTCTGTCTGCTGCGTCGCTACGACGACACGTCTATCGCAGGCACATGGAATGTTCCGCGCACATCGCGCGCCGTCAGCTCGCGGCGATTGGGGGACTCCGGCCACGGATCGCGCACGATGATCTTCGTGAGGCCGATCGGCCCGAACCGGAACAGCTCGTTGCGCTGATAGGTGACGGTCTCCAGGACAGTTGCATGACCTACCGCAAGGTTGATCAGCGGGTGACCCCACTCACGGAGCGATCGAGCCGCGCTTGCGCCGTCGCCACATGCGTTGCGCGATGCGCCTCAGCGTGTCCTTCAGCGACCAATGCAATTCGGACGGAGGCGGCGTCCCCGCGACCTCGCGGCGAGCGCCGACGACCCGTCGATAACGTCGATCAGCAGGAAGCGCTCGTATTGCGACGCGTAGCCCTGGTGCACGTAGTCGACAAGCCGGCCTTGGGGAATACGCAGCGTGCCACTATACCACGCTGCATGCACCGGCCCTTTCGCGTCGGGGAACAGGTCGGCCAGGGTGACGTGGCGCGGGGAGCGTTCGCCCGACCCGGGCTCTCGCGGCTCGGTGGGGATCCAGCCCGATAGGTCACTCAGATAGAGCCGGTCGCCAGCGATCGTCCAGAGTGCCACATAGCCGCGCCAGTTGGCCGTGGTGTGGGGCGCGAACGGCGGGCTGGCTGGCGAAGGACTTCGAGGCGACCATCGCCGCCACCCGCGCCTTCCTATACGTCGCTTCCATCATCCTGTTCGCACGACGCCCCGGCCGAGCCGCGTGCGTTTCGAAGCCGACCCCTTAGTGCGAGTTGATCCGCCGGCCCGCCATTTTCGTCTGGAGTGAGGCAACGACCCTGCGCCGCGCGACTGGGGCGGATGGCCCGATTGTCAACTTGGTATCGGTACAAGGCCTGTTGCGGGTGGCGCCGTCGACCTTTGCCGTGTAGTAGTACCGGTCCGCGCGGTAATAGGAGTGAAACGCTGCCACTGGCGCTTGATCGGAGCCGACATGGATCCGCTCCATGAACAACAAGGGCGCGCCCAGCGGGATATCCAGCAGCCCGGCCATCGCAGTGTCGGCGATGACCGCCTCGATCCGGTGCCGATCCTCCCAAGACTCCAGGCCCAGCGTATGCTCCAGCTCATACATGACGGAGCCGCTGCCCAGCCCCTTGCGTGCGATTTGTATCCCACGCTCGAGGTCCAAATAGCTCTCGTGTACGGCAAGGGGCCGGCCTTGGAACATCGACAGCCGGACGTAGTGATACACGAGCTTGCCTGAATCCACGCTGAGGGCGGCGGCCACATCGCAGCGTGCATTGATCGGGCCATGCTCTAGAACGCGCGCCTTGATTTTCAGGCCATTGTGCGTTTCGCCGTCCGTGATGCCCGTCAGCCGCCGATCCGCGGTGCGTGCCGGCCGCTTGGCTACGAACGAGCCTTGGCCCCGGTGACGGGTGATCAGGCCCTCGCTTTCGATCCAGGCGAGTGCCTCGCGCACGGTTTCACGGCTGACGCCGAATTGGCCCGACAATTCCTTTTCCGTGGGGAATCGGTCGCCGATCCCGAACTCCCGCTCGAGCCGTCGAAGCAACAGTTCGCGCACCTGGAGGTGCTTCGGAAAGGCGCCCAGGAAGTTGTGCCTGGCCAATCAAATCACCATGCGAAGCTTGGGAAACCTTTTCCAGTATACTCCCGAAATCCGTGCACGCTACACGATCATCGCCCCGCCAGTCGCCATCTCGCGGAATGTACACTCCAGCAGACATATTGTAGGGTTTGGACCAAGGATCCGGGGAGAACCGTATGAAGCTGCCGCTATCGGCCCTCGACGGCCGCCAATTCGACGTAGTGGTCGTCGGAGGCGGGGTCAATGGAGCAAGTGCCGCCCAGCATTTGTCGGCAGCGGGGTACGACGTACTAGTCGTCGACAAAGGCGATTTCGCCTCCGGCGCTTCGAGCCGGTCGAGTCGAGTCCTGCATTGCGGATTGCGGTATCTCGCGCCCGGCAATTCGATGTGGGAGTTCGTGACCTCGCCCAAGAAGCTGCGGGTAGCTTGCAGTATGGCACGCCAGGCGATGATTGACCGCCGAGACTTCGTGCAGAGCTCGCCCGAACGGTCGCGGCGGACGACCTTCTTCTATCCGATGTACCACGGCGGCACTTATGCACCCTGGCAAGTGAAGATGGCCTTCCGTCTGCTGGCCTGGCTGGGCCCAGCGGAAGTCCCGCTTGGGTCGGGCCAGGTACCGCCTTCCGAGTTCGCCAGTACGCCGCTGGTCAAGTATCTGCGCGAGCCCGAGCGCCTATCGGGCGTGATGAGCTTCCATGAGTATGTTTTCGATTGGCCGGAGCGGATCACGATCGACGAGATTCTCGATGCGGAGCGAATGGGTGCCACCGCGCGCAACTACACAAGGGTCACGCATCTTGCGCAGGAGCAGGGCAACTCCTGGGCAGTGGCGCTCGCTGATGCGAACGGCAAGGGTGGGACGGCCGTGGTGCGCGGGAAGATCGTGCTCAACATGGCGGGCGTCTGGATCGATCGCGTCAACCAGAGCGCGGGCGCCGGTGCCAAGCGCAAGATCTTCGGTACCAAGGGCGCCAACATCCTGTTCCGTTTACCGCCGGAGAATGCGGGCTTCGGTCTAGCCGGCCTGAACCGCGAGAAGGAACCGATGTATGTGCGGCCATGGCGCAGCCTGCACTACTGCGGCCCGACGGAGACAGTGTTCGAAGGCGACCCCGACGATGTGCATGCCACGGACGACGACATTGAATTTTTGCTGGAGGAGGCGAACTACGCCCTGCCGGGAATGAAGCTGACGCGCGACAAGATAATCTATACGTGGGCCGGTGTACGGCCGCTCACCTACGATCCGGCCTTTCCGAAAGGCAAGCGCTCGCGCGACGTGCACGATCAGGGGGCCGAGGGCATGCCCAACGTGATCTCGGTCACGGCCGGGCCGATCATGACGCATCGCTCGGTCGGTCCAGAGATGACGGCGATGGTCCGGCAGCGATTGGCGCCTTCGCGCACTCCGCAGGTTCCGTCGTTCAAGGGGCGCGAATTTCCGGCGCCTGGCGTCAACGCAGAGCCGCTGGTGCCTGGCGAGTCTGCGGTAACTGCCGCGGACCTGGCGGTCTCCGCGCGTGGAGAGCATGTCGAAACGCTGGTCGACCTGCTGTGCCGCCGGGCCGATATCGGCTGGACCTCGAAGATGGGTATGGGCGTAGCCCGGCAGGCCGCGGACGCGGTCGCGGCCATACTGGGGTGGGACGACGCGCGCGTCGCCCAGGAAGTGGACGCATATCAGCGCTACCTGGATCACACGCACCGCGTGCGTCGGGCCTGACATGAACTAGGGCCGCCGCGCCCGCCGGCTCAACAACTCGGCGGCTAGAATTGCGACGGTGACGAAAACCAGGGTGGCGCTGGAAACGGCCGTCAGCGTCGGACTGACCTGCAGGATGGCGTCCGACCACATTTTCTTTGGCAGCGTCGTGGTCAGGCCGCCGGCGATGAACAGCGACACCGCCAACTCATCGAACGACTTGACGAACGCGAACAGGAAACTCGCGACCATTCCGGCGCGGATCAGCGGCAAGGTGATCCACACGAGGGTACGGAAGCGGTTGGCTCCAAGGCTGGCGGCAGCCTGGTCGAGCCGGTTGTCATAGTGACGCAGAACAGCCATCACCGTCACCACAACATAGGGAATGGCGAAGATCGTGTGACCGAGTACGAGACCGAGCGATGTCCCAACCAACCCAACTCGGCTGTACAAATAGAACAGCGCCACGCCGACGATGATATGCGGAAAGATCAGTGGCGACAGAATAAACGACATGATCAGCGTTCGGGCAGCAAGGCGCCGGCGCGCAAGCACGAACGCGGCCGGGACGCCGATGAGCATTGCGAGTACCGCTGTCATCACGCCGACGCCGACCGATCGCAGCATCGCGGCGCGCCAAACCGGCGAGTCCCAGAACTCCTCGTACCAATGCAGCGTAAATCCGTTCGGTGGCCATGCGATATACTGCGTCTTGGAAAACGAAACCGGGATGACAAAGAACGTTGGAAGCGCCAGGAACACCACGATGGCGATTGCCGCTGACCAAAGGGCCAATTGCCCGAGGGACCGGCGACGTCTGGCGGAATGCGATGGCACGATTCGATCGTAGAGCGCCCCTGCCGCGGCGCAGGCAGCACCAAGTGCCGCGATGATACAAGTGCCGATCCGATCGACCACTTTGCCGAAAAGCCCCGCGCTGCGCCCTTCGCGAGCCTCGTCCGCAGCGGCGCCCGAGAGAGTGCTTACCCCGAGGACGCGGTCGAACAGCCAGAAGACCACTGCCGTCGCCAGTAGCAACATGACGGCGATAGCGCCGGCGAATCCCCAGTTGAGCTGCTCCTCGAGCTGGAAAATAATCTCCTGTGCGATCATCATCTCGCGACGTCCGCCCAGCAGTGCAGGGGTAATGAAGAAGCCTAGGGCCGTGATGAAGATCAGAAGGCCACTGGCCGCAATGCCCGGCAGCGACAGCGGGAAGTAGACTCGCCAGAACGCCTGGCCGCGCCGCGCGCCCAGGGTGGACGCGGCGCGCATAAGGTTGGAATCGATGTTCTGCATGACTGAAAGCATGGTCACTACGGCCAGCGGCATCAGGGCATGGCTCATGCCAACCATGACGCTGCCGAAATTGAACAGCAGCTCCAGCGGACGTTCGATGACCCCGACCCGCTGCAGGATGTCGTTGATCGCTCCATTGCGGCCCAGCAGGACGATCCAGGCGAAGGTGCGGACCAGAAAGCTGGTCCAAAACGGCATCAATACCCAGAGCAATAGGCTGAGCCGCCAACGGTCGGGAATCGCGGCGAGCACATAGGCAACGGGATAGGCCGCCACCAGGCAGATCACGGTGGTCCAGAAGGAAACCTTGAACGTGCTGAGCAGGAGCTGCACATAAAGCGGCGTCGAGAACAGCTTGGCGTAGTGCTGCAGCGAGAACGCGCGGTCCGGTCCGATCACGCTCAGCCACAAAAGTTGAATGACAGGGTAGAGGAAGAAAGCACCGAGAAACGCCACCGTAGGCAGAAGCGGCCAGGTGCTCCGCCATGGCGGATTGCGGGGGGCCTTTCGTGCGCCAGCGCTCATGGCCTGAATGCCCGCGGCAGATTGGCGGCCGTGGCTAGATATCCGGCGACCACGTCGCCGCGGAGGCAGACCGTCATGCTGGCTTGTCTTGAAACAAGGATTCTACGTTTGAATGCTAGCACCGCAATCGCAGTCCCGCCACGATCTCGGTAACCGTTGACTTTCATGGCGCAACAAAGTTGTCTGTATAGTACAACAATACGCGGGACGAGCGTCGATTGCCGAGTATCTCGTCCCAGCGGCCCGGGGGAGCGATGATGTCAGACCAAGAGCGCGTTCGTAGAATTACCAATCTTAGCCGCCGCGGGCTGATCCGCGTCGCGGCGGGCGTCAGCGCAACCGCGTTGGCCACGCCCTTCTTGTGGCGGCGTGCCGACGGCGCCCAGAGCATCGTTTGCGCCGATCCGGGCGGCGTGTACTCGACTGCCTTCGCCGAGGCCTTCTACAAGCCATTCGAAAAGGAAACTGGCATCCAAGTCGTGTCGGTGGGACGCCCGGGCAATCCTTCTGCGCAGATCAAGGCACAGGTTGAAGCCAAGAGTTACCAATGGGATATGAGCGCCGGCATCACAAGCGACATCCAATTGCTGCTGATCGAGAACGGGCTGTTGGACAAGCTCGATCTGAGCGGACCCGATATCGCGGCCATTCCGGCCAATATGAAGAGCGACTACTACCTGGCCAATGGCGTGGTCACCTTCCTGCTCGCCTATCGCACCGATCGGCTGGCTGGCAAGAATTTGGAAAGCTTCGCCGACATCTGGGACGTGCAGAAGTTCCCGGCGCGGCGCTCGCTGCGCAAGTTTGTGCGCGACACGATCGAGATCGCCATGCGCGCCGATGGCGTGGCGGGCGGGCCCGATATCTATAAGTCCCTGTCGGCCCCTGGCGGGTGGGATCGGGCATTCAAGAAGCTTGATCAGATCAAATCCCAGATCGTCGTGTGGTGGGATGCCGCACCGCAGAGCACGCAGCTCCTCAGCACCGGCGAAGTCGATATCTGCCCGACGTTCAATGCTCGCGCGCAGAACGCGATCGATGCCGGTGCGCCTGTGCGTGTGGTCTGGGAAGGGGGATTCTACAGCGCCGAGGGTTGGGTGGTGCTTAAGGGCACCCCCAAGGCCGATCTGTGCCGGCAGTTCGTCAAGTTTTGCGCGCGCGCCGACCGCCAAGCTGCCTATACCCGAACGCTTACGAACGGGCCCACCAATCCAGACGCCTACAAGCACATAGAAAAGAAGCAAGCCGAACTGCTGCCGACCTATCCCGCAAACTTCAAGGGCACGGCGGAGCTCGACAATGCCTTCTGGGGCACGCACAAGGACACGGCCGGTGCGCGCTTCAACGAGTGGCTCCTGAAATCCTGACCCCAGGATGACGACCAGCGGGCGCCCGCGGCCGCTGCCTCCGTCCGCTACCGGCCTGCACCCCACTCCCTGCGAGTTTTCCTATGCGTATTGTCGATATCGTGGTTCGGCCGATCGCGGTTGACCTGCCGCTGGCCTTCTCCGGCGGCACTTACAATCTCGCCCGCCGCGCCTCGATCCTGTGCCGGATCACGACCGACGCCGGCCATGCGGGCTATGCCTGCGTCGGCAACGAGGCGAAATACACCGAACACTTCTTCAGCCTGCTGCGCGGCCCATTCAAGCAGATCCTGGTGGACAGCGATCCGATGGCGACATCGGCGATCTGGGAGCGCATGGTCAAGCACGCCACGGGTTATGTCGATCGCGCCTCCGTCATGATGGCGATGGCCACCGTCGATACGACGCTGTGGGACCTGAAGGGGAAGATCTGCGGCCAACCCCTCTACAAGCTGCTGGGCGGTCACGTGGATCGCGTGCCGATCATCGGCATCGGCGGCTACTACGAAACCAGCACCGATGCCGACGGCATCAGGCGCGAGATCGCCGAATACAGGCGCCAGGGCCTTGCCGGCATCAAGTTCAAGGTTGGCGCGCTGGCAATCGAGGCGGATGCCGAGCGCGTGCGCGTCGCACGTCAGGCTGCTGGGGACGACTTCGCGATCGTGGTTGATTCCAACATGGCCTGGACGCCCGACGTCGCCGTCCGCTTCGCCAATTCGATCCGAGACATGAACCCGGCCTGGCTGGAGGAGCCCGTGCATTGGCGCAACGTCGTCCGTGGGTTGCGCGAGGTAAGAAGCAAGACTGGGATCCCCGTCGGAGCGGGCCAGACCGAGGAATCGGTCTATGGCTGCTGGGCATTGCTGGCCGGCGAGTCGGTCGATGTCATCAACGTCACCTCGAACCGCGGGGGCGGCCCGACCGCATGGATGCGTATAGCGGCCGCTGCGTCGTTGGTGGACGTGCGCATGGGGCAGGTCGCCGAGCCG
The DNA here is from genome assembly GCA_020846275.1 of Alphaproteobacteria bacterium. Taxonomy (GTDB): domain Bacteria; phylum Pseudomonadota; class Alphaproteobacteria; order JAEULC01; family JAEULC01; genus JAEULC01. Next base: position 24,320 of record JADLEG010000300.1, read on the forward strand.
CACGTCTCAATGCACCTCATGGCGGCGATCCCCAACGCCACGTTCGTGGAATGCTATCCCGATGCGCGGCGCGATCCGTTCTGGGACAAGCTGTACCTGGACCGGCCCGCCGTGGAGAACGGCTGCATCCGCCTGCCGGACAAGCCGGGCATCGGCCTGACGATCGACGAGGCCGCCGTGGAGCGGTGGGCCGTCGGACCCTGGGCCTAGCAGCGCCTATGATTCGCGGGGCGTGAAGAGCCGCCGGGCCGTCGCAACGTAGTCTTGGACCTCGCGTTCCACCCGCGCCGGGTTCCAGTCCATGATGTCGGCAACCTCCTCCGCGGCCTTGCGGGCGGCCTCGATGGCATTGGTCCGCGTCCACACAGCGCCGGTGCGCCGATGCAGCAGGTCGGCCAGCGTCTCCGCATGCTCGTGCTGCGCTGCATGGCGCAGATCGGACAGCTTGATCTCCGTAAAATGGTCGAGGAGGGGCGGCGAGTTCTGATTCTCGGGAAAGCGTCGGGCGGTGTAGTCGGGCACCTTGGTCTGGCCCGACGGCGCCATCCGGGCGCGCACGGCCGCCGCCATCTCCACACCGGCCGAACGCTGGGCAGCCATCGACCCGTTTGTCATGGCCAGCATGCCCGGCATGCCGTCGCTCGCCAGGTCATGGATCACACGCAAGCGCTTGCCCTTGGGATAGGCGGGATCGTAGGTGAGCGGACGCACGCCGGCCCAGGTGAACAGGACGTCCTTGCGTTTCAGGTTCAACGCAGGCATCAGGCGATTGGCTTCGCCGAGCAGCCACGCGATCTCTTCTTCCGTCGCGTAGATGTTGTCCGGATCGCCGGTATAGAGCGTCTCGGTCGGCCCAAAATAGTGCAGCCCGCGCCAGGGAATGCAGTAGAAAGGCTCCTGAATGCTGTTGAGCGTGGCGACGCCATATTCACGGCATTCCGGCGGCAGCTGCACGACAATATGGCAGCCCTTGGTACCTTCGATCCGTCGTTTAGCACCGCTTGCTGCAAGGCCGTTGACGCGATCGATCCAGATACCGGCCATGTTCAGCACCATGCGAGCCTCTACCTTGGCCGAATCGTCGGATTCCAGTGCATGATGCAGCGTCAGTGACCAGACGCCGTCGCTGCGCCGCTCGATTGCCTTGGCGGCGGTATAGTTCCGAACGTCGGCGCCCATGCGCTCGGCATCCAGCACCGTATCGATGACCAGTCGTTCCGGCCAATCCATCTGGTATTCGTCGAACATGACAACGGCGCTGAGCGCATCGGTGTCGCGCAATTCGCGTATCAACGGCGTCTTGCGCGCAGCCGCCGGGCCAAGCGTTCGCGCATTCAGCGGGATGCGCGACTGGCCGGCTGCCTCGAGAATCTTCAAGGCAAGCCGGACCTGCCAGGCAGCATAGGTTCCGCCGCGCCACAGGGGATAAGCGAAGTTGAGGCGTTTGGCTCTATCGCCCTGCGATGTAATCAGGTGCTCGCGTTCACGCATCGACCGGCGGACCGTCTTGAGCGCGTTCTTCAAGCGTATTGGCTGGAACACCCATTCCCAAGCCGTGATGCCGGGGGCCAGGTATCGCAAGCCGCAGTGGATCAGGCGGCTGGACCGGCTGCTCGATCCAGTGGCGAAGTCGCCTTTCTCGGCCAGCAAGACGGAATAGCCGGCGGCGGCAAGATGTTGCGCGGCGCTGGCCCCGTTGACGCCGCCTCCGATCACCGCCACGTCGAACTTGCGGCCATTGAGCGTGGAAACCTTTGTTCGCATTGACGACGCCCCGAATGAGTAGTTTCCGCTATCCTTGCGCACCCTGCGCGGCGGTGCCGCATCAAGCGCTGCTACGAGTCTGTAGCCTTATTGTCTGCAATCTACTACATTTGCATTCGGGCGCGCGAATCGATGGTGCTGTGCGCCTGGGGCGTTGGGGGAGGGAAGCGATGGGCACGCGGATCGATGGGCTTGAAGGCGGGCGTCGGGCTTTCCTGCAGGCGATCGGGGCGGGAGTGCTGGCGAACGCCGCGCTGGTGCCGCTTGCCTGGGCCGCCGAGACCAAGACGCTGCGCGCGGCGATCACCGGCTACACCGTCATCGGCACGCTCGATCCGGCGGTGGTGAAGAGCATTTCCGAGTCCATGACGCTCTGGGCAATCTTCAACGCGCTGGTCAAATTCGACGAGAAGATGACAATCGTACCGGACTTGGCCGAGTCATGGGCGGTCGACGGCAATGCCTGGACTTTCAAGCTGAAGAAGGGTGTGAAGTTTCACGATGGCAGTGAGATGACGGCAGACGACGTGAAGTTCTCCCTGGAACGTTTGCGCGATCCGAAAACGGAATCGCCGTACAAGAGCAAATTGGATGCCGTCGCATCGATCGACATCGTCGATCCCTATACCGTGAAGATCACCACGAAGGAGCCCTTCGCGCCGCTGCTGACCTTCCTTACCAACACACGCACGGGCACCCAGATAGTGCCACGCAAGGCGGTGGAGGCGATGGGCGCCAAGGAATTTGGCCAGAAGCCAGTTGGCACCGGGCCGTTCAAGTTCGTGGAGTACATACCGGGCCAGAAGATCGTACTGGAGGCGCATAAAGAGTATTTCGTGCAAAGCGAACCCAAGGTCGACCGCGCCGAGATCGCGCTGGTCGCGCAGGAGACCAGTGCGGTGAACGCCATCCTCGCGGGCAACATGGACTTGAGCAGCAGTGCGCCTTTTGCCGACGTGCCGGCCCTGAAAAAGAACGCCAAGATCAAGGTCAGCAGCATGGTAGGCTTGAACTATCGGTACATGGAGTTGAACAACAAACAGGCGCCGTTCGACGATGTGCATTTCCGCCGCGCTGTCTCGATGGCCTTCGACCGCCAGTCGCTGGTCGAGGTGGTGCTGTTTGGCGAGGGCGCGCCGGCCAATGGGTTGATCCCGCCGGGCATTCCAGCCGCCTACGACACGACTCCTCGGAAGACCAACACTTTCGATCCCGACGCAGCGAAGGCGGAGCTGAAGAAGTCAAAGCACCCCGCCAGCATGCCAGTTACTGTCGTCACGTTCGGCTCGTCCTGGTGGAAACGCTGGGCCGAAGTCTTTGTCGACCAGGTCAACAATACGCTGGGCACGCAGCTCAAGGTCGAGGTGACCGATGACAACGGCGCGCGCACGCGCATTTACGCCAACAACATCCAGGCGGCCGTGTGGGGCTATCTCGGTTTCATCGATCCCGATGAGTACATGTACGAGATCTGTCATACCAAGGGCTCACGCAACAATCGAGGCTACTCGAATCCCGAGCTGGACAAGCTGCTTGAGGGGGCGCGACGCGAGATGGACGTTGCGAAGCGCGGCGCGCTGTACAAGAAGGCGGAGGCGATCGTCGCCGAGGACGTGCCGGTGATCTCGTGCTTCAGCAACAACGCCCACAACCTCTGGGCGCCGCGCGTCAGCGGGTTCGTGCCGCTGCCCTATTCGGCCTTCGGCAGCCAGTTCGGCGGCGTATCGCTGTCCTCGTGAGGGATTCCGCCAGCCTGGCGCGCCGCGGCGGCAGGCCGGGCCGGTCCTAGTTGCTGCAATTCCTGCGCTATCTCGGCCAGCGGGTCGGCGGCGCGATCGCCACCGTCTTCGCCGGCGCGATTGCCGTATTCCTGATCATGAAGGCGGCGCCGGGCGATCCGGCGATGTTCGTGCTCGGCGATTTCGCCACGCAGCAGTCCATCGCCGCGTTCCGTGCCAGGCACAGCCTTGATCAACCTGTCCTAACGCAGCTCTGGCTGTGGCTGGAGACGGTGCTTGCCGGCAATTTGGGCGAATCCGTCAGTCTCTATGCCGGTCGCGACATCGCCCAGTTGATTGGCCAGCGCATGCCCAGCACGGCCTTCCTCGGCATCTACGCCCTCCTGCTGGCCCTGGTCAGCTCACTCGTCCTGGGCACCGTCGCGGCGCTGCAACGAGGGCGTACCGCCGACGCGGCGGTGACGCTGTTCGCGGTCGTCGGCATCTCCATGCCCGACTTCTGGTTGGGCTATGTGCTGGTGCTGGCCTTCGCGCTGACCCTAGGCTGGCTTCCCGCCTATGGCTTCACGCCGCCGGGCGAATCGCTGACGGGCGCACTGGTGACCGGCCTGCTGCCCGCCTTAGCTATCGCGGCTCCGCTAGCGGCCGTGTTCTCGCGGATCCTGCGCGTGTCGCTGCTGGAGACGGTCGAGCGCGACTACGTGACCGCCGCGCGGTCGATGGGTTACAACGAGGCCTTCATCTTCATCAATTACGTTCTGCGCAACGCGCTGATTCCGTTCGTCACCATTGTGGGATTGCAGGTACGCTACCTGCTGGGCGGCGTAGTGGTGATAGAGCGCATCTTCGGCGTGCCCGGGATCGGCTCGCTGATGGTCGATGCCGCTTTCGCGCGTGACTACGCGGTGGTCCAGGCGTGCGCGCTGACTTTTCTGGTGATCGTGCTGACGGTCAACCTCATCGTCGACCTGGTCTGCGTGCTGCTCGACCCGCGGCGGTCGCACTGAGATGCGCTGGCTGGCCTCGATAGGGCGCAGGATCCGTGGCAACCCCACGGCGCTGGCGGGCACAATTGTGATGGGCGTGCTGGTTGTCCTGATCGTCGTCGGGCCCTGGCTGATTCCCTATTCCCCGACCCGGATGAACTATTCCAACTTGCTGAAGCCGCCATCGCTGGCGCACCCTTTCGGCACCGATTCCTTTGGCCGCGACGTATTCGTCCGCGTGCTCTATGGAGCTCGCGTGTCGCTGTTCTGCAGCCTGACGGGTATCCTTCTGGCGGCAGTGATCGGCACGCTGATGGGGCTGCTGGCCGGGTATTTCGGCCGGGTATACGAGGCGACCCTGATGCGGCTGGCGGATCTGCTGTTCGCTTTTCCCAGCTTCGTGCTGGCGCTGTTCCTGATGTTCGTCTTCGGCTTCGGCGTGCTTAACGTCGTGCTCGCCATCGGGCTGGTCTACCTGCCGGGTTTCGCCCGGCTGGCGCGCAACATGACGCTGCTGGTCAAGGAGGAGGCCTATGTGCAGGCCGCCAAGGTGTCCGGCCAGACGCCGTTCCGCATCATGACCCGCGAAATCCTGCCCAACATTGCCCCGCCGCTGATCGTGCGTCTAAGTCTGGGCTTTGCCTTCGGTGTCGTCATAGAGGCGGGCTTGAGCTTCCTCGGCCTGGGCGTACAGCCGCCGACCCCGTCGCTCGGCCTGATCATGTCCGACGCTAAGGAGTATTTCCAGCGCGCGCCCTGGGTGCTGACGCTCACCGGCCTGGGGATCAGCGTCATCCTGCTCGGCCTCAATCTGCTGGGTGACGGGCTGCGCGACATGATGGACCCGCGCCTGCGCCGCAGGGAGGAGGCATGAGCACGAACGCCCTGGAGGTCTGCAATCTGCGCACGCGGCTCCGCGGTCCGCGGGGCGACGTGGAGGTCCTGCGCGGCATCGATCTGGTGCTGCGGCACGGCGAGGTGCTGGGGCTGATCGGCGAGTCGGGCTCGGGCAAGACGATGACCGGCCTTTCGATCCTGCGCCTGGCTCCCCGGATCGCCACCGTGTCCGCCGACCGTCTGCGCGCCTTCGGCCTGAACCTGCTCGAGATCGGCGACGCGGAGTTCCGCGCCCTGCGTGGCCGGCGCATGGCCATGGTGTTCCAGGACCCGGTCGGTGCCTTCAATCCGGCAAAGACCGTCGGCTGGCATTTCCGCCACGCGTTGCGCCGCGTAGCGGACAAGGCGCCGGAGGCGGCGCGGGACTGGCGCCAGTCCGCCATCCGGCTGCTTGGCGAGGTCGGCATACCGCAGGGTGCCTCCGTGCTGCGGAACTACGCCCACCAGCTCAGCGGCGGGATGCTGCAGCGCGCGTTGATTGCCATCGTGCTGGCTTGCCGGCCCGAGCTGATCGTTGCCGACGAACCGACGACCAATCTGGACGCGATCGTCGAGCGGCAGATTCTGTCCTTGTTCCGCGACCTGCAACGCAAACTCTCGGCTGCCTTCATCTACATCACCCACGACATCGCGATTGCCGCACAACTTTGTGATCGGATTGCCGTGATCTACGCCGGTCAAATCGTCGAGGAAGGACCGACGGACGTCGTATTCGGCACGCCCAAGCATCCTTACACGCAGGGGTTGCTCGGCGCCGCCGTGGCGCTGGACAAGGGTGATGCCCGTTTGCAGGAGATCCGCGGCGATCTGCCCAATCCAGCGGAGCCGCCGCCCGGGTGCCTGTTCGCGCCGCGCTGCAGCTTCGCGCGCCCGGAATGCGCGCAGGATGACCCCGGCCTGCGAACTGTCGGCGACGCGCACTCGGCGCGCTGCGTGCTCTACCCGTGAGCCCGACGCAACACGCGGTGGACGCGCCGTCCGTGATGGCGGTGGATGGGCTGGTGATTCGCTTCGCCCTGCGGCGCGGCATAGGCGCTATGCTGCGCGGCGGCGCCAGCCATTTCAACGCGGTCGACCAGGTTAGTTTCGCGGTGCGGCCGGGCGAGGTGCTGGGTCTGGTCGGCGAGTCCGGCTCCGGCAAGACGACGATTGGCAAGGCCATGCTGCGACTCTACGAGCCAAAGGAGGGCTCGATCCGCTATCGCCACCAGGACATCACCCATCTCGGCGGCAAGGCGTTGCGCGACATACGACCGCATCTGCAGATGGTGTTCCAGGATCCACTGTCGTCCCTGAACCCACGCCACAGCATCCGCACCGCATTGGCAACGCCGCTGTTGGTCCATGATCGTGTGCATCCCGATCAGGTCGACGGTCGAATCGACAACATATTGCGCCAGGTGGGCCTGCCGGTTGCATTCAAGCACCGATTCCCGCACGAAATGTCAGGCGGGCAATTGCAGCGCGTGGCGATCGGGCGAGCGCTGATCCTCGATCCCAGCTTGATCGTGGCGGACGAGCCGGTCTCGAAGCTCGACGTCTCGGTGCGTGCGAAAATCCTTAATCTGTTCAAAGATATACAGGCGCGCCTGGGCATCGCCCTGGTATTCATCACGCATGATCTGCGCGTAGCGCGCTATCTGTGCGACCGCATCGCCGTCATGTATTTCGGCAAGCTGGTTGAGGTGGCGCCAACACGCGAAATCTTCACCCGGCCATACCACCCCTATACGCGCGCGCTGCTCGGCACGATCCAGAACGTGGGCAGTGGTCCTCCCCTCGCCGGCGAAGCCTTCAATCCCACCACCGATCGTCAGGGTTGCCGCTTCTACAGCCGCTGCCCCATGCGCAAGGACTCCTGCCTCCACTCGCATCCGCCAATGGAAAGTGTGGGTAACGACCATCGGATCGCCTGCTACGAATGGCGGTCGGCCGCGATCTAGCTCGGGCCCGTCAGGCGGCGCGTGCCGCTTCGACAAGCCGGCGCCAGGTCAACGCAAGCCGATTCCGCTCGATATCGACGAAGGCGCGTGCGTCACAGAAGACCTTGGCGAGTTCCGCGGACATCGCGGCAACGGCGTCGGGCGCAGGGCCGCTGTCGCCGCGCGAGGCAACGATCGCCGCCGGGTTCATGGCGGCGCGGAACGCGTCATCGGCTATCGTGATCGAGCGTTCCAGGAATGTGCTCGCGATCGACTCCAGGGCTCGCGGATCCGGCATCCCGGTCGACTCCCGCACGAAACACCCGACGATCCGCTCCGCCGGCCTCCAGCCGACGCCTGCTTCGCGCATGACGAGATCGACGAGCTGCGCTGCCTGCATGAAGTCGCTGCCCGCGAGTTCAGCGCCCTTGGCCCGATCGACGGTGATGGTCGCCAACGCCGCCGACATCAGATCGAGCGCGTAGACAAGTTCGGCCAGGCCCTGGTGCGCCAGCGAAGGGATGCCCATCACATCAACCAGCTGCATCGGAGCGGTATGCATCATCAACTCGAGCGCTTCGCCGTGCAGCTTGGCCACCTTGATCGCCGACCGTCGTACCGGCTTCAGGAAGCTCGGGTTTCGCTTCTGTGGCATGATGAAGCTGCCGCTGCACCAGGCATCGTCGAAGGCGACCAGCTTCAGGTCGCTCCCCGCCCAAAGGTACAAGTCAAGCGCCAGTCGGCCGACGCTGGCTGCAGTGTTGGCAGCAGCGGCCAGGGCATCAATCGCCACGTCGCAATTGAAGTATCCGTACAAAGAATTGCGGACCACCCTGTCATAGCCGAGCAATGCGCTGATCCGCTCCCGGTCCATGCCCACCGGGCTTGGCACAATATGGCCCACGGCGGCGGAGCTTAGGTTCATCCGGCCGTAACTTGATCGCAAGCGCGCGGTCTGCTGCTCCAGGTTCTCCGCAAAGGCTGCGAAGTAGTAGCCGAGAGTGATGGGCTCCGCGCGCATATGCACGGTATAAAAGGGCGCCAGCACATCCTTCAGCGCGGCCGCCTGCCTCGCAAGGCAATTGCCCAGGCCGACGACCGATGCGAGCGCCGTCAGCATATCCTCGCGGACCGCGAGCATCTCAGCCACGTAGCCGAACTCGGCACGAGCCCGGCCGAGCGACAGGTCGCCCGCGTCGTCCGGACCGATCGCTTCTACGATCGCCTGCTCGACGTTGGGTTGCAAATTCTCCAGCGCCGGATCGAATGCGACCCGATCCGCGCCCCGATCGAGCAGATCGAGCAAGGCGCCGATGATCCGCCGCGCCCGCGGCGGCGCGACGACGCCCTGCTCGTGCAGCGCGACCGTCGATGCCAGGTGGTAGTAGAGCAGATGCGCGAAGGAATGCCGCGTCGTCTCAATCACACCGCGGCTGTACCGCTCGATATAGGCGGCGGAAGTGGCCAGAGGGAGCATCGCTCCTCTCGGAGGGTTTTCGGCCATGTTGGCTAACCGCGCATGATCCGGCCGATCGCCGCGGTTAGCTTCGCATCGGCTCCCTTCTGCCGCTTCAGCATGCGGGCGATCCAGCGTTCCTGCGACGCAAGCCGCGTCCGCGATGTCTTCAGCATCCGCGCGGTCTCGGCGGGGTTCACACTGCCCGTCGTCCGGCGCGTCCGGACGAAGGTTTCCGGCTCCAGGGCGGCTCGTACGGCCGCGTCGTCGAGGCCAAGCTTGCGGCCTATCGTCTCCTCGGCCGCGCGATCGAGCATGGCTCCTGTTACGCGGTCGGGCCCGACGCCTGCAGCCAGCGCGCTGCGCACCAGCCGACCCACTGCGTGGTGGGTTTGGCGGTAGGACAGTTCGTTGCGGCGCACGATCGCATCGGCCAAGTTGCTGGCCGTCGCCCAATTGGCGCCGGACAATTCGCGCATCCGAGTGCCGTGTACAGTCAGCGTGCGCATGACTCCGTCCATTAGCTCCAACATGCCCTCGGTAGCGGTGAAGGCACTATCGATTTGGGGCACCTCGCGGTTCGTGACGTCGCCCGACCCTTCGGCGCGGAAAGTCGCCAGCGCGCTGCCGAGCCAGGTGGTCGCGGCGCCTGCGCGCGCCTTCACGACCTCCAGCGCGATCGGGTTTTTCTTTTGCGGAAAGACGCTGCTGGTGCCGCAGTACCCATCGGCGCATTCAACCATTCGGAACTCGAAGCTAGACCACACATGTAGGTCCGTCGCCAGGTCATTGAGGTCGGCCATGGCGAAAGAAAGCGCCGCGATCGCGTCGGCAGCGTAGTAAGCCTCGCGAGCCAGCCTCGCGTTTTCCACCAGCCCACCGAAGCCGAGCAGTGCAGTGGTGCGGCGGCGGTCAAGCGGCCAGGACGTACCCGCCAACCCGGCCGCGCCGAGCGGATTCAAGTCGACGCGCGCGAAGGCGGCGACGAGCCTGTCGAAATCGTCACTCAGCCGGTCGACAAAGCTGTGCAGGTAGTGGCCGAAGGTCCAGGGCTGGGCGTGCTGCAGGCAGGTGTAGCCTGGCATCACCGTGGCTTTGTGGCGGGCGGCCAAGCCGATTAGCGTTCGCTCCAGCGCGGTCAGCCGTCGCAGCACATCGATCAAGCGTCGTCGCTTGTATAGCCGACGGGCCGTGGGACCCTGATCAAGGCGGCTGCGGCCGGTATGCATCCTTCCGCCAATCTCTTCGCCGATCTTCTTGAAGAGGTAGTCTTCAACCTGAAGCAGGAAGCTGCCCTTGCCAGGGTCCACGGGAAACCCTGAAGGTCCCATGCTATCGATCTGCCGTAGCACGCGCAGGATCTTGCGGCCGTCGGCGCGAGAGAGAATACGTCGTTCCACCAGCATCGCGGTGTGTGCGAGGTCAACCTTCAAGAACTCATGGAACATCCCCAGTTCGCGTGCCAGTCCCGGCGCGTCGGCCAGGCGGATCATCCGCTCAGCGGGAGGCTCCGCCAGCCGCGCATCCACCAACAGGCCAGCAGGCTGGATTTGGCGCATTGCTTAGCTTCCTTGTGGCTATCTGTAACTTAGGCGGTGAAAAACCACATAGCAGTTGCGCCGAAAGCCAACGAAAAATCAATCCCCCTACGATGTATTGCAACCCAATCACGTCATCGACCGGTTGTCGGTGCGGCCTCGGGCCACCCATAGTCGCGCGCGGCGCCGGCCGCCGTCACATAGGCGTTCTCCAGGTCGCGGCGGACGCTCTCCCGCGGGCGTTCGCGCGGATCGCCGAATCCGGCGCCGCCGGCCTCGTTGGTGACCAAGCGGTCGCCGGGCTCCAACAGGTAACGGCCCTTGGAACGGATCGGCTTGCCATTCAGCCAATAGCGTCGCGGCGTGCCATTGCCGCCGCCGAAAACGCCGCGTGCCGGATAGTCGCTGCGCCCGGCAAAGAAAGAAACCATCAGGGCATGGCCGGTGTCATTGACGATGGCGATCTCCTGGCCAAGCCCGCCGCGATTTTTTCCCGGGCCGCCAGAATCGGGCAGTAGGCGCTTATGTTCGATCCGCATGCTGGTCAGGTTCTCCCAAACTTCGGCCGGCACGCTGGTCATGTTCGACGGCGCCGGCGTGGTGGGATGCCCGTCCTTGCCGTCGAGTGCCCCGTAACCGCCAGCGCAGAAATAGATGTTGGTGATCGGATGGCCGTCGCGATGCGTGCCGGTGAAGCTCATCGGATTGGTCATGCCGGAATCGGCCTGCGCCCGGTCGGGCAGCACCTTGGCCAACGCGCCGAACACCAGCGGGTTTATGAAATGCCCGACGGCATGACGCCCGCCGGTCGCCGCCGGCAATTGCGCGTTCAAGATGCAGCCCGCAGGCGCCTCGACCGTCACCGGCCGACCGAAACCGTCGTTGTTGGGCAGCATCGGCACAGTCAGGCATTTCAGCGCATGGCAGGCCATGGCGCGGGTGTAGCAGATCGGTACGTTGATGCCGGCGCGCACTTGGGGATCGGTGCCGGCAAAATCGAATGCCACGTCGCCGTCGCCGATGGTGACGGCGCATGCGAGCGTTATCGGCCCCTCCCGGCCTTCGATCTGAATTGCGTTGGCATATCGTCCGGCGGGAATCTTTCGAATCTCCGCGCGCAATGCCTGCTCGGATTGCCGGACAATTCTCGCGGCGATCGGCGCCAGGTCGTCGATCCCGTACTCGTCCATGAATTCGGTCAGCAGCCGGCCGCCGACCTCGTTACAGGTGACGTTGGCCATGATGTCGCCGATCACCTGTTCGCTGGTGCGCACGTTGGTGGCGATGATTTCGAGCAGCCGCTGATCCATGCGGCCTTCCTCGGCCAGCTTGACGATCGGCAGGCGAAGGCCCTCTTCGTACACTTCGCCGCCGGTCGCGGTCCATCCGGCGCCGCCGATGTCGGGCAGGTGCGTGACGCTCATCGTGTAGCCGATGCGCCTGCCGCGGTGGAACACCGGTCGCATCACGCTGACATCGAACAGATGGCCGGTGCCCATCCACGGATCGTTGGTCATGATCACATCGCCCGGCCGCAGGCTGTCGGCGGGGAATCGGGCCAGCATATGCCGCAGCGTCTGCGGTGCCGTGCCGGTGAATGAGGGGATGCTGTAGCTGCCCTGCGCCATGGCGTTGCCGTCGGCGTCGAACACGACGACGGACAGGTCGTAGCTTTCGCGCACGGTGGTCGAGAACGAGGTGCGCACGAGGGCGAGTTGAATCTCGTCGGTGATCGAGATCAGGCGATCCCACATGATGCCTAAGCCGATGGCGTCAAGCGTTTCCATGGTTTCAGCCTTCCAGTGCCACTACCAGGTTGAGCGCCGCATCGACGCGCGCCGTGGCGCCTGCGCCGACAACGCTGGTCGCCTCCGTCTCCTCGATCAGCGCGGGACCGCTTATTTCGTTCCCTGGCGCCAGACGATAGCGGTCGTATACGGCATGCGCGGCGAAGGTCTTCGTTTCGGGATCGTAGGCCCGGCGCGTGCCCTTGAGCGGCTGGCCGCCCGGCGCATAGCCGCTGGCGCGCTCGGGCCGGTCGCGCAGCGGCGCGGGGCCGCGCGCCTCCACCTTCCAATTGACGATCTCGACGCTCTTGCCGGGCAGCGCGATCGAAAACTGCTGGCGATAGGCGGCTTCGTAAAGCGCGCGCAAATGCGGAAGCTGGCTTGCCAGATCGCCGGCATCCGGCAGACGGACCTCGATTTCGTAGCCCTGGCCGACATAGCGCATGTCGAGCGTGCGCGTCAGCGTGATGTCGCCGCGCGCCACACCGGATTCAGCCAGCACGTCCGTCGCTTCGCGCTCGAGGGCGGCGAACTCGCCGCACAGACGCCCGGCGTCGAGCGCATCCAGCGTTATGCGCCAGGACCGCACTACCTCGAACGACAACGGCGACACCAGCATGCCGAACGCCGACATCACTCCCGCGCACGGCGGCATGACCACGCGCGGAATGCGCAACTTGCGCGCGACACGAACGGCGTGCAGCGGCCCCGAGCCGCCGAACGCCACCATGCTGCATCCGCGCAGATCGATGCCGCGCTCGGAAGCGTGCACGCGGAAGGCGCGCGCCACATCCTCGTTGATGACCTCGTGGATGCCCCAGGCGGCGCGCTCCGTCCCCACGCCCAGCGGTTTGGCGATATGGCGTTCGATGACGCCGGCGGCGGCCTCCGAATCAATCGCCATGCGGCCTCCGAGAAAAAACCCGGGGTCGAGATAGCCGAGCGCAAGATTGGCGTCGGTCAGCGTCGGCCGCGCGCCGCCGCGGCCATAGCAGGCCGGGCCCGGATCGGCGCCCGCGCTCTGCGGCCCGACGCGGATTACGCCCCGGTCATCAAGCTGGGCGATGCTTCCGCCGCCGGCGCCGATCTCGATCATGTCCAGAACCGGAATTCGGACCGACAGGCCGCTGCCCTTCTTGAATTCATGCACCCGAGCAGCCTCGAACTCGTAGCGTTTCAATGGATGGCCGCCGGACACGATCGCACCCTTGGCGGTCGTGCCGCCCATGTCGAATGACAGCACCTGGTTCAGCCCCAGGCGTTTTCCGTGCTGGGCCGACATCAGTGCGCCAGCGGCCGGACCCGATTCAAGCAGGCGCACCGGATGCCGGCGCGCCGTGGCGCAGGTCAGCGTCCCGCCGCTCGAACTCATCACCAGGAAATTGCCCGTGAAGCCAATTTTCGCCAGCCCTCCTTCCATGCGCGCCAGATAACGGTCGACGGCGGGTTGCACGTAGGCGTTGAGCGTGGTCGTGGTCCAGCGCTCGTATTCGCGGATCACCGGGTAGCCTTCCGAGGACAGCGACACGTACAGCCGCGGAAAGCACCGCCGGATCATCGCGCCGATCGCGCGCTCATGCGCCGGATTCGCGTAGGAATGGAGCAGACAGACGGCGACCGCCTCTACATTGCGTTCTTCGACCAGCCGACCGACGGACGCTTCAACCCGCGCCAGATCGACGGGGCGCAGGACTTTGCCATCGAACTGAACACGCTCGGCGACCTCGGCCCGGTTGCGGCGTTCCACGAGTGGAGCGGGAAAGTCCAAGCGCAGATCGTACAGGTCGTAACGGCGTTCGCGCCCCATATCCAGGATGTCGCCGAAACCCTCGGTGATCAGCATGGCGACCGCAGCGCCTTTGCGCTCCAGCACGGCATTGGTCACCAGGGTGGTGCCGTGAATGACGGTGTCGACCTGCGCGATTGGCACGCGATGGTCTGCCAGCAGGCGCTCGATTCCCTCGATCACGGCGAGCGATGGGTCGTTGGGCGTGGTAAGCAGCTTGTGCGTCATCGCCGCACCGGTGTCGTCCGCGATCAAGACGAAATCGGTAAAGGTTCCGCCGATGTCGACGCCGATGCGATAGCCCGCAGCGAACCGGCCAGGTTCGGATGGTCCGTTCAAGGTCTGCACCCCGCAGCTGGAGAACGTGATCGACTTGCTAACGCGGCCGGTCGCCGGCGATGGTCACGCGATGCATGCGCCGGCGATTGCCGTGGTAGTCGTTGATCGGATTGTGTAGCGCTGACCGGTTGTCCCAGAAAGCCAACGAACCCTGCCGCCAGCAAAACCGGCAGGTGAACTCGGGCCGCACCTGGTGCTGGAACAGGAAATCCAGCAGCGGCGCGCTTTCCGCCTCTGTCGTGCCATCGAGCCGCGTGGTGTGGCCGATGTTGACATAGAGCCCCTTGCGCCCGGATTCGGGATGGGTGCGGACCACGGGGTGGGCAGCCTCGAAGACGCTGCGCGCCTGGGTCGCGGGATTCGAGGCAATCCGGTCCTCGCGCGTACGCGTGACATCGGCCTTGGCAGAGCTGCTGATCCCCTTTAGGTCCGCGAGCATTCGCTTCATGCCTTCGGACAGCGCATCGTACGCCAAGTGCGTGTTGGCGAATAGCGTATCACCTCCGACGGCCGGCACTTCGAGGGCATAGAGCATGGAACCCAGGGGCGGCTCGGTCAGGTAGGTCGTATCGGAGTGCCAAATGCCGCCGAAGTTCCATCGCTCGTGCTCCAGCTTGAGGACCTCGATCACCTCGGGCTGGTCGGGTAGGCCCCGGATGAAAGGGTAGTGGCCAAGGTCGCCGAACCGCCGGGCGAAGGTGACGAGGCGCGCCGGTGACAGGGATTGGTCGTTGAAGAACACGACCAGATGGTCGAGCAGCGCCTGTCGAATCTCTGCCACGATCGCGTCGTCGAGGGACGCTGCCAGATCGACGCCGTCAATCTCCGCGCCCAACGCACCGTCGATCGGTCTGATCCGCAGCCGGCAAAGTTCGCTCACGGCGATTGACCCTCCCGTTTCACGCGAGCTAGCGCCAGGAGCGCGACTCGAACCAGTCCCGCGCCCACGAGAATGACGATGGCAAGCCCGATCCACGACGGTGCGTAGCCGAAGGCGTGCACGCTCGTGCCGAACAGGAGCGGTCCCAGCATCATGCCCCCGTTGGTCAGCAGCATATTATAGCCAATCGCCGCGCCGGCGAGGCGGGGTTCCACGGCTTCCGCAGCGGCGATCTGGCTCATCCCGGCATATCCCGCGACCGTCAGGCCCAGCAGGGCCGCGATGACGGGCAGCACCGCCAATCCGCCGATCCAGGGCGTGACGACAAGCGCCAGGATGGCGACGGAGGCCGTGATGCCGCAGGCGAGCAACCCGATCAGCCGCCCGTTCCGTTGGATCAGGTCGCAGATGATCCCCCAGCCGATACGGCCCGCTGCCGAAGCCGTGTGCGCGATGCCCAGGCACAGGCTGGCGAGGCTCGCGCTCGCCTCCAGCGCGTCGCGCGCGAACAGCACGAGATAGGCGAGAACGGCCCCCTGGGCGATCGCGTAGAGGCTTGCGCCAAGGTTGAAGATCACGACGTACCGCAGGCGCAATATCGCGGACAGGTCGGCGAAGCGCGACGGTGCAGCCGATTTCGGCTCGGCCAAGCGCAGGAGGGCGCAACCCGCCGCCAGCGACAGAGTCAAGGCAGCCACGGCCATCGCAAGCTGGCGCCAGTCGCTGACCGCCGCGGCGGCGAGCGCGGCCAGCAGCCCGCCGGCCGGCACGCCGGTCTGCTTCACGCCCATCGCGGTCGACCGGAAGCGGGCCGGAAACCAGACCATCGTGCCACGCGCCGTGGCCGGGTTGACGAGCGCGTATCCCGCGCCGCAAAGCACCAGGTACAGCGTCGCGGGCAAGATCTCCTCGGCCCGGCTGAATGCCCCCATGCCCAGCCCCATCAGCACATTGGCGAGGATCAACGCCACCCGCAGCCCGAAGCGGTCGGCGATGAAACCGGCGGGGATCGAAAAGACGAGGATCGCGCCGTAGTAGGCGGAGATCATCAGGCCGAACGACGCGTGGTTCAGGCCGAGGGACTGCTCGATCGCCGGCGCCGTCGCCAACGCCACCGTGATATTGGCCGTGCCGACCGCATGCGCCAGGAACAGCAGCGTCAGTCGGCCAAGCCGGCCGGCGAGGCTCAGCGAATCGTCATCGCCGGCCATTCAGGCGCGGGTCGCGACGATCTGGCGGCAGGCCTCCAGGAATACCAGAGCATCGGCGCTGTAGCTGATCAGCCGCACGCCGCGCGCGAAGATCTGCCGCGCATAGTTCGTGTCGATGCGCGCGCCGACCGAGGTCATCACGCATTTGCCGCGGCTCGTTGCGGCCTTGACCAGCCGGTCAAGCGCGCCCGCCATCACCGGGTGGTCGAAGTTGGCGCCGGGTATCCCCATGGCCACGGAGTAGTCGAACGGCCCCAGGAACACGATGTCCACGCCGTCGATCGACAGGATCTCGTCCGCCGCGTCGATCTCGGCTTTCTCCTCGAGCAGGGGGATGACCGAGATCGTGGCGTTGGCATGCCGCGTCCACTTGGCCCAGTCGGGCTGGGTATAGGTTGCGGCGCGGATGGCGGGGCAGGAGCCGCGAACGCCTTCGGGCGCGTAGCGGACGGCAGCCACCGCGTCGAGGCAGTCCTGTTTCGTCGCGTGCGGAACGATGACGCCGCTCGCCCCCAGGTTCAGCACTTGCTTGATCATGCCGGGATCGACCGAAGGCACGCGCACGAAGGGCGTGATGCCCGCCGCGTCGGCCGTGCGGATCAGGTGCGCCGCGAGCTCGATGCCGATCGGGCTGTGCTCCATGTCGATGTTGGCGAAATCCATGCCGGCGCTCGCCATCACCTCGATCATCATGGGCGAGCCGGTGAAATGCATCATGCCGACCAGGTTGGCGCCGCCGCTCAGTTTCTCACGCACCTTGTTCTGCACGTCTTCCTCCCTTTCCTAGCGCCGGGTCAGCCGAAGGTTGCCCCAGCGGTCGACTTCCACCGACCAATCCGGCAGTACGACCGTCGTGGCGTTGGCTTCCTCGACAATCGCCGGGCCGGTGATCCAGTCGCCCGCACCCAGGCCGGCCCGGTCCACCACCGGCCAGTCTGATTCGTCGCCGCGCAGTTTCACCCGGCGCGTGCCGAAGACGGCGACTTTGCCTGCACCTGGCGTGATCGTCCGCGCCGCCGGCTTGTCGGTGACGCCGATCACGACCGTGCGCAGCGTGACGATCTCGACCGGACCCGTGCTGTCGGCGTGGCCATAGAGCTGGCGATAGATCTCGATGAACCGGCCGTGCAGGGCGGCGCGCGACGTCTCGCCCGGCGCCAGCGGCACCGTGACCTCGAAGGCCTGGCGGGCATAGCGCATGTCGAGCGCGTGCTCGAAGCGGACGCGGCCGGCGGGCAGGCCGGCGAGCAGCGGCAGGGCATGCCCAGCCTGCTCCTGCGCCCGTATCAGGTTTGCAAGCTCCTCGGCATCCAACAGGTCTAGCCGCCGCACGCAGGTCCGCACCAACTCCTGACGCTGGTCGGAAACCAGCAGGCCCAGGGCGGAAAGGTTGCCCGGGCAGATCGGCACCAGGACCTCGCGGATGCCCAATTCCTCGGCCAGGTCGCAGGCGTGCATCGGGCCGGCGCCGCCGAAGGGCAACAAGGTGAAATCCGCCGGGTCGCGCCCCTTCTCGATGCTGATGGCGCGGATCGCGCCCGCCATCCGCGCCACGGCGACGCGCAGGATGCCCTCGGCGAGTTCGACCATCGGCAGCTCCAATCGCTGCGCCAGCCCGCCGATCGCCGCTTCGGCCGGGTCGCGGCTGGGCGCGATGCTGGCGCCCAGCCGGCGTCCGGTACCCAGCCGGCCAAGCACCAGGTTGGCGTCGGTCACGGTCGGTTCGCTGCCGCCACGGCCATAGCCGGCGGGGCCCGGCTCGGCCCCCGCGCTGATCGGCCCGACCTTCAGGATGCCGTCCGCCTCGGCATGGGCAATGCTGCCGCCGCCGGCGCCTACCGTGTTGATGTCGTATTGCAGGCCCTTCAAGGGATAGCCGGCGAAGGCGGTCTCGCTCACCAGAGCAGGCCGGCCCTGCTCGATCAGGCATACGTCGGTGCTGGTGCCGCCCATGTCGCAGGTGATGAACCGGTCCAGCCCCGCGGCATCCGCCACCCACAGGGCACCGGTGACGCCGCCTGCCGGACCGGACAGGATGGTGCGCACCGGCAGCCGGCGGACGGTCTCGATGTCGAGCGTGCCGCCGGCCGAGCTCATGGTGACCAGCCGTCCGCCGCAATTCGCCTCCGTCAGCGACCGGTCCAGACCGGCGAGATAGCGATCCATGACCGGTAGGAGGAACGCATTGATGACGGCGGTGGAGAACCGCTCGTACTCGCGGAACTCGGGGATCACGTCGGCCGACGCGGTGACGTGAATTCCCGGCAGCGCCGTGCGGAGCAGCTCGGCGGCGCGGCGCTCGTGGCGTGCGTCGGCCCAGCTATGCAGGAAGCACACCGCGACCGCGCGGGCATCGCCGTTGATCCGCTTCGCGATGCCGGCCAAGGCCTTTTCGTCGAGCGCGGTCAGGACCGCGCCGTCGCCGGCGAGGCGCTCCGCGACCTCGAAGCGCAGCGGCCTTGGCACCAGCGGCGGCGGGCGCACGAAGGACGGATCGTAGACGCTCGGCAGCATCCGGCGCGTGCGCCCGATCTCCAGCGTGTCGCGGAAGCCCGCCGTCGTGACCATCGCGACCGGACCGCCGCGTCCCTGCAGCAGGGCATTGGTGGACACGGTCGTTCCGTGCGCGACGCGCTTGAGCCTCGGCAGTTCCGGTACCGTGGCGCGCAACCCCGCCATGATGCCGACGGACTGGTCGGCAGGCGTGGATGGAACCTTGCCGAGCGTGATCCCACCGCTGGAGTCCTGCAGCACCAGGTCGGTGAAGGTGCCGCCGACGTCGATCCCGACGACGCTCTCAACCATGGCCGATGCCGATCCGGCGCACAACGACGGCGCGTGATGCACCGTTTGCGACCAGGGACAGGCCTTCCGAATCCAACCCGACGGCGTCGGCGCGAATGTCGGGCGACACTTCGACCCAGGCGCGCAACGCAGCGCCTCGCGTGGCGATCTCGACCAGTTCGCCTTCGGCAAGGCCCAGGCGATGCGCGGTGCGCGGCGCCACG
Organism: Alphaproteobacteria bacterium; assembly: GCA_020846275.1. Classification (GTDB taxonomy): domain Bacteria; phylum Pseudomonadota; class Alphaproteobacteria; order JAEULC01; family JAEULC01; genus JAEULC01. The sequence goes on from JADLEG010000300.1 coordinate 43,633, forward strand.
AGCGCGCGTCGCCGGCCGGGCCTGGTGTCCGCCCGTACCGCGTGGAGCGTCATGCGCCCTTCGGCGATGGCGTCGCGGCGCTTGGCGGTGGCCGCGTCGCTGTCGCCATCCACGCCATAGAGGGACGAGGCAGCTTCGTCCGACACATAGCCCCAGGCGCAGTCGCGCTTCACTAGCGCGGGTTCGCGCGCGAGGGGATCGCCGAAGCCGCCGCCGCCCGCGCTCTGCATCACGACGACGTCGTCCTGCTGCAGCGGGAAGGCGGTGACCTTGCCTGGCAGCGCGGAAGGCGCCATGTCCTGGCCACCGCGCCGTACGGCGAAGCGATTGGGCGCGCCGGCATGGCCGCCATTCACGCCGTAGGGCGGTATCACGTTCTTGTCCGACAGGACGGAGAGGGTCGCGCCGGGCGCCAGCACGCGGATCTCGCGCTCCAGCCCCAGGCCGCCGCGCCGCGTGCCGGCGCCGCCGGAGTCCGTGCGCAAGGCGCAGCGCTCGACGCGCAGCGGCCAGCGCAATTCGATCGCCTCGACCGGATGGATCGACGACAGGTCGCCCTCGGCGAAGTTGCGCACCGCATTGTTGCCGTCGGCGCCGGCCCAGCCGCCGGTGCCGCCGGCGGGAAACTCCACGAAGGGCAGGCGGCCCCGCCAGGCAATGGTCGTGATGTTCGATGCGCCCTTCAGGTCGCCGATCGCACGTTCGGGCACGGCATGGCCGAGTGCCCCCATCACCAGGCCTTCCAGTGCGCGACGCACCTCGCCGATGGCGCCGCATGCCGCCGGCGACCGCGCGTTCAACATCGTTCCCTCGGGCACGATCACCGCGAGCGGACGCATGGCGCCGGCATTGATCGGGCCGCGCGGGTCCAGGAACGCCTTGGTCATGGTGAAGACGGCGGTGGACGCGTGCGCCGGGCCCAGGTTGGTCGGGCCGGGAACCGGCGGCGGGCAACCCGTGAAGTCGGCCTCCAGCCGGTCGCCGTCGACGGTCAGGCGAAGCTTCAGGGTCAATGGCTCGGGCAGATCGCCGGTGTTGTCGAGGTGGACTTCGCAGCGGTACTCCCCGTCCGGCAGATCGCGGATCGCGGCGCGCATGCGCTGCTCGGCGCGGTCCAGCAGCGCGGCCATGGCGGCGGCAAGGGGCACGCTGCCGCGGCGCGTGGCAAGCGCCTTGAGCTTCGCTTCCGCCAGCACGCAGGCGCCCTCCATCGCCGCCAGGTCGCCGCGCCGGTCCTCGGGCTCGCGCACGTTGGCGAACAGGATGTCCAGCACTTCATCCAGGCGCGTACCCGCGCGGGCGATGCGGATCGCGGGGATCCGCACGCCTTCCTGGTAGATCTCGGTCGCCGTGCCCGACAGGCTGCCGGGCACCATGCCGCCGATGTCCTGCCAGTGCGCCATGACGCCCACCAGCGCCAGCGCGTGCCCGTCGACGAACACCGGCTTCACCACCGCGACGTCGTTCAGATGCGTGCCGCCAGTGTAAGGGTCATTGAAGAGAAACAGGTCGCCCTCGGCCAGGTCGTCGCGGTAGCGCTTCAGGACGGCGCGCGTGGACCAGGGCAGGGCGGAGAGGTGGGTCGGCTGGTCGACCTCGGACGCGGCGACCAGTTCGCCGGCCGGATTCATGATGGCGCACGAGAAGTCGTGCCCCTCGTGAATCATCGGTGAGAACGAGGTACGGATCACGGCCGTGCGCATCTCGCGCACGAAGGACGACAAGGTCTCGGCGATCAGCGCAAGCGTGATCGCATCGGTGCTCACGATCGGCCCGTGCCGTAGCGGTAGGTGAACCGGTACTTGTCGCCGCGGTAGATCGATTCGCCGGTCAGCACCGGCTTACCCGCCTGGTCGAAGAACGTGTGGCTGCGCACGAGCACCGGGCTGCTGCGTCGGATGCCAAGGTCGCGCGCCACGGCCGCCTCGGCCCCCACCGCGCCGACCGACACCGTGATGCCACCGAGGGGCGTCCCCAGCGCGGCCTCGATCATGGTCGTCGCCGGCCGGGTGACCAGCGCCGAGGCGGGGATGGCGGTGCCGATCTGCTCGGGCATCGAGCGGTCCTCGAGCCCGATGATCTCGTCCTCCACCAGCCGCAGGCGGCGCAGGCGGTAGACCGAAGCGTCGGCCGGCAGCTCCAGATGCGCTGCGACGGCGGCCGAGGGCGGTTCGCGCTCGAACCCAAGGACGCGAAAGCCGACATGCTGGCCCATGTCTTCCATCTGCTCCTCGAAGGAGCGGACGCGCTGGGTTTCGATGCGGCTTTCGACGCGCCGGCCGGCCACGAACGTCCCCAGGCCGACGCGGCGCACGATCAGGCCCTCGAACGTCAATTGCGCAAGGGCCTGGCGGACCGTGCCGCGGGTGGTGCTGAAGGTCTCCGCCAGCTCGCTTTCCGACGGCAACTGCGATCCCTCGACCAGCTTGCCCATGGCGATCTGGCCCCGCAGCATCTCCTGGATGCGGAAGTACAAAGGTGTCGTCGGTACCGGCATGGTGCTTGACGTATGGTTGTCTATACAGGTAGCGTGAAGCTAGGGGCAGGCACAAGAAAATTCTTCCGCAAAGCTCGGGCGGCGATGGCAATGCCGCGCGAGCAACCGGCCCCGGACCGATACGCGATCGGGAGGGAACGCGATGCAGGAATACCGGCTGCTGTCGACCAGTGGCTTGCTCGGCTACGGTTTCCCGGAAGCCTCGCTCGACGCCGGCATGGCGCGCGAGCCGCACATGATCGGCGTCGACGGCGGATCGACCGATCCCGGGCCCTACTACCTCGGTTCCGGCAAGTGCGTGAACTCGCGCATGGCGATGAAGCGCGACCTGCGCCTGATGCTGCGCGCCGCGCGCAAGCAGCGCATTCCCATGGTGATCGGCAGTTGCGGCGGCGCGGGCGGCGAGCCGCACCTGCAGACGGTCGCCGCCATCGTGCGCGAGATCGCGCGCGAGGATGGGCTGCATTTCCGCCTGGCCCTGATCCACGCCGAGCAGGACAAGGCATGGGTGAAGGAGCAATTGCGCAAGGACCGCGTCAAGGCGCTGCGAAACGTGCAGCCGCTCGACGACAAGACGATCGACCGGGCAACCCGCATCGTTGGCATGATGGGCCCGGAACCGTTCCAACGCGCGCTCGACGAAGGCGCGGACGTCGTGCTGGCCGGCCGGTCGAGCGACCCAGCGCCCTGGGCGGGCTGTGCCACGCGCGCCCAGTTGCCGCCGGCGCCCGCATGGTATGCCGGCAAGATGCTGGAATGCGGCGCCACGGCCGCGCTGCCCAAGGGGCACGACTGCCTCTTGACCAGCGTGGACCGCAGCGGCGTGGTGCTGGAGGCGATGAACCCGATCCGCCTGTGCACACCCTTCTCGGTCGCCAACCACAGCCTGCACGAGAACTCCAGCCCCTGCTTCCACATCGAGCCGGGCGGATTGCTCGATACGTCGGACTGCACCTTCGAGGCTGTCAGCGATCGCGCGGTGCGCGTCAGCGGCATGCGCTGGACGCAGCAGCCTTACACCGTGAAGCTGGAAGGCGCGGAGTTGGTCGGCTATCGCGCGATCACGATCTGCGGCACGCGCGACCCGCTGCTCATCTCGACGATCGACGATTTCCTGGTGTCGGTGCGCGAGAACGTGGCCGTCAAGGCCGAGGCCTTCGGCGTGACGCCGGACAAGTACAAGCTGGTGATCCGCACCTATGGCGCCAACGGCGTCATGTCGGCCTGGGAGCCCGTGGCGCAAACGCAGTCGCACGAGTTGGGATTCGTCGTCGAGGTGATCGCCGAGAACCAGGAGATGGCAAATGCCGTGCTGGCCATCGCGCGCGTGCAGATGCTGCACGTCGATTTCCCCGGGCGGCTGTGCAAGGAGGGCAACATGGCGTTCCCCTATTCGCCGTCGGACATCGAAACGGCGCCGGCCTATCGCTTCTCGGTGTTCCATACCGTGGCGATCGACGATCCCTGCGCCCCGTTCCCGATCGAATACGAGACGGTGTGACCATGGCCCGTATCCGCGACATCGCCAAGGCGTGCAAGAGCAAGAACGCGGGTCCGTTCGAGGTCACCATCGACGTGGTGTTCGACGACCGCGCGCTGTTCGAGCGCGTGCGCAAGACCGGCATCCTCTGCCCGGCGCTGTTCGCGCGCCTGTACAAGGTGCGGCCGGAGGACGTGCTGTTCACCGAGTATCCGGCTGGCAACGCGTTCAAGGCCACCCTGCCCAGGCTGATCGCGTCGGGCGACATCGGCGACACCGATGTTTACGGCGCGCAGCAGCACGCGCCGCTGCTGGACATCGAGATCCCCGTATGAAGGCTGCGCGGCGTCGCGTCTTCGATCCCATCGACCTGGAGATTCTCTGGAACAGGCTCGTGCTGGTCGTCGACGAGGCGGCCTATGCGATCGTGCGCACCTCGATGTCCAAGGTCGTGACCGAGGGGCGCGATTTCGGCTCGCTGCTGCTCGACCCCAAGGGAAGGCTTCTGGCGGCGGATGTCAGCGTCGCGTCCAAGACCGGCACCATCTCGATCGCCGTCAAGGAGGTGCTGAAACACTATCCGGCCGAAAGCTTCCGCCCAGGCGACATGGTGGCCACCAACAATCCCTGGTGGATCATGGGCCACCTGAACGACATCGCGATCGTGGCGCCGCTGTTCCATCGCGGCCGGCTGGTCGCCTTCGCCGAGTGCATGGCGCACATGGCGGATATCGGCGGATCGCTGTCCGGCGCGCCGCGCGAGGTCTACGAGGAAGGCCTGATCATCCCGCCGCTGAAGATCCTCGAGCGCGGTCGCGAGAACCCGACTTTGTTCGCGATGCTCGAGGCCAACGTGCGCGTGCCGCGCCAGGTAGCCGGCGATGTGCGCGCGCTGGCCGCGGGTTGTGCGGTCATGAAACGCAAGCTGTCCGAGTTCCTCGACCTTCACGACCTGCGCGACCTGGAAGACCTTGGCGCTACGATCCGCGAGCGCTCCGCACGCACCATGCGCCAGGCCCTGGCCAGGACCATTCCCGACGGGACCTACGAAGGCGAGACGACGGTGGACGGCTTCGACAAGCCGCTGCTGATCCGCGCCAAGGTCGAGGCCCGCGGGGGGAAGGTCGCAATCGATTTCGCCGGCAGCTCGCCGCAATCCGCCCTGGGGATCAATTGCACCTGGGTGTATACGAACGTCTGGGCCACCTACACCATGAAGTGCCTGGCCGCCCCCGCCTTGCCGAACAACGAGGGCACCTTTGCCCCGATCGCGGTCAAGGCGCCCGAGGGATCGTTCCTGAACCCGCGCTTTCCCGCGCCCGTGAAGATGAAGCCGAGCAGCGGCCACTACATCCCGATCGCGATCCTCAATGCCCTGTCGGATTCGGTGCCGGACCGGATGCTGGCGGAGTCGGGCAACAAGTTCCTGGTCTACCTGTCCGGCCGCGACAGCAGCGGCGCGCCGTTCTCCGACCTGATGTTCGTGATGGGCGGCATGGGCGCGCGCGCCGGGCATGACGGGCTGCACTGCATGAGCTTCCCGGCCAACTCTTCCAACATGCCGGTGGAGGTGCTGGAGCAGGGATTGCCTGTGAGGGTCCGCCAGCGTGCGCTGCGCCCGGATTCGGGCGGGGCAGGGCGCTATCGCGGGGGATGCGGCCAAGTCTACGAGATCGAATCGGTATCCGATCAGCCAATCACCCTGCGCGCGGAACACGGCAAGCTGTCGACGGCGCCGCGCGGACTGCGCGGGGGGGCAATGGGTGCCCCGGGCGGGCTGTTCCTCAACGGCAAGCCGGTGCCGGACAAGCTGCCGCTGATCCTCAGCCGCGGCGACGTGCTTAGGCTCGAGGTGCCAGGTTCGGGCGGCATGTATGCGCCTGACCTGCGCGACCGCGAGGCGCTGGCGCGCGACATCGCGGACGGGCTGGTGACCCGCGCCGCGGCCCAGCGCGACTATGGTGAAGTACCGGAGCTGCGCCGTGCCGCGGAGTAAGCATGCAGCGACCCGCGCAGCCGGGATGGAACTCGGCGTCGATATCGGCGGTACCTTCACCGATCTTGCGCTGCACGATCGCGCCAGCGGCCGGATGCTGGTCGGCAAGGTGCTGACGGACTACCGCGACCTCGCGGCCGGCGTGCTGCGCGGGATCGACGACCTGCTTGCCCGCCACAAGCTCGATGGCGCCGCGATCCGAAAGGTCGTGCACGGCACGACGCTCGCCACCAACGCGCTGATCGAACGGCGCGGCGCGCGCACCGCGCTCATCGTGTCGCGCGGGTTCCGCGACCTGCTGCAGATGGCGCGCGAAAGCCGCTACGACATCTTCGACATCGACCTGCAGGTGCCCGAGCCCCTGGTGCCGCGCCGGTTGGTGTTCGAGGTGACCGAACGCATCGCCGCCGACGGTGCGGTGGTCACGCCGCTGGCCCTTGGGGAGCTGGCGGATATCGTCGGCGGCCTGCGGCGCGAGGACATCAGTGCAGTGGCCGTATGCTTGTTGCACGGGTTTCGCAATCCCGCGCATGAGCGTGCTGTCGCCGAGGAACTGCGCCGGATTGCGCCGCATCTCGCCGTGTCGCTGTCCAGCGACGTGATGCCGGACATTCGGGAATACGAGCGCGCCAGCACCGCGGTTGCGAACGCCTACGTGCAGCCCGTGGTCCGGTCCTATCTCGACCGATTGGCGGACGGCTTGCGTTCCGCCGGCGTGAACGCCGATCCGCTGCTGATCGGGTCGGATGCCGGAATGATCGGCCGCGCAGCGGCGTTGCGCTATCCGGTGCGGTTGGTCGAATCCGGTCCGGCGGGCGGAGCGCTGGCGGCCTCGTCCTTCGGCGCGGCCGCCGGGGTCAAGGATCTCATCGCCTTCGACATGGGCGGCACGACCGCCAAGATCTGCGTGATCGACGATGGCAAGCCCGAGCGCGCCGACCAATTCGAAGTGGCGCGGGTGCACCGCTTCGCCAAGGGCAGCGGCCTGCCGATCAAGGTGCCGGTGATCGAGATGATCGAGATCGGTGCGGGCGGGGGCTCGATCGCTCAAGTGGATGAGTTGTCGCTCTTGCGTGTGGGTCCGGAAAGCGCCGCCGCCGACCCGGGCCCCGCCTGCTATGCGCTGGGCGGCGATCGTCCGACCGTGACCGATGCCGACTTGCATCTCGGCTATCTCGATGCCGATTTCTTCCTGGGCGGTGCGATGAAGCTTGACCGCGAGCGCGCCGCCCAGGCGATCCGCCGGCATGTCGCCGAGCCGCTGGGCATCGACCTGACGCGCGCGGCCTGGGGCATCCATGCCGTGGTCAACGACAACATGGCGCGCGCGGCCAAGGTGCACTGCCTGGAACGCGGCAAGGATCCGCGCGACTACACCTTGTTCGCCTATGGCGGCGCCGGCCCCGTGCATGCCGCGCACGTGGCGGCGGCGCTGGGTATCCGCCGCGTGATGTATCCGCTGCGCGCAGGGGTGATGTCCGCCCTCGGATTCCTGACCGCGCCGGCGGCGTTCGAGCGCATGCGGGCCGACATCGCGCCGATCGAGGCGGTGGATCCCGACCGCGCCAACCGCATCCTGCGCGAGCTGGAGGGCGAGGCGGCCGATATGGTCGGCGCCGCCGGCGTGCCGGGCAGCGCCTGCAAGGTGCATCGTAGTGCGGGCATCCGCTTTGCCGGGCAGAGCTATTCGCTGTCCGTCCCGCTGCCACCCAAGCCCCTGACACGCGAGGGGTTGCGACGCCTGCATCGGGATTTCATCGCCGCCTACCGCGCGCGCTACTACAGGCTGAATCCGGACGCGCCGGTCGAGGTGGTGAGCTGGCGGGTCAGCGTGACCGGTCCACGCTCGAGCCTGCGAATCGCTCCGGTCGATGTCACCGGCCGCGTCGCGCGCAAGGGCTCGCGACCGGTCTATTTTCCCGCCGCGGGCCGGTTCCTGGATTGCCCGGTCTACGACCGGTTTGCGCTCGCCCCCGGCAAGGCGCTGCGCGGGCCTGCGGTCATCGAGGAATCGGAATCGACCGTCGTCATCGGCCCCGGCGCCGTGGCCGCGATCGATCGCGGCGGCAACCTGATGGCAAAATTGCCGGCAATCGGTGCAAGGCAGCGCCAGAAGGCCGCCGCATGACCACGGCCAGCGAAACGCTTGGCGTCTTCGCTGCGTCAGTGCGGTTGGATGCGGCACCCGATGCGTTGGTCGCCAAGGCGAAAGATCACCTGCTTGACACGATCGGCGTGGCCTGCTCCGGCTTGGCCGAGCCCCAGGCGATGGCGGTGGTTGGGGTGGTGCGCCGCTGGGGCGGTATCGCCGAGGCCGGGGTGATCGGCAAGGCATTGCGCCTGCCCGCGCCCAAGGCCGCGTTCCTCAATGCGCTGCACGCGCGATTGCAGGCCTTCGACGACACGCACGAGGCCGGGCCCGCGCATCCCGGTTCCGCGGTCGTGGCCGGCGCATTGGCGGCGGCCGAGGCCGCAAGGGCGTCCGGGCGCGTGCTCCTGGAATCCCTGCTGGCCGGATACGAGACCGCGACGCGCGTCGCGGCGGCCCTGGGCGCGAAGCACTACGGCGCCGGCTTCCACAGCACCGGGACCAGCGCGCCGTTTGGCGCTGCCGCTGCCGCCGCGCGCGCACGGGGGCTGGACGGCCCTGCGGCAGGCGCCGCACTCGGCCTTGCCGGCGAGGCATCCATCGGGATCCGGCAGTACCAGCACGACGGGTCGATGCTCGACACCGCGCTTAACGGCGCGCGTGGCGCCGAGCTGGGCGTGATGGCAGCCGAGATGGCCGCCGCCGGGCTGTCCGGGCCGCGCGGCGTGCTCGACGGCCGGTGGGGTATCCTGCGGGTGATGGCGGGAACCACCCCGGAACGACTGACCGACGGGCTGGGAACACGCTGGGAATTCGCCGACACTTCGCTGAAGCCCTACGCTTCGTGCCGCTTCACCCACGGCCCGGTCGAGGTACTGCGCGCGGCAAAGCTCGACCATGGCAAGGTCAAGTCGGTCGAGATTTCGACCTTCCGCCAGTCGATCGACGTTGCGGACCGTCCGGCGCCGCGGGGACGCGCGGAGGAGATCCTGAGCCACCAGCTCGCCGCCGCCATGGCGCTGCTTGGCCGCGACATCCTGCCGCGCAACTTCGAAAACATCGACGACCGGGCGCGCGCATTGACGGGGCGGGTGCACGTCCGCCACGACCCCGCGCTCGATCGCGCGTATCCGGCGCGCTGGCCGCACAACATCGTCGTCACGTTCGACGACGGTGGGCGCGTGACGCTCGAATCGCCCAACCCGCCGCGCGCCGATTCCCGATCCACCCGGGCGAAGTTCCGCGCCCTGGCGGCGCCGGTGCTTGGCGCCGGTCCTGCCGATGCTCTGGTCAAGGTCGTCGACGAGATCGAACGCCTGCCCACGATTCAGCCGCTGTTGGAGTTGCTGCGGCCCCATCTAGCGGAGGCCGCATGAAGCGCGCGCTGGGTATTGCACCGCTGATGGCCGCGTCGCTGTTGGGCGGATTCGCACTGTGGGAGTTCGCGGCCCAGGGCGTATCGGGCGTGCTCTTCGCGCCGCCCTCGGCGGTGTTAGCTCGACTTGCGCGCGATTTCGCCAGCGGCGTGCTGCCGATGGCTCTGCTGGGCTCGCTGGCCCACTTGGTGGTCGGCTTCGCCCTGGCGGTCATCGTGGCGGTCCCGCTCGGCTTCGCGATCGGCCGCAGCCCCGTCGTGGCGGCCATGCTGGACCCGGTGACGAGCGCGATCTACGCCGTGCCGCCGGTGGCCATGGTGCCGTTCCTGGTGATCTGGTTCGGTTTGTTTTTCGAGGCGCGCGTGGCCCTGGTCTTCCTGATGTCGTTTTTCGAGATCCTGGTCACCGTGACGGCGGGCGCACGCAATGTCGACCCGGCGCTGTTGGCGGTCGGCCGATCCTTCGGCGCCGGACGCATGCGATTGCTGACCAGGGTCATGCTGCCCGCGTCGCTGCCGTTCGTGTTCACCGGGCTGCGCGTCGGCCTGGTGCGGGCGATCAATGCCATGATCACCGCCGAGCTGTTCCTGGCGGCGGTGAACCTTGGCGCCCTGATGAAGCACCAGGCGCAGCGCTTCGACATGCCGGGGCTGCTATCCCTCATCCTGTTGCTGTGCCTGCTCGGCCTCGCCGCGCAGGAAGGATTGAAGACGCTCGAATCCCGCCTGCTGCCCTGGCACGTCCAACGGTCATGAAGCGACTGGGCTACAATCTGGTCGGTATCGTCGTGGCCCTGGCGCTCTGGGAACTGATCGGCCGCGTCGCCGGCGCCGGCCTGTTCGCGCCGCCTTCCGTGGCGCTCGTCGAGTTCATGCAGATGGCGCGCCAGGGCCAGATCTTTGTGGAGCTGGCCGGATCGCTTCGACAGATGATCGTGGGTTTTGCGCTTGCCTGCCTGATCGGTTTGCCGCTGGGCATAGCAATGGGTCGGTCGCGAATCTGCGACGGGCTGTTCCATCCCTGGCTCAGCATGTTCGTGGTCATCTCGGTAGCCGCCCTCGTGCCGCTGTTCGTGGTCGTCTTTGGGACCGGCTTCTGGTTCCGGGTGGCGATCGTGTTCGTCGCATCGGTCTGGTACGTCATGCTGACGGTCTATCACGGGGCGCGCGGTGTGGAGCCGCGCTATATCGACGTGGGCCGGTCGTTCGGTGCGGGTGCCCTGCGCGCGTTCTGGTCGATCCTGCTGCCCGCGCTCTATCCCTATATCGTCACGGCGATGCGCATCGGCCTGGTGCATGCCATCCGCGCGATGGTCGTGGCCGAGATGTTCATCATCCTGGGCTATGGCGGGATGATCTACCGAGCAGGCTATGCGCCTTCCACTGCACCGCTGCTGGCCTTGCTGGTGACGCTGATGCTCGTGAGCATCGCCGCGAACGAGCTCTTGCGGATAGGCGGGCGCAAGCTTGCGCCGTGGTACGACGAACGGATGGGGTTAGCCAAGACGCAACAGAACTGACCAAAAGAAACGAGGGAGGAAACGATGCTGCTGACACGACGCCATGCCCTCCGGACCGCCGGGGCGGCTGGAATGTTGCCGCTTGCGCCCGCCTGGGCCCAGTCGGGCAAGCCGATCAAGGCGAACCTGCTTGGCTTCGCGCTGGGCATTCACGTGCCGAGCACGGCCGCGTTGCTGGATATCATGCCGACCATGGGTTACGCGCCCAGCTTCCAGCGCATGGACCAGATCCGGACCTTGACGCAAACGCTGATTGCCGGCGCGGTCGACATCGGCGAAACGGATTCGATCACGGTGATGAGCGCCGTCGAATCCGGCGCGGATCTCAAGATTGTCAGCCTCTGGTACATGCATACCAGCCTGGTGTTCGTCGCCAATGCCGACAAGGTGCGCGAGTTCAAGGACCTGGAGAAGCCGGAGAATGTCGTCGCGATCAACGGCAAGGGAGACATCACGCATGTGATGCTGGTGGGCCCGCTACTGAAGCGTGGCGTGGACCTGAAGAAGGTCAACCTGGTGGAGATCGGTGGCTCCGGCGCGCGCATGCAGGCGCTGATGTCCGGGCGCGTGGCGGCGGTACCGGTCCATTTCGACCAGGCGGCCGAAATGCAGAAGAAGGGCAACTTCAAGATCCTGCTGGAGCCCTGGACTGAATACAAAGCCTGGATCAATGAGATCTGGGCCTGCAGCGGCGCGTGGCTGAAGAAGAAGGAGAACGAACGCGCGGTGATCGACTTGATCAAGGCGCAGATGACCGCCTTCCGGAAAGCCAACGCCGACTCGGCATGGTACACGGCAGCCTACCGCAAGCACGTCACGCTGAAGGATGCCGACAAGTCCACGGACGACAGCCTGAAGCCGGTTTGGGAAGGTCTCAGCAAGAACATCAAGGCGTGGCCGTCCACCATCGAGATGAAGATGGAATACTGGAACGATCTGATGCCGGTCTATCGCGAAGCCGAGGCGATCCAGGGCAAGGTCAAGCCCGAGCAGGTGGTGGAGACGTCGCTGGCGCAACAGGCGGCCTCCGAACTCGGGGGATGAGGCGTGCCGCAGCCGAAGCTGGAGGTCAGCCATCTCACCAAGTCTTTTCTACGCGGCCGCGAGGACGTCGTACGCGTCCTTGACGACGTTTCCTTCGCGGTCGCCGACCTGGAGTTCGTGGCGATCGTCGGACCCAGCGGTTGCGGCAAGTCCACCTTTCTGCGCATCGTCGACGGGCTCATCGCGCCGGACAGCGGCAAGGTCCGCATCAACGGTCAGCCGGTCCAAGGTCCCGGCCACGGCCGCGGCATGGTGTTCCAGAGTTTCGACCTGTTTCCCTGGCGAACGGCGCTGGGCAATGTCGAGTTCGGTCTCGAGATGGCGGATATTCCGCGCGCGGAGCGCCGTGCGCGGGCGCTCCGGTGGATCGAGCGGGTCGGCCTGGTCGGGTTCGAAAACGCCTATCCGCACCAGCTCTCTGGCGGCATGCAGCAGCGGGTGGGCATTGCGCGGGCGTTGGCGATCGAGCCGGAGGTCCTGCTGATGGACGAGCCGTTCGGCGCGCTCGACGTGCAGACCCGCGATCTGCTGCAGGACGAGTTGCTGGCGATATGGCAGCGCGAGCGCAAGACGGTGCTGTTCGTGACCCACTCGATCGAAGAGGCGATATACCTCGCCGACCGGGTGCTCATCTTCACCCCCCGTCCCGCCCGCATTGAACGGGTGCTTCAGGTTCCCTTTGCCCGGCCGCGCAACGAGGACGTGAAGGCAAGCCCGGCTTTCGTTGAACTGCGCAGCGAGATCTGGCGGTCGCTGAAGCACGGCGTGAAGATCTGAGCCGGACCGCGGCCGAGCGTGCGATCAGACTCCGCCTATCAGCTAGCGTAGCGCTTGCCGCGCTTCGGGAACTCGGTTGTAACGAAGCTGGGCTCCGGTTGACTACCTACACGACATCAGCACACGCAGCGCCGCGCATCAATACGAACGGGCCTTCAGAAGGGGACTAGCGCCAGTACAACATCGCACCGCCACTTCAAATGCCGAGATAGGCTGATCTTACGAAATCGTTCTTCGCCAGCTCGGCGGCCGGCCCCTCCAGCACGACAGTTCCCTCCTGGAGCACATAGGCCTTTTGTGCGACCTGCAACGCCATGTTGGCGTTCTGCTCCACCAGCAAGATGCTGACGCCTTTGCCGTTCACGACGTTGATGATCTCCATGATCTTGTCGACCACCACAGGAGCAAGGCCGATGGATGGCTCGTCGAGAATCAACAGCTTAGGATGGCTCATCAATGCTCGGGCCACTGCCAGCATCTGCTGCTGGCCGCCGCTGAGACTCGATGCACGCATAGCCATCCGCTCGCCCAGAACCGGAAAATGGGCGATCACCTCTTCCATCTTGCGATGGATCTGGCGGGCGTCGGCATTGAGATAGGCCCCTAGGACAAGGTTCTCGCGGATAGTCATGTGACTGAACAGGCGGCGGCCTTCCGGTACGACGGCGATGCCCGCGGCCACAATGCGATCGGTCTCGCGGCCATGGATGTCCTGCCCGTCAAAGCGGATCGACCGGGCCTGCGACTTCACCAGGCCGACGACTGCCTTCAAGACTGTGGTCTTTCCCGCGCCGTTCGAACCGATCATCGTCGCGATAGATCCACGACCGACCGACAGCGTCACGTCAGTGACGGCGCGGACCCTTCCGTAATCGACCGAGAGGCCGTCGACGCTAAGGATCGGCTCCATCACTTGGCCTTTCCAAGATAGGCCTCGATCACCTTGGGATTCTCCGCCACCTCCGCGGGAGTACCTTCGGCAAGCAGCTCGCCGTGGTGCAGCACGATGATGCGACCACACAGCGACATGACCGCCCGCATGTTGTGTTCGACAAAAAGGATCGAAGCGGGCAGGTTTTGCGCAAGCTCGCGGATAATGCGCAGGGCGCCTACCACTTCAGTTGCATTCAAACCGGTCAAGGGCTCGTCCAGACACAGGATTTTTGGCCGCGAGGCCACTGCGATCGCAATGCTGAGAAGGCGCTGGCGGCCATGCGGCAGATCGCGCGCGAGCACGTCCACCGTGTCCGAAAGCCCGAGCAACTCGGCGGTTCGGCGCACGCGGCGGTCGCGCTCGGCCGGCGCAAACGATTTCATCGTGCCGACTAGCACGTTGTCGTAGACAGTCATGTCCGGAATGAAGCTCTTGTGCTGGAAAGTGCGCACCAGCCCCTTGCGGCTGATCTGGCTTGGACTGCGACCTGTCATGTCTTCGCCGAACAGCGCGAGCATTCCGGCATTGGGTCGACGAAATCCGCTTATCAGGTCGAAAGTCGTGCTTTTGCCAGCGCCGTTCGGCCCGATCAGGCCGAGGATTTCGCCGGCATACAGGCGAAAGCTCACCCCATTTACCGCGGTGAGGCCGCCGAATCGGCGGACCAAGCCGTCGGCCTGCAACACCACCGCGTGCTCCCGTGCGTGTTCGCCCACCATGGCTATTGTGGCTTCCGCGCGGCTGCCGGCGGAATGGCAACATGATCGAGAATGCGGTGGACCAGGCCCCACAGCCCTTCAGCGAAGAACAGCATGGCAGCGACGATGGCGGCACCGAACAGCGCGTGCTCCAGCGCGCCGAAACCGCGCAGGTATTGCTCGACGATTGTCAACACCGTGGCGCCGATGACCGCGCCCAGTATATGACCTTCGCCTCCGATCTTCACATAGGCCAGCACCATGGCCGCGACGACAAAACCGAAATCTCCGGGACTGATGACATTGGCGGCATGCGCATGCAGCCCGCCGGCGATCCCGACCATGAACGACGCGATCACCAGGCAGAGAGTCTTGACGCCAAGCACACTGATGCCCGCCGCCTCGACGATCCGTTCGTTTCCGCGGACGGCAAGAAACAGTTTGCCGAGCATCGAGCGTTCGATCCGGTACAGCACGTACAGAACGGTCATCCCGGTCCCGATCAGCAGCGCCGGGAACCAGCGGTCCAGCCACGTCGGCGGAAATATGCCCACGATTCCATCGTTGCCGCCGATCGCCTCGACCTGGGTATAGAGGAGGCGCATGACTTCCGTGAAGGAGAAGCCCACCAGAAGGAAATAGGCGCCCCGCGTGCGGAGGGTGATAAAACCAAAGACAGCGGCGCTCGCGGCCGCTACTACCGCGCCCAGCAGGAGTGCCGCCAGTATCGGCCAGTGCCAGCTCGCCGTCGCCAGGCCCGAGGCATAGGCCCCCATGCCAACGAAACCGATGCTGGCCACGTTGATCTCGCCAATCAGCATGACGAAGCGCATGCTAGCGGCGACAATCGACCGTACCGTGATCCAGGTGACAACCGTCACCGCGAAGCTGGTCGGGCGGTAGGCTGCATAACCGAGGATCGCGGCGGCGAGGACGACGAGAGCGGTCGATGACGTGCGCGCGTTCATCAATCGCTCCGTCCCATCAAGCCCTGAGGCCGCAGGACCAGCAGAAGCATGACCAGCGCGAACATTGCGATGGTGGTGGTGGTGGGATCGAAATAGAAGCCTCCGAGAGTATCGAGCAGGGCTACGACGAAACTAGCCAGCACTGTGCCGGAAATGCTGCCCAGGCCTCCTATGATCACAATGATAAAAGCGCGGACCAGATAGTCCGCTCCCATAAACGGGGTGACGGTGAAGAGCGGCGCGATCAGGCAGCCTGCAGCCGCCGCCAGATTTACACCCACCAGGAAGCCGACAAAGGCAATACGGCCATATTTGATGCCCTGTAGCATTGCAGCCTCATAGTCCTCCGACACCGCGCGCAAGGCCATGCCGAGGTTGGTGTACTTGATGAGGCCGATGACCGAGGTGGCTAGGACCAGTGCTGCTGCGCAGGTGACGAGCCGCTGCACGGTGACACGTCCGCCGAGGAATACCATCGTCTCCTCGGAAATCGGCGGCACCACGCGTGGAACGCCAGTGAAGATCTCGACCAGCACGCCCTGGAGCAACAACAAGAATCCGAGGGACAGGATGAATGAGCCAGTCATGTCGCGCAGGTACAGGCGGAAGCCGAACTGATACAGGACGGCTCCCAGCAGGGAGACCGCGACCATCGCCGCCACGATGCTTAGGGCATAGGAAATGACGATAGGCACGCCCAGATGTGCCGTGGCTGCAGGGACCAGCGCCGCGACGAGGAGCGCCGCTGCGGCGAACAATTCGCCATGGGCGAAGTTCACCACCCGCATCACGCCGAATATGATGGTGAGCCCGAGCGAGAACAGCATATACACCGACCCGATCTGGACGGTGTTAAGGAAAAGCTGTGCGTAGAGCGCCATCGGCGTCAGCTACGCAGTTCGGCGGGCGCGCGACTGATAGAGGCGCGCCCGCCGACTCGTCCTATTGCTTGACCTTTAACCGCTCTTCAAGCTCCTTTGGCTTCACCCGCGCCAACTCGACGATTTTGCCGTTGCGCACGGCGGCAACCGTCACGGGGACAAGGATCTGCTCGGCAATTCCGTAGGTTTCTGCTCCGCCGAATGCGGCTGGCCCATACGAGGATTCGAATACCACCGTGCGCAGCGCGTCCGCCACCTTCTTCGGGTCGAGGCTGTTGGCCTTCTCGATGCCGGCCTTGAGCGCCATTGTTGCGTCCCAGGTGCTGACATGCACCGGATTCAGCGGCTCGCCCAGCACTTTCTCCGCCTCGCCGTTGAGACGGCGCTGCGTCTCGGTCGCAGCCGGCGACGCGAAATCGACCACCAAGCCCATATAAGTGCCGTCGGCGGCCTCGCCGGCCGTCTTGGTCAGGGTAGCGGCGCTGCCACCAGCTGCGATGACCTGGATCCCCTTCCAGCCTTGGGTGCGCAGCTCTTTGAAGATCTGCCCTGCGATGTCCGGCGGACCGCTGGAAGCGTCGACGATGTCGGGCTTGGCCTGGACGATCTTTGTGGCGACCGATTGGAACGCGGTCGTGTCGCGCTCGAAGAAGTCGCTCATCACTACGTTCATGCCGATCTTCGACCAGAAGGCACGTGCGTCGGCTTCGACCGCCTTGCCCGTGGCGTCATTGGGGTTGATCAGCGCGACCGTCTTGGCATTCGGATGCTCTTTCTTGATATAGCCGAACAGCTCGGGCATCGACTCCGAGCTCGTATGGGCCTGAGTGAAGGTCAGGGGATGCTCGGGGCCCTTGACATTGCGCCCCCAGGCCGTGGTGAAGATCAGCTTGTCACGGCGCTCGGCGATTGCCTGCAACGCTTGGGTCGGGCCGGTACCCATGACGCCGACGACGAAATCCACGTTGTCGCGCGAGAACAAGGTCTGGGCCACTTTTGTCCCGTCGGCGGTATTGTATTTATTGTCGTAGGCGAGCACTTCCAGCGTGTAGATTTTACCGTCCGCCTTAATGCCGCCCCCGCTGTTGATCTGCTTGGCGGCGGCCTCCGCGGCCCATTTCATGCCGAGGCCCCAGGTCGAGCCGTTGCCCGACAACGGCAACGACAGCCCCAGCTTGAGAGTTTCCGCCGCTATTCCGATCTGAGGCGCTGCGGCAAGTCCCACTGCCAGCAATACCGCGGCCAAGGCTGAATTCTGCCACTTCATGGTCGTCTCCTCCTCATTGTCTGATGGGGCGGTTCTTCCGCCTTTGCTCTAGCTCGTTTGCCTGAAGGCGAATCGGGGCGTGCGCTTCTCCCGGAATGCGCTCAGCGCCTCCAGGTGATCGTCGAGCTTCATCGACAGCATCTCGTTGGGCACGCAGCTTTCCATGATCGAGTGCGCGAGCTGGCGCAGTCCCGTGTTTATTGCAAGCTTGGTCCAGCGAATCGCGTGCGTAGCGCCGTTGACCAGCTGCAGGGCGGTCCGCTCGACCTCCTCGTCCAGCCTGTCCCGCGGGACGACCTTGTTAATCAGGCCGATGCGCTCGGCCTCCTGGGCCGTCATGATGTCGCCGGTAAGCAGATACTGCTTGGCGCGCGCGAAGCCGATGAGCTGGGGCCAGATGACCGCGCCGCCATCGCCGGCCACGGCACCCACCTTAACGTGCGGGTCGCCGAAGCGCGCGTTTTCCGACGCAATGATAATGTCGGAAAACAGCGCGATGGTCGCCCCCAGGCCGACGCAGACGCCCGGGATCCGGGCGATCACGGGCTTTTCCAGCTCCAGCAGGCTGTAGACGATCTGCTTCACGTGTCCCATGTCGGGCGAGACGCCACGACGCACGAGATCGCTGAGCCATTCCACGTCGCCGCCGGCGCTAAAGGCCTTTCCCTCGCCGGTCAGGATGACAACATCCGTCTCCGGATCCTCCTGGATATCGCGGAAGATCGTGGTCAATTCCAGATGTGTCTGCCCATCGATCGCGTTCAGCGCCTCGGGGCGATTGAGGGACACGCGGAGGATGCGCCCGTTCCGCTTTATGAGAAACCGCGAATACCGCTGATAGTCCACGCTCACCTCGCCGCGCTCCCCTAATCTCTGATCGCTTTCGGGCATCGCTTGTCCAGCTTCAGCGCATGAATGGCGTTGCTGCGAAACAGCTTCTCGATGATCTCTGTCTTGAATCCCTCCATTTCCAATTCGTCGAGGCATTGAACTGGAGACAAAGCGGGATAATCAGAGCCGAACATCACCTTGTCCTGCAAGCGCCGGCTGATCTCGTGCTTCAGCGCCGCTGGCAGGTAGCGGGGGCGATAGCCGGACACTTCGATGAAAACGTTTGGCTTGTGCAGCGCGACCGCGATCAGTTCTTCCGACCAGGGCCAGCCGGAATGGGCGGCGATGATCGTCAGGCGCGGGAAATCGGCGGCCAGGTCGTCGAGATGCGGAAAGGGCCGGCCGTACTTGTTCTTCACCCCGCCGCCGCCGGGCATCCCTTGGCCCACGCCGGTCATCCCCGTATGGATCAGGACCGGCGCGTCCAGAGCCTGGCAAAGGTCCCAGAACGGATAGAATCGATGGTCGTTCACGTGGAAAGCCTGGATCGGCGGATGCCACTTTGCCCCAAGCATGCCGAGGGACGTGATCGCGCGTTCAAGCTCCTTTAGCGCAAGTTCGCCCTTCCACGGATCGACCATTGCCCAGCCAGGCAGAAAGACGTCGGGAAACTCCTGGGTAAGCTGCGCGACCGTGTCGTTGGGAATGACGCCGCCGCCCATCGTGCTCTGCGCGTCCCACGCAATGACGATAGCGCGAATGTCCTCGCGTCGGAAATCCTCGGCCATTTCCTCGTTGGTCTTGGGCTGCAGCTTGACGCGGAACAGGCGTTCCTGCGCGGCGATGAAGTCGCCGAGCGCTACAATGTAGTTCTGCGTCATCGGATGCACGTGAACGTCGATTGCGCGCAAGTACATGCTCCGTCGCATGGCACATCGCGTGTGCCAGCATGGGAACTTTCAGACCCGGCCCCCGGCGTGTCAAGGAACAAATTGACTGACCAGTCATTTTTTGCGTCGCAGCATCTATTTCCGGAGAATGGCGGCTTCTATTCGCGAAGAAGGCAAGTTATCGTGGCGGCCGGGTTGCGCGGTCTTCTTTCGGGGCGCGAGGATGGATGAACGACTGCCGGTGCTTGTGATTACCGGATTTCTCGGCAGCGGAAAGACGACGCTTGTGAACGCGCTGCTGGCGCAGGACGCGATGCAAGAGAGCGCCGTGCTGATCAATGAGTACGGGGAAGTCGGCCTGGACGGCGACCTGGTCGCGCACCCGCGGGACAGGACTTCGGTTGTAGCGGGCGGATGCTTTTGCTGCTCGCTGAGCGCCAATTTCGAGGCGGAGTTCCTGTCCGTCTATTCTCGGGCGCAGCGTACGTCACCTGTGAACTCGATCATCGTCGAAGCGAGTGGCCTCGCCGACCCGGTGACTTTCGTAGAATATGTAATCGGCCATCCCGTGGCGTCGCGACTGTTCCGGCTTGAAGGTGTCGTCTGCACGGTCGACGCCTTGTTCGGCGAACGCCAGATCGCAAGCCAACCGGAAGCCGCGGCGCAAGTGGCGATTGCGGACGTGCTTTTGGTCACCAAGCCCGACTTGGCGGTGACAGAGGAGATAGACCGGCTAGAGTTGACGCTGGGTGGCCTCAATCCGCGTGCGCCGGTCGAGAAGGTATTGAATGGCGCGATCGCCGTGGACCGGTTGCGCACTCTGCGGCGCGACGCGGGCGAGCATGCGACGCTCGTGGGATCGCCGCCAGCGCATTCGCATGGCATCGAATCCTTCGTGCTTCGGGCCGACGTCAACCTTCCCTGGCGTACCTTCTCGACTTGGCTTACGCGGGTAAGGATCCGCTGGTCGAAGCAGCTTCTCCGGGTCAAGGGCGTGGTATATTTCTCTGACAACGAGCTCCCGTCAGCTATCCACGGCGTGCATCATGTCTTTCATCGGCCCGTGCCGATCCCGCACCTGAAGGAGTCCGGGCGACGCTCGCGCCTCGTCTTTATAATCAAAGGCGCGGATCGTGCAGAGATCGAGGCTGGATGGTCGGCAATGCTGCTGGAACGGCGCGAACGCCGCGCCGAACCGTCGCGGGGGAGCGAGGCTTCCTCGGCGCGCCGATGAAACGGCGGAAGGGCATCACGGTCAAGGACGCGGGGCGCGTGCAAAAGCGCCGCGCGGCACTGGTTCGCGCGGCGATCAAGGTGTTCTCGGGCAAAGGATTTAATAGCAGCACGGTGAACGAAGTAGCCCGGGTCGCCGGCGTGTCGCAGGGAACGGTCTACAACTACGTCGATAACAAGGCGGACTTGCTGTATCTCGTCTGCAGCCACGTCTACGGCGTGTACGAACGCCACATCGAACAGGCGCTGCTGGGGGCGACGGACGCCCTGGAGAAGCTGTACCTGGCGCTCGACGCCACGATTGACGCGACCTTCGAACTTCAGGACCATCTTCTACTTTTGTACCAGGAGGTGCATTGCCTCGACCGTAAGCAGCGGAAGCCGTTCCTGCGGGACGCCGCGCGGCTTCGTGCGTTGTACGAGAATATCCTGGCTGACGCAGCCGCGGCTACCGGTCTGGATTTCGGCCATCGGCGTGTCGTGGCCAGCATGGTTCTGATGCTGCCGAGCGCGCTTATCATGCGGCGCTGGGATCTGCGTGGCCGCGTTGCGGAATCGACCATGCGCAACGAAGCGGTGCGGTTTCTGCTTAAAGGGCTGGGGCTTCCTTCCGATAGGCTTCGCTTCGGAGTAGATCGACGCGGCGCGTCGGCGACCAGTGGCTCGCGACGGCGCGGCGTGAGTGGTCGCGCAAGGGAGAGGGTGTCCTAATGCAGGAAACGATGAAATCTGAATTGCCGATCTATCATCACTCGGTTGACTGGGACGGATTGTTCCGGCGCTATCCCGTACCCGATGTATTCGATAGGACGGTCTTTCGCTGGCCGTTGGATCGCATCCGCACTCTGCAGAACGAACGTTTCCTGGAAGCGGTGTCGGCAGGGTGGAAGAATGCTTTCTATCGTCGGCGCTGGAGCGCGGCGGGACTGGAGCCCGGCGACATCCGCAGCATCGGCGATATCGTCAAGCTGCCGACCTTTTCGTCGGAAGACATCAAGACCGACCAGGTGGAGAACCCGCCGTTCGGATTGATTCACGGCCTATCGCAGCCGCTGCGTCCGGGACATCCACTGAAGGCGCAGACCAGCGGTGGCACCACGGGCCGGCCCCGACCAACCGTGTTCGGACCGTATGAGTGGGAGATGAACGGGATCACCGAGGCTCGCGGCCTCTATATTCAAGGCGCGCGCCCGGGCGACGTAATGCAGATCCCTTCCACCTGCTCGCTCGCGAACCTGGGCTGGTGCGTCTACAAGGCCTGTCACGACTATCTGGGCGTCCTGCCGCTCACGACCGGCAGCGGCGTGGTGACGCCTTCGCGGCGGCAAATGGAGTTGGCCGCGGATTGGGGCACCAACATGTGGGTCAGCTTCCCCGAGTACATGATCCAGCTCGCAAAAGTCTATCGCGAGGAATTCGGACGCGACGTGCGAGAGCTGAAGACGAAATTCATCAGCAGCTTCCTGGGCCCTGACACCGAGGGCACCTTGCGGCGGCAGATCGAAGAGCTGTGGGGATGCCCGGTCTACGACAACTACGGCACCAACGAGATGGGTCTCGGCGCTTTCGAATGCCAGCATAAAAGCGGGCTGCATTTCATGGAAGACTGCAGCTACTTCGAGATTGTCGATACGGAAACCGGCAAGCCGGTGCCTAACGGCCAGATTGGCAACCTGGTCGTCACCATTCTGCACCGGCGCATTCCGCCGATCATCCGCTTCAATCTGCGCGATCTGGGACGACTCGTCTCGGAACAGCCGTGCGCCTGTGGCGGCACGTTCCGTCGCATGGATCACTTCCTCGGCCGCAGCGACGACATGATCAAGCTCCGCGGCGTGAACGTGTATCCCATGGCTTGTTTACCGGCCGTGCAAAGCGACGCGCGAACCACGGGTCAGTGGATCTGCGTGGTCGATCGACATGAATCGGGCGGCGTTCCGCGCGACGATATGGTCGTGCGGGTCGAGGTGCGGAAGGACGCCGGAAGCAGAGACGGCCTCAAGGATCACCTGGAGCGTCGCCTGAAGAGCGACCTGGGTGTGAAGGTCGATGTCGAGCTGGTCGAGGAAGCCAGTCTCGTCGAGATTGCCAATCTCGGCCGCGAGGGAAAGCCCCGGCGGCTGCTCGACCGCCGATTCAAGAAGAACTGAAGCGCCAAGCTCAACCCGGAGGTCAGCCAGATGCGCATCTTCGACTGCCATTCCCACTGGAGCACCAGGCGGGGCTACCTGTTCCGCACCGAAGAGGAACTCGCCAGCCAGGAGCGGATTTGGCACACGAAGGCGACGATCGAGACCGAGCAGGAAATGACCGACAATTTCCGGCGCAACAACGTCCGCGTCATCCTGGATCTTGCCATCACCATGTGGATGGAGCGCGATGAGATACGCGATGTGCATGACTATGCCTATGATGTCCAGAAGAAGAACCGTGACGTCATCTTCGGACATTGGATCACGCTGGACCCGCGCGTCGGCAAGTTCGCGCTGGACGAGTTCGAGCGCGGCCGTGCGGCGCACGCGGGATTCATCGGTTTCGGCATCGTCGGCCAGCAGAACCCGGGCTTCCCGCCCAGCGACCCGATCTGGGACCCGTTCTACAAGCATTCGATCGACATCGGCGCCCCGGTGCTGATTCATACGGGCCTCACCGGCATCGGCCAGGGTTTCCCGGGCGGCAAGGGCATCGTCCTGGAGCATGCGCATCCGCGGCATATCGACATCGTCGCGGCACGGTTTCCGGAGTTGCGCATCCTGGCGGCCCGCCCGGCCTTTCCCTGGCAGGATGACATGCTCGCCATCCTGTTGCACAAGGCGAACGTAAGCTACGAGGTGCACGGCTGGTCGCCAAAATACCTTTCGTCGGCACTGAAGAAGGAGATTGGCCGGCGCCTGCAGGATCGAGTCATGTTCGGGTGCGACTATCCGGTGCTGAAATACGAGAAGATGGCTGAACACTGGCGTGCGCTCGGCTACAGCGAAAGCGTACTAGCCAAGGTGCTGCACGAAAACGCCGAGCGGTATTTCGGGGCGACCGCGCCGTAGGGATAGTCGGTGTCATGTCTGTGCGAACGTCACTTCCGGGTGTATTGGAGAGATAGGCCGCCGAGAGTGCCGCAATAGCGCGGGCTCGGTACCAACCCATGTCCGGAGAGGGAAGATCGCGGAGCGCATGAAATATCAGTTTGCGATCATCGGCGGCGGGATTGTCGGATCCAGCATCGCCTACCACCTGGCCCTGGCGGGACACGGGAAAGCAACCCTGGTGATCGAGCCAGACCCGACCTACGAATGGGCGGCCACGCCGCGTTCCTCGGGCGGCGTGCGGCAGCTCTTCTCGGTGCCCGAGAACGTGAAGATGTCGCAGTATGGGCTCTATTTCTACCAAAACTTCGCCAAGATCATGGCGGTGGGGGGTGATGCGCCCAGCGTGAATTTCCGGCCCGACGGCTATATGTTCCTCGCATCGACCGCGAAGGACATGAAGATCATCGAGGCTAACGCCGCCAGCCAGAAGGCCAACGGCGCGAACGTGATCCTGCTCGACAGGGACGCGCTGCACCGGCGATTCCCGTCGATCCGCCACGAGGACATCGAAGGCGGCGTGCTGTCGCCCGACGACGGCACGATCGATCCGTATGCGGCCCTGATTGGCTTTCGGCGCAAGGCGACCAGCCTGGGTGTCACCTACCTCAAAGACCGGGTGACGGGCTTCGCCAGGGAGGGCGCCGCGATCCGCTCGCTGGCGCTCGAAAGCGGCGGCTCGGCCGAGGGCGAGATCGTCTTCAACTGCGCCAACGTTTGGGGCCCAGGCCTGTGCGAGCAGCTTGGCATCAAGCTGCCGATCGAGCCGGTCAAGCGCGACAATTATTTCTTCGAGATCGGCACGACGCTGGAGCACCTGCCGCGCACCAAGGACAGCACCGAGGTCAGCTTCCGCCCGGAAGGGAGGGGATATGCGGTCGGGTTGACTAATCGCAACGAGGCGCCGGGCTTCCGCTGGGACGTCGATTACAAGTGGTTTGAGAACGAAGTGTGGCCGCGCCTGGCCCACCGGGTGCCCGCGTTCGAGGCGTTGAAAATGCGTCGAGGCTGGTGCGGCCTGTACGACCTTAACCGGTTCGATACCAACCCGGTGCTGGGGCTGTTGCCCCGGGGGCCGACGAACTTCCACGTGGCGCTGGGCTTCTCCGGTCACGGCATTCAGGCGGCGCCCGCGATCGGGCGCGCCATGTCCGAGCTGGTATTGAGCGGACGTTTCGAGACGTTGGATCTCTCGCGCTTCGGCGCCCGGCGCCTGGTCGAGAACACCCCGGTGCGCGAAGTCGGCTACACGTCCTGAGCCTCCCGCCGCCCGGCGGCGGCGCATATGCGCCCTGGCGTCCGCCGCACGGCTGGACTAACGTTTTGGCAGCGGGGCCGGCTGGGCCGGTGCGTGGTGGATTTCGATGGACATGCCCATGAGCAAGCCGCTGGACTGGGTGCGCATAGGCATCGCCATCGTCGGCGGCGACAAGCGCGAAGCGGAAATCGCCCGGCTGGCCGCCCTGGCCGGCGCCAAAGTTAAGGTGCACGGCTTTCCCGTCCCGCCCGCCGCGATCGCCGGTGTCGAGGCCACCGAGCGGCCGGATCAGGCGATGGCCGGCGTGCGGTTCGCGCTGTTTCCCATGGCCGGCATGAAGGATGGGCTGCTCTACGCGCCGCACGCCGCCAAACCCATCCGGCCGGATGCGCAGATGCTGTCGGGCATGGCGCCCAAGGCGCATATCATCCTGGGCCATGCCGACGCCGAACTAAAAAGCGCCGCGGCGCAACGCGGCATCGTGCTGCACGAGCGCGAGCACGACCGCGAGCTGCGCCTGTCCCGGGCCCCAAGCGTGGTCGAGGGCGCCCTGTCGGTTATCATCCAGAACACCGAAATCTCCATCCACCGCGCCCAGGTGCTTGTGTTCGGCTATGGGCCGATCGGCGCGCTGCTCGGCCGGGCGCTGGATGGGCTGGGCGCACGCGTGACCATCGCCGCGCGCAACCCGCAGCAGCGCGCGGCTGCCATCGCCTACGGGCTCGAGGCCGTGCCGCTCGACGGCGCCGACGCCATCGCGCCGGACCTGGACATGGTGGTCAACACGGTGCCGCACCGGATCGTGGAACGCGGGTTTCTTGCGAAATTGCGCGCGGGCAGCCTCGTGCTGGACCTGGCATCGCCCCCGGGCGGAATCGACCTGGACGCCGCCAAGTCGCTGGGCCATCGTGCCCTCTGGGCCCGCGGGCTGGGGTCGCGCGCGCCGCTGACCGTCGGGCGGTGCCAGTGGGAGGGCGCGCGCGGCCTGATCGAGCGCATTTGCCTCGATGCTTCAGCCGCTTCATGATGCGGCTCTAAGACACAAGGAGCGGGACGGATGAACAGGTTCGGAACTACTGCCGCATTGCTCGCCGCGGTCGCAGGCATGGTGCTGGGGGCCGACGCCTGGGCCCAGAACAAGCGTCTCGTGGTCTATAGCTCCAACGAGAGCACGCTGCACAACCTGGTATTTCCCGCCTTCCAGAAGGAGACCGGCATCCAGGTAGACGCGGTCGAGGTCGGCTCGGGCGTCGTCATGCGCCGGATTGCCGCCGAAAAGGATCGGCCACAGGGCGACATCGTGTGGGGATTGAGCCGCCTCAACCTGAACAACAACAAGGAATTCCTCGCCCCCTATCGTTCGAAGAACCGGGACGCGATTCCGGCCGAATTCCGCGACGCCGATGACCACTGGATCGGCACCAACCTTCATCTTCTGGTCATCCTGGCGAACACCAACCTGGTGACGCCTGCGGTCGAGCCCAAGGGCTGGGAGGATCTGCTGGCGCCGCGGTGGAAGGACAAGGTCGCGGTGACCGAGCCCAGCAATTCCGGCTCGGCCTATATCAATCTCACCTTCCTGGCGGCCAAATGGGGCAACGGGAAGGAGGTCGGGGGCGAGAAGCTGACCAAGCTGCTGCAGAACACCAAGGTCGTGAACAAGTCGTCGCTCATTTTCTCTGGGGTCGGCACGGGCGAATATGCGCTTGGCTTCGGATTGGAATACGCCGGGTATCTTTGGAAGACCAACGGCGCACCGGTGAAGGTGATCTACCCCGCCGACGGCAGCGTGGCGGTGATGGAGGGAGTCGGCATCGTTAAGGGCGGCCCCAATCCCGAAGCGGCCAAGCAGTTCGTCGAATTCGTTACCCGCAAGGACGTGCGCGAACTGATCCTCAGCAAGACGTTCCGGCGCCCGACGCGGCAAGACCTCGACCTCACCAATCTGCCGGGGGGATTGCCGCAACTTTCCGCCGTCAAGGTCATGGACTACGACGAGGCGTATTGGGCGAAGGAGCGAACGGTGGCCCTCGAAAAGTTGCAAGACCTGATCCAGAAGACGCGCTGACCGTGCGGCGCGGTGACCTCGGGCCGCGCCGGCGGCGCGGGCCGATCGAAGGCCTCCTTGCGGGAAGGTAGCGGTTGGCCGCCATCGCCCTAGACAAGATCGACCGCAAGTTCGGCACGGTGCACGCGGTCCGCGACGTCTCACTCGAGATTCGCGACGGCGAATTCTTCACCCTTCTGGGGCCGTCGGGCTGCGGCAAGACCACCCTGATGCGCATGGTCGCCGGATTCTGCGAACTGGATTCTGGCAGCATCCGCTTCGGCGCAAGACGCATCGACGCCCTGCCGCCGCACCGCCGGAACACCGGCATGGTGTTCCAGAGCTACGCGATCTTTCCGAATCTGTCGGTCGCCGGCAACGTTGCCTACGGATTGCGCGCGCGGGGAGTCGCCTCGACCGAGCGCAACGAGCGCGTGCGCAAGGCCCTCAGGCTCGTGCATCTCGACGGCTACGAGGACCGCTGGCCGCACCAGCTTTCCGGAGGGCAACTGCAGCGCGTCGCGCTCGCCCGGTGCCTGGTGATCGAGCCCGAAGTGCTGCTGCTGGACGAGCCGCTGTCGAACCTGGACGCAAAGCTGCGGGTCGAGATGCGCTACGAGATACGCCAGTTGCAGCAGAAGCTGGGGCTGACCGCGATCTACGTGACGCACGACCAGGAAGAGGCCCTGGCGATCTCCGAGCGCATTGCGGTGATGCGCGCCGGCAGGCTCGAGCAGGTCGGCACCCCGTGGGAGGTCTACAACCAGCCGGCCAACCCGTTCGTCGCCGACTTCATGGGGGTGACGAACCTTCTGCCCGGCGTGGTGGTGTCGGCGCGCGGCGGCCGGATCGAGGTCAAGATCGGCGAGGCCCTGTTCGCGGCGCGCGCCGAGACCGGCGCGGCGGGCGATAAAGTGACGCTGCTGATACGGCCGGAATCGCTCCTGCTTCTGCCCGCGCAGCACGGGCCGCCGCCGAATTTCGCATCCTTCGAGGCCATCGTCGCACGGATCGAATATCTGGGCGTGCTCACGCGTCTCGATCTCGACCTGGGCGGGGTGACGGTCCGAGTGGCGGTGCTGGACAAGGCGCCGGATCATGCCGTGCCCGGCGGGCGCGTGAGCGTCGGTTACGACCCGGCGCGGGCGATCCTGTTTCCCGCGTCATGACCATGTTACGTCCGCAGTCCGTCTTTCCGCTTGCGATCACCGCGCTGGGGCTTGGGCTGCTGGGCCTATTTTTTGTCTATCCGCTGTTCACCGTTTTCAAGGTCAGCTTTATCGACGCGCAGGCCCATATCACGCTCGCCAATTACGCGAAGATTCTTTCCAAGGGTTTCTATCAGCAGGCCTTCATCAACAGCTTTGCCATCGGCATAGCCAGCACGATCGGCACTACGCTGCTGGGGGTGCCGTTGGCCTATTGCGTGGCGCGCCTGCCGGTCCCGGGCAAGTCGGCGGTGCTTGTGCTGATCGCTCTGCCGCTGGTGCTGCCGTCCTTCATCGCGGCCTATGCGTTGGTGCTGCTGCTGGGCCGCTCGGGCGTGATGACCGTGTGGCTGCAGGCGCAGGGGATCCCCTTTCGGTCCATCTACGGCATGCCAGGACTCGTGGCCGTCTACATGCTGACGCTCTATCCCTACGTTGTTCTGCCTACGCTCGCGGCATTCAAGGCGGTAGATGCTTCGATGGAGGAGGCGGGACAGAATCTGGGTGCTTCGCGCTGGCGGGTTTTCTGGACCGTCGTGCTGCCGATCGTCGCACCGTCTGTTATGTCGGGCGCGCTCCTCGTGCTGATCGAATCACTGGAGAATTTCGGCGTCGCCTTCGTGCTGGCCGAGGACCGGCCGATCCTGTCGATCGAGGTGTACCGCCTGTTCGCTGGCGAGGTGGGCAGCAACCCGGCTTCGGCGGGCGTCTTGGGCGTTTCCCTGATCCTGTGCACGACCAGCGTGCTGCTCTTGCAGCGCCGCTATCTCTCCAAACGCCGCTTCGCCACCAGCACGCGCGCGGCGCCGCCGATCCACAAGGTCGGGTCGGCCCTGAACCTCCTGGCGACAGTGTTCGTCTGGGGAACGGTGCTGGTCGCGCTGGTGCCGTTCTTCGCCGTGCTGGTCATTTCGTTCCTTGAGTTCAGGGGGCCGGTGATGCACGGGAACTTCAGCGTGGCGAATTTCCAGGATCTGTGGAACCGCTCGTCGCGTCCCCTGTTCAACACGGTCTTTTTGGCCAGCGCGGCGTCGCTCGTCGCTGCCCTCGTCGGCGTTCCCATCGGCTACGTGGTGACGCGGTTCCGCTCGCGCCTGTCGCATCTGCTCGACATGACCGCGATGATGCCCTTCGCCGTGTCGGGAACGGTGCTGGGGATCGGCCTGGTGGTCGCGTTCAACGCCGGTTGGCTGATTCTGACCGGGGGTTGGCTGATTCTTGTGATCGCGTATTGCGTCCGCAAGCTGCCGTTCAACGTGCGCGCCAGCAGCGCAATCCTGCACCAGATCGACCCGTCGCTGGAGGAGGCGTCGATCAACCTTGGCTTCTCGCCGGTGGCGACGTTCTTCCGCCTGACCGTGCCCTTGATGCTTGGCGGAGTCGTCGGCGGAATGGTGCTGACCTGGGTGACGCTGGCGGCCGAGCTCAGTTCCACCGTGGTGCTCTACAGCGGTTCGTGGTCGACCATGACCACGGTAATCTTCCAAGCGCTGGAGGGAACGGGGGCCGGCATTGCATCGGCCGCCTCGGCCGTGCTGATCCTCACCACCGCCCTGCCGCTGCTGATGGTTTATCGCCTGCTGCGCAAGCACCAGCTCGCGGTGCTGTAGCACAGATCGGGTGAGGGGGCCGTGATCGGAGACCCGGCATGAAGACCCGCGCGCGCGCTTCGTCAGCCTGGGCCCTTGGCTTGTAGGGTAGGCTGATCAAATCCATGCGACAAATGCTTCAAACTTCTGTACTGATGCGTTTTCGACATGGATAGCCGATATGCGCGTTCGATATCTGCAGGCCCTGCGGGCGGTCATCGAGACAGGCAGCGTGACCGAGGCGGCAAAGCGTTTGTCGCTTACGCAGCCGCAAGTCAGTCGGCTGCTTGGCGCGCTTGAGCGCGAACTGGGCTTCGCGCTGTTTTTGCGCCAAGGGCGGCGAATCGTGCCGACCTTGGAAGGAGCGCAATTCTACGAGGAAACGAAACGAATCCTGTCCGGCTTCGACGAAATCGGGCGTCTCGCAAGCGACATACGCACGCGTCAGGACGCGTGGTTACGCATCGTGGCGCAGCCCTACCTCGCGCACAGCCTGCTGCCGCGCGCGATTTCGGAGTTCGGCAAGCAGCATGCCAACGTTCGGGTCTCGATGGAGATTCGTTCCCGCGCCGATGTCGGATTGTGGATCTCGGGGCAGCAATTCGATCTGGGCATCGTAGCGCTTCCGCTCGAGGCGCCGGCAATCCGGTCGGAGGCGTTCGCACGAGTCAAGCTGGCGCTCGCTGTGCCGAAGGGACATCGGCTGGCCAGCCGCGCCGTCGTGCGCCCCGTCGACATTGCCAACGAGAATTTCGTGGCGCTTCGGCCCTATACGCTGCTCCGACACCACAGTGACGAACAGCTTTCCCGTCTGGGAATGTCGCCATCCGTCCGCGTGGAGACGTCGTCGGGTCTGTCCGCGTGTCAGCTCGTAGCGGAGGGGATCGGCGTCTCTTTGGTGGACCCCATTGTCGCACGGACAATCCCCGGCATCGTCGTGAAACGCTGGGAGCCCGCTCTCTACCTGACCTATGGATTCCTGTTCCCGACCGCCTACGCGCTATCGTCACTCACCTTGAAATTTGGCGAGACGCTTCGAAAGACCGTCATTGCGATGGCCCCGAACGACGTGACCATCGTCTAGGCGCCGGCAAGGGCAGCTGGCGGGCAAGATGTCCTTGGCGATCCCAGCCGATTGCAACGCTGGGCGCGGAGTACGCCTTACATGTCGAAAGCGCATCAATGTAGAAATTTTATACATTTGTCGCATGTGTTTAGGGAGCCCTATGGTTGCGGATCAACCGTCAAGCTGGAACCCATGACAATTTCCACCCTCCGCCCCCGCGAGCCTGCCCTCTACCCGGACGACGCCGACGGCATTGAGAGTCTGTCGTTCGCGACGGTTGCGCGGGAATTCCCGATAAAGTCGCGCCGATGCTACTTGAACAACGCATCAATCGGGCCAATGAGCCTGCCGGTGATCGCCGCCGTCGATCGCTTCATGCACGACGTGCGCGACAACGGCCGGAACGACTACCCGAGCTGGTGCCGGTACGCCGACACGTCGATAAAGGACCGCATTGCGCGGCTGATCGGGGCCAAGGCATCCGAGATCGCCTTCATCAAGAACACGACGGAGGGTCTGGGGTTCGTTGCCAACGGGTTTCCGTGGAAGTCGGGCGACAACGTCATCATCGCCGATATCGAGTACCCGTCGAACGTGTACTGCTGGGTCAAGCTCGCCAAGCTGGGCGTCGAAGTGCGCTGGGTCAAGAACCGGCAGGGTCGCATTAGGGTCGACGACATCAGGGCGCTCATGGACGATCGCACGCGGATCGTCTCGTTGAGCGCCGTGCAGTTCTCCAACGGCTACCGTCAGAACCTCGAAAGCACGGCCGGCCTGTGCAACGAGCGCGGCGTGCTTCTGAACCTGGACTGCATTCAATGGGTGGGGGCCCTCGCTATAGACGTGGAGCGCCTGGGCATCCATTTCATCTCGGTTGGCGGACACAAATGGATGCTCGCACCGATCGGGACGGGATTCTTCTATTGTCGCCGGTCGGCGATGGATCGCATCGAGCCGCCGACCGTCGGGTACCACACGGTCGACAAGCACGAGGACCATATGGACTACGACCTGGTCTATCGCGGCAACGCCGGCCGGTTCGAGGAAGCGCTGGTCAACTTTACGGGCATTTGGGGATTGGACGCCGCCGTCCGCATGCAATTGAAGCTGGGCGCGAAGGAAATACAGCGGCATATTCAAGCGATGACCGGGCGCGCCGCGGAGGGCTTGCGCAAGCGCGGATACGAGATCGTCAGTCCGTTTGGTGACAACGAGCGCTCCGGTATCGTGTCCTTCCGCCACGCGAGTTTGAAGGCAGAGGCGCTTGCCGAGAGGCTGAAGAGTGCGGGCGTGGATCTGGCCGTCCGGGGCGGCGCGCTGCGCATCTCCCCCTCCTACTACAATGACGCGCAGGAAATTGATCGGTTCCTCGACGCGCTGCCCGCGGCTTAAAGGCAGCTACTGGAGAAAGCACCAATGAGACTATCTTCCCTACGCACTCTTGCGACCGTCGCAATCATCGCATCTGCTGCCGGCTCGTGGCCGATGTGCGCTGCCGCCCAGCAGGCGCCCAAGATGGGTGGTACGCTGCGCTATGGCACGGTAACCGAGGTTGCCAGCCTGGACCCGCATGTCTATGTCGGCAGCGCTTGGAAGGTACTGATCGAGGCGATCTACAGCCCCCTGGTCGGCTACGACGCCAAAGGCAAGATCGTCTCGCGCCTGGCAGAGCGCTGGGAGACACCCGACGCGAAGACGACCGTGTTTCACCTGCGCAAGGGCGTGACCTTCCATGACGGCACGCCGTTCTCGGCCGAGGATGTGAAATTCTCGCTGGATCGCATCATGGATCAGAAAACGGGCGCGACGCTTCGCACCAACCTGGCGGGCGTCACGGTATCGGTCGTCGACGCGAATACGGTGAAACTTGCGACTGCCGAACCGAATGCGACGCTGCTCAGCATCCTGGCGCTGCCGGAAGCAGCTATCGTGTCCAAGAAGTGGATCGAAGGCGGTCCGAATGTCAAAGTCCAGGCGAACGGCACCGGGCCATTCGTGCTGAAAGCGTACGAGCCTTCCGTGCGGGCCCTGCTCGAGAAGAACACCAAGTATTTCATCAAGGGACAGCCGTATCTGAATGCCGTTGAGTTCAAGATGATCAAGAGCGACGACGCGCGCGTAAACGCGCTGCGAACCAATGCCGTCGACATGATCGACTTCGTGCCGTGGAAGGACATCGATACGTTGAGGCGCGTTGCCAATCTCACCGTCGATTCCTCCGGCGGGGCATTCATGAACTTGTGGTTCAACGCCACCAGGAAACCCTATGACGACGTGCGCGTACGCAAGGCGTTCGCCTACGCGATCGACCGCGCTGCGATTTCCAAGGCCGCCTTCTTCGGCCACGGCACGCCGATCGAAGGGCCGCCGACGACCAGCGACTCGCCGTATTACAACAAGGACTTGGCCAAGACCTACAAGTACGACCCGGCACGCGCGAAAGCCTTGCTTGCCGAGGCCGGCTACGCCAAGGGATTCGAGTTCGAGTTCCTGGTATTTCAGGGCCTAGGCATCTACACCTCGACGGCGCAGATCGTCCAGGCGAACCTGAAAGACGTTGGCATCAACGCGAAGATCCAGCTCGTCGAGTTTGCCGATCTGTTGGACCGGAAGAACAAGGCGAACTACGACGTGATGATCTATGGCGTATCGATGAAGCTGACCGACCCGGACGTCTATGCCTACTACCTGGGTGCGGATTCGACCTATTGGGCGAAGCCGATTGGCTATCGTGACGATACGCTGGAGAAACTGCTTGTCGATGGCCGCGCCACGATCGACCTTAACGCCCGCAAGGCGATCTATCGCAAGGTCGAACAGAGGGTGATGGAAACAAGCCCGTGGGCCTTCGTCAATTTCCGCGAACAGGCTCAGGCCTATACGAAGAAGGTGCGCGGTTACAGCCATCTCGGCGGTGCGCTCAATGAAAGCAGCGCCGGTATATCTTTGCCGACGATGTGGATACAGTAGTAGGTCGACGGAGGGGCACGCGACGCCGCGTGCCCCCGGGCCGCTTGGGATGCGTGTATATTGCTGGGTTACTTGGGACGTCGCTTCGCCGCCGCGGCCATAACCCTCGCCCTGGCTTGTGCGGCGGTATTTGCCTCGATCCATCTGCTGCCCGGCGATCCCGTCGCCATGCTGCTAGGCGAACAGGCCGGCGCCGACCCTGAAGTCGTCCAAAAGATGCGGGGCCAGCTCGGCTTGGACCGACCGCTGATCGAGCAGTTCATCTCGTGGATCGGTGGGCTTGCCACCGGCGATCTGGGCCGATCGCTGCGAACGGGCGAGCCGGTGTTTGCCGACGTCATGGTCCGCCTGCCACGCAGCTTAGAGCTGATCGGCGGCGGTCTTTCGATCGCCATGCTGCTGGGAATCCCTCTCGGGGTCGTTGCAGCCCGGGGGCGCGGGCGTGTCGCCGGTACGGCGGCCTCGGTGGCAGCCATCGCCGGATTCTCCGCTCCCGTATTCGTGTCGGGGATCATCCTCGTGATCGTTTTCAGTCTGTGGCTCGACATCCTGCCGTCCTCCGGCTTCGTCGAGTTCGCGGAGGATCCGACCATGCACCTTGCCTGTCTGGCGTTGCCGGCGACAGCCATCGGGATAAATTTCATGGGCGTCGTCGCGCGCATGACCCGCGCGAGCCTCTCCGACACGATGACGAAGGAGTACGTGCGCCTGGCCCGGGCCAAGGGGCTATCGCGTGATGCGGCGATTTTGAAGCACGCCCTGCCCAATGCCCTCGTTCCGGTAATCGCGGTCATCGGGATCCGGGCGGGCAATCTGCTGGGCGGCACGGTCATCGTGGAGGCGTTGTTCGACTGGCCCGGACTCAGCTCGATGCTGGTCAGCGCCGTGTTCGCGCGCGACTACCCGGTTATCCAGGGCGCGTTGGTCGCCATCTTCGCCGTGTTTGTGCTGATCGGCCTGGCAATCGACACCTGCCAAGGCATCGTCGATCCGCGGACCCGTGAAAGCGCCGCGTGACCGCCGTCGCTCCAGCGAGCACCGCCCGGATGCACGTCACGGCAGGTCCGTGGGCAGCCGCAGTCTATCTCACGGTCGTTGTCATTCTGGCGGTGTTTGCGGACATATTGAGTCCCCGCGACCCGCTGGCCATCGATCCCAACAACATCCTGGCCTCACCGAGTGCGGAAAACCTGCTGGGCACCGATGAGCTTGGCCGCGACCTGCTGGCACGGATCATCCATGGCGGCAGGGTTTCGCTGGAGGTCGCCGTCTCGGCAATTGTGCTGGCGAGCGCCATCGGCATACCCCTAGGCATTGGGATCGCTTTCAGTGGTCGGCGGGTCGAGACCTTCGCGATGCGCGTGATCGACGTGTTCGTATCGCTCCCCGAGATTTTCGTCGCCATTGTCATCCTGGGATTCGCCGGGGGAGGGCTCACGACCCTGATCGGCACGATCGGGATCCTCTTCTTTCCTCAGTTTGCGCGGGTCGCCTATGGCATGGCCCGCAGCATCCGCGCCCGCGAGCACGTATTGTGCGCGGTATCGCTCGGCGCGGGGACGGCGTGGATCATCCGGAAGGAAATCCTGCCGAACATGATGTCCGTGATCGCAGTACAGGCGTCCTTCACGCTGTCGTTTGCCATGCTGATGGAAGCCGGGTTGAGCTTTCTTGGACTGGGCGTACCGCCGCCGACGCCGTCTTGGGGACAGATGATCGGCGGATTGAAGAACTACATCTTCATCAACGCCTGGCCTGTTGTGGTGCCGAGCGTGGTGCTCTTCGCCGCCGTGCTTTCCGTCAATGTCCTCGGCGATTGGCTGCAGGACAGGTTAAACCCGGAATTGCGACGATGAGAAATGCGGGGGATGTAGTGCTCTCGGCGCGCAGGCTGGTGACGACATTCGATACGCCATCCGGTCGCCTGCGCGCGGTTGACGGGCTGGACTTGCACCTGCGCCTGGGCGAGGTGGTTTGCCTGGTTGGCGAATCCGGCTCGGGAAAATCCGTCACCGGCCTGTCCCTGATGGGGTTGATTGATCCGCCGGGGCATGTGACCTGCGACGAGTTTTGGTTCGATGGCCACGACCTGACGACGCTGCCAGAATCGGAAATGGAACGCCTCCGCGGCCGAAGGATCGCCATGATCTTCCAGGAGCCGCTTTCGGCGTTGAACCCGTCGCGGCGCGTGGGCGACCAAATCGCCGAGGTGCTGAGGATCCATGGGCTTGCTTCACGTGCCGAGGCGACGCGCCGCGCAGTCGAGTTACTCGGGCGGGTGGGAATCGACGACGCTCAATTGCGCGCCCGGTCATATCCGCATCAATTGTCGGGCGGCCAGCGGCAGCGTGTGACGATCGCAATCGCCTGCATCGGCAGTCCGCGGCTCATCATCGCCGACGAGCCGACGACCGCACTGGACGTGACGGTTCAGACGCAGATACTCGACCTCCTGACTGAAATGCAGACGAGTTTGGGATCCGCGCTGCTCTTCATCACGCACGACCTGGGCATCGTGGCGGAGCTCGCCGACAGGGTGGTCGTGCTCTATGCCGGGCAGGTGGTAGAAGAGGCCGCGGTCGAGGACTTGTATCGCACGCCCGGGCATCCCTACACGGTTGGCTTGTTGGCTTCCGTCCCAGATGTCGATGCACCGCGCAAACGCGGCGTGGCCTTGGCCGCGATCCCTGGAACGGTGCCGAACCTGCTCGAGGTTGGCACGGGATGCCGGTTCCGCGAGCGGTGCGACCGTGCGCACGACCGCTGCGGCGCTGAACCGCCGATGATCACCCTGTCGGAGGGCCATCGGGTCCGGTGCTGGCTCTATGCAGGGCGTTGATCCGCTCCTCGAAGTTCGCGCGTTGCAGCGGCACTTCGTGCTGCGCCGTTCCATGCTCGGGCGTCCGCTCAAGGTCGTTCGTGCCGTCGATGGCGTGGATATCAGCGTTCGGCCTGGAAGCACGCTTGCGCTTGTCGGCGAATCCGGCTCGGGCAAGTCGACGCTGGGCCGCTGCGTTGCGCGGTTGGACACGCCGACCGGCGGGACGGTCCATTTTTCCGGCAAAGACGTGTTGGCGGCGCACGGCGCGGCGCTCGGCCAGTTTCGGCGCGAGGTGCAGACAATCTTTCAGGACCCATTTTCCTCGCTGAATCCGCGCCGCACGATCGGCGACGCTATCGGTGATGGTCCGACAATTCACGGGTTGATGCCGAAAGACGCAATCCGCGACCTGGTCCAGCAACTGCTCACGCGGGTCGGCCTGCGGCCCGATCATGCGGATCGCTATCCGCACGAGTTTTCCGGAGGCCAGCGTCAACGCATCGCCATCGCGCGCGCCCTGGCGCTTGCACCGAAGTTCATCATTGCCGACGAAGCCGTTTCATCGCTGGATGTCTCCATACGCGCGCAGATCCTGAACCTGCTATTGGATATCCAGGCAGAACGAGGCTTGAGCTTCCTGTTTATCTCCCATGACCTGGGGGTTGTCCGGCATGTGGCAGACGACGTGGCGATCATGCAGGCAGGCAAGATTGTCGAGCGCGGCCCGGTTGATCAGATTTTTACTGATCCGCGTGAGGCCTATACGAAAGCTCTGCTCCACGCAGTTCCCAGAGCCACGCTTGGACGCCGACATCGCGACGGCGTCGTAGCGCGCACCAGCATGTCTACGACACGGCCGATCAGTTGAGGTCCCGATCGCGGGGAAAGTGCGTCAGCAACTCCGCACCCCTAGCCGTAACCAGGATCATGTCTTCGGGGCGGCTGCAGCCGATGCCTTCGGCATAGACGCCCGGCTCGATTGCAAGGACCATCCCTTCCTCCAGCACCGTCGTCGCCGCTTCGTTGATGAACGGCATTTCATGGAGGCTGAGCCCGATGCCGTGGCCGACAAACGGAAGGATGACGCGCTCCGCCATCCCGGCCCGGCTCGCCACATCGACCGCGGCCTGCCAGATTGCCGACGCGGGCGCGCCTGGAACTACGGCTGCGATGCCCGCTTCCAGCATTCTCTGCCCGACATCCAATAGGCGCAATTGGTCCTTGCTTGCCCGTCCAACCAGCTTCGTCCGGTTCGTGTCGGACACGTAACCGCGGTATACGCAGCCGATGTCGATCTGTACGCAATCGCCTTCTTCGAGCTTTCGCGCGGTCGGGAAGGGGTAGTTGCCATAGGCGTGTGGGCCGCTTCGCACGGTCATGTGGTTGATGAATTCGGCACCGTTGCGCAGCATCGCGGTGGAGGCTTCGGCGGCGACGGAGAGTTCCGTCACGCCCCGCTGGCATGCCGCGGTTGCTGCTGCGACGCCGATGTCGACAAGGCGGGCGGCCTCGCGAAGCAGTGCGATCTCGTCGGGAAATTTTGTTGCAGTCGCAAGCCGCATCATGGGGTCGGCATTGACGAATTCAATTGCCGGGAATTGAATCTTCATCTTTTCCGTCAGGTCGTGCGCCAGGTAGCCAAATTCTATTGCGATCCTGCCTTTGGTTGCGCCCGCCGCATGGAGAACCTGGCCGATCGCGTCGATTCTGGCCGCCTCGCCAAAGTCCAGGTGAGTGAGATGCGCAGCACAATACTCATCGGCGGCAAGTCCGACATGCCGTGGAATGAGCAGGTAGGGTCCTGCTTCAGGCGTCAAGACTACCGCATGCACGGGGGGCACATGGGTTGCCGTGAAATAGCGCTGATAGCCGGTCAGGTACCGGGTCCGCGCATTTTCGGAT
The DNA here is from genome assembly GCA_020846275.1 of Alphaproteobacteria bacterium. Taxonomy (GTDB): domain Bacteria; phylum Pseudomonadota; class Alphaproteobacteria; order JAEULC01; family JAEULC01; genus JAEULC01. The sequence continues at coordinate 82,057 of JADLEG010000300.1, forward strand.
ACCACCAGGGCGGCTATGTCTCGAGCGTGCATGAGACCACGCAGCCTGGACCACCGTCGTTCATAGGATGGTTCGCTCAACGTTGTTCACCTTATAGACATGCCATTCGCACGAGCCTCAGGCCCATTCGGAGGACGGTATTTGCGCCATTCAACAGTAAACCACGGACAGTGAAGCGATAGGTTCGTTTGCCAATAGCAGGTGGGTGCAGCGACCCACCGGATCATTGCGGCTCGACCGGCGTCGATGGGCCCCTGACCACTGCCTGTTCGCGCATAAAAATGTACAGTCCCGCCCCGACGATCAATGTCGCTCCGAGCAGCGTCGTTACTTGCGGCATTTCCTCGAAGAACAGGAATCCGAACAGGCCGCCCCAAGGAAGCAGCGTGTATTGAAAGGGTACGACCACGCTCGCGGGCGCGAGTTTGAGGGACCGGTTGATGCAGAACGAGCCGATCAGCGTCAGAACACCGAGCATTGCCGTAAGAACGAGATCGAAAGCGGTGACCGGAACCCAATATTGAGTTGCCGCCACGCCCGTTGCGATCAAGAGCCCGGTCTGCTGTCCAAGCAATAGGACCCGATCAGGTGTCTTGCGCAGCGTGCGCGTTGTGGTGAGCACGCCAGCGTAAAGAATGCTGCCGGTGAGCGCAATCAGTGCCGGCAAGGTCAGAATCGCAGCCGAAGGTCGCAGCGCGATCATCACGCCCGCGAAGCCCACCAAGATTGCGCTCCAGCGCCGCCAGCCGACGCGGTCGCCTAGCAGGACCGAGATCGCCGTCACATAGATTGGCGTGGCCAAATAGTAGGTCAGGGTGTCGACAATCGGCAGCATTGTGAGCGAATAGAAATAGATTGGGATCTCGACCGCGCAGAGCACTATCCGGAGGAGCTGAAGCCACGGATGGGGCAGGATGCGAAGTTCCGCCGGCGGGGTTATCGATAGGACCAGCGTCCAGGCAGTCGCGGTTCGAACGAAGAGCACCATGGCGACGGGAAGGCCGACCATCAAGCCTTTGGCTAGAGCCGAGCCAGCCGCCGAGCACATGCACGCAAAGAGCATGAGCCCGATGCCGGTGAGTGCTGCGTCACTTCTGAGTTGCATCAACAGCGCCGATGATCGACCGCGACGCTCGACAGGGTCGATATCGTTCGCTCAAGTGACGGGGCAGGGAGCAACGTGAGTGCCTTCACAGGATGAAGCAACCGCCGGAACGATGGTCGTCCCGGTCGCCGCAGGCTTCGGATATTGCCCCGGGCTGTCGACGGCTGTCTACAACGTCTCGGCCACCCGATCGTTCAAGCTGATTGACCGCGCATTCCAGGCGGGCTCGATGTGTTGGGCGATCAGGGCAAGCTCGCGATCCTCCTTCAGCGTCTCGATCAGGCTGCGTCCGACCGGAAGACCTGTGTTGCGAGCAAAGATGCGGCGCGTGCCTTGATCTTTCACCGCATCGCGCGGCGCACAGCGGCCAGGGCCTGGCGATGCAGCGCGGCGCTGCCCGCGGCCAGGATGCGCTTGCCGGTCCGCAGCGTGATCGGCTTGCCGTCCCAGTCGGTGACGACGCCGCCCGCGCCCTCGATCACCGGCCGGAAGGCGGCGAAGTCGTGGATGCTGAGCCCGCTGTCGATCGCCACATCGGTGCGCCCGGACGCCAGCAGCCCGTAGCTGAAGCAGCTTCCGCCGTAGATCCGCCACTGCGTACGCGACCGCAGCGCCTCGAAGCCCGGCCGGTCCACCGGCTTGAAGAAGTCCGGGTTGCTCGCGGACATCAACGCGTCCTTGAGGGACTTGCATTGCCTGGTGCGGCAGCGCCTGCCGTTGCGGGTGGTCGGCCGGCCGCGCGCGCCGACCCAACGGTCGCCGGTGATCGGGTGGTCGATGACGCCGACGATCGGCTCGCCGCGATAGAGCAGCGCGATCAGCGTGCCGAACACCGGCACGCCGGCGACGAACGGCGCGGTGCCGTCGATCGGGTCGATCACCCAGAGCAGGTCGGCATCGAGGTTCTGTCCGCCGGCCTCCTCGCCCAGGACGCCGTGGCCGGGAAAGCGCGCGCGGATCAGGCGGCGCAGGCGGCTTTCGATCCGCCGGTCGATCTTGGTCACCAGGCTGCGGTCGGGCTTGAGCTCGACCAGCGGCCGGCGTGCGTTCGCCGCGTAGAGGATCTTGCCGCTTTCGTCCGCCAGTGCCTGGGCGAACGCGACGAGCCGATCGAGCATCTTGCCGGCCGGCGGCCGGATGACGGTGCTGGGCATTCCCGGAGTTTCCCTTTCGATGTCTAGTGCTTGAGTATCTGGCCGAGGAAGGCCCTGGTGCGGTCGCTGCGCGGGCGGGCGAAGAACTCGGCGGGCGGCGCCTGCTCGACGATCTCGCCCTTGTCCATGAACACGACCAGGTCGGCGACCGAGCGGGCGAAACCCATCTCGTGCGTTACGACGATCATCGTCATGCCTTCCTGGGCAAGCTCGCCCATGACGTCCAGCACCTCCTTGATCATCTCGGGATCGAGCGCCGAGGTGGGTTCGTCGAACAGCATGATCTGCGGCTTCATGCACAGCGAGCGCGCGATGGCCACCCGCTGCTGCTGTCCGCCCGATAGCTGGGCCGGGTACTTGTCGGCCTGCTCGGGGATGTGCACGCGCTCCAAGTATTGCATGGCCAGCGCGCGGGCCTCCTTCTTCGATATCTTGCGCACCAGGCGCGGCGCCAGCATCAGGTTTTCGACCGCGGTCAGATGGGGAAACAGATTGAACTGCTGGAACACCATGCCGACCTCGCGACGAACGGCGTCGATGTTCTTGATCGACGCGGTCAGCTCGATGCCGTCGACGACGATGCGTCCGCCGTTATGCTCCTCGAGGCGGTTGATGCAGCGGATCATGGTCGACTTGCCTGATCCGGATGGGCCGCAGACCACCACCTTGTGGCCGCGCACGACGTTGAGACTGACGCCCTTCAGCGCCTGGAAGCCGCCGAAGGATTTCGTTACCTGGTCGAGAACGATGATGGGTTCGCCCGAATCCGCTGGCATGCCGGACCTCATCTCCTGACGTAACGGCCGAAGCGGCGCTCGGCCAGGCCGATGCCGCGCTGGATCAGCCAGGTAAGGCACAGATAGACGATCGCCGCCGACACGAAGATCTCATAGGGCGCGAAAGTCTTGGCCACGATCGTCCGCGCCACGCCCGTGATGTCGTACATCGTGATCAGGCTGACCAGCGCCGTGCCCTTGAGCAGGCTGATGATCTCGTTGCCATAGGCGGGCAGCGACAGGCGGATCGCGATCGGCGCGGTGATATAGAGGAAGCGCTGGTGCGTCTTCAGCCCCAGCGCACGGCCGGCCTCGTGCAGCCCCCGATCGACGCCCTGGATGCCGCCGCGCAGTATCTCGGCCGTATAGGCCGCGACGTTGAGCGAGAAGGCGAGGATCGCGCACCAGAACGGCTCGCGAAGGAACACCCAGAGGAAGCTGTCGCGGATCGCCTCGAACTGCGCCAGCCCGTGGTAGATGATAAAAAGCTGCACCAGCATCGGCGTGCCGCGAAAGATGTAGGTGTAGACGAAGGCCGTCCATTCCAGCACGGCAATGCCGCTGATGCGCATCAGCACCAGGCCCACCGCCAGCGCCGTGCCGACCACCAGCGACAGGACCAGCAGCTCGATCGTCAGTCCCATGCCCTCGACGATCTTGGGCAGGCTCTCCCAGACCAGGGCCAGCTCGAAGCTCATCGCGCCCGGTCCAGGTGGCGGTTGGCGTAGACCTCGAGCACAGCCACCGTCTTGATGATGACCGACACGAAACCCAGGTAGATGATCGCGACCACCAGATACATGGTGAAAGGCTTGTTGGTCATGGTGGTCGCGCGGTCGGCGACGTAGACGATCTCCTCGACCCCGATCACCGACAACAGGGCCGTGTCCTTGATCAGCGAGTTCATGTGGTTGCCGAAGGCGGGCAAGGCCAGGCGCCACATCTGCGGCAGGCGCACGTAGAAGAAGGTCTGCGCGGGCGTCAGGCCCAGCGCCCGCGCCGCTTCGACCTGGCCGCGATCGACGCCCAGGAAGGCGCCGCGAAACGTCTCGGTGGCATAGGCGCCGACAATGAAGCTGATGGCCAGCGACCCCGCCCAGAAGGGCGGGATGTGGACGAACTTGACCGACGGGTCCACCAACTTGGCGATGCCGGTCAGCGTGACCGCCGAGCCGAAGTAGACGATCAGCAGCACCAGCAACTCGGGCGTACCGCGCAGGACGGTGGTGTAGGCGTTGGCGATGCCGCGGGCGATCGCGCTGTCGGAAAGCTTGGCCGAGGCGCCTATCAATCCCCACACGACGGTGAAGATCAATGCGACAAAGAACACCCTGAGGACGACCAGGGCGCCCCAGAGGAACGCGTCAAGCCACTCGACGACAACGCCCATCCACCGATGCCCCGGCCTCGATTGGGGAGGAGAGGGACGTCGTGCGGGGCGCCCCTCCTCTCAAGACAAGCGGCTCAGTTGATCGGATAGATCGCGAAGGGGAAGTAGAGCTTGCTGAACTTGTCGAGCGTGCCGTCCTTCTTCATGTCGAGGATGGCCGTGTCGATGCGCTTCAGCAGTTCGGGATTGTCCTTGCGCAGGCCGATGCCGGCGCCGGTGCCGAAATACTTCTCTTCGGTGATCTGCGGGCCCACCACCTCGAACCCCGCGCCGTCCGGCTTGCTGAGGAATTCCAGGTAGGTCTTCATCGGGTTGGTCATGATGGCGTCGACGCGCCCGGCCTTGAGGTCGAGATAGATCGCCTCAACGCCCTCGTAGCGTACCACGTTGGCGTCCGGCACGATGGCCTGGAACCAGTTGTCGTAGGTGGTGGCGCGCTGGATGCCGACGCGGATGCCCTTGAAGGCCGGCTTGTTGAGCGAGCCGTCGGCGTTGAACAATTGCAGTTTCTTGGCCTTGGGCGCTACGAACTGGCCGATCGACAGGCGGTAGGGCACCGAGAAGTCGATCTTCTGCCGCCGATCCTCGGTGATGGACAGCGACGCCGCGATCAGGTCGAACTTGCCCGCCAGCAACGCCGGCAGCAGCCCGTCGAACTTCATGCAGACGTATTCGACTTTCGCGTTCAGGCGCTTGGCGATCTCGTTGGCGACGTCGATGTCGTAGCCCTTCAGGACATTGTCGGAGTCACGGTAGTTGAACGGGAAATACGTGCATTCCGATCCAACCATCAGTTTTTCCTGCGCCTGGCCCGGCGTCGCCACGGCCAGGAGCGAGGCCGTGGCGGCGAACGCCACGGCAAGGTACCGATTGCCCATCTCTTCTGTCTCCCGCTGAACGCTTTCCCCACCGTCGGCAAAAAGCCTATCCGGCAGGCTAAGTATCACTCCGCCGCGCCCGCCGATCCCATCCTGCCAAAGGAGGATGGGTCGATCGGCCCGAACGAACGATGTAGCGGGTCGGCCGGGCCGATATCCAGCGATTTCACGAACATCGCGAACAACTCGTAGTGGCTCGCGATGCCCAGCTTGGCGTAGAGGTTCTTGCGGTGGGTCTTCACCGTCGTGCCCGAGATGTTCAGGTGCAGGCTGATCGACGGCGTGGAGTGTCCCTTGAGGATCAGGTAGGCCACCTCGCGCTCGCGGGCGCTCAGGGCCTGCCCGCCGAGCTTTGCCGGCGCCCGGCTCGGCCGGGTTCCCGCTTCCTTGACCATGGTCGGCCGGACGCGTCGCCAGTAGCGCGCAAAACACGCGCGCAGAAACGGGGCGATGCTCCCCAGTACGCGCAGGTCATCCTGGGAGAAGCCGCCCTTGCTGACCGGCTGCAGCAGGGACAATTCGCCCATCTCGCCATGCGGCAGTTCCATCGCCACCACGACCTCGGCCCGGCCGGGCGGCCAGTCCTTGGTGAGGTAGCCGATCTCCTCCACCTCGCTGACCTGGAACTTCAGGTGCTTGAAATGCTGGCTGCGGAAATACGCGTCCGGCGCCACCTCGTTGATGCGGTAGACGCCGCCGCGGATGCCGAGGAGAAAGGCATTGTAGAAAGGATTCAGCAGGTAGGTGCTGCGGATGTAGTTGATCACGCCGCGCTTGGCCCGCGCGCTTTTCAGCGTGTCGTAGATATGCAGGGGCGGCTGATTGCGGCGATTGACGAAGAAAATGCCGGCCTCGAAGGCCACGATGCTGCGCACGGCCGTGGCCAGGTGCAGCGGCAGGTCGTCAGCGTCGATATGATCGATGACGGCGGCGCTCGCCTCGCCCCAGGCCGGCGCCACGGGTGCCGCGCGGTCCGCAGCCCGGCTTGTCGATCCTCTTTTGCCCATCGCCCGGACATCTTAGCCCGGGCAGGCGGTCTGTCACAAATCTGCAATGTATCAGGCCAGGGCCTGGCGCACCGCCGCCACGGTCCGGTCGATCTCGTCCATCGAGTTGTAGTGGGCGATGCCGATGCGCACGACGCCCGCCTCCTCCTCGACGCCCAGATGGCGCACCACCTCGAGCGCGTAGTTGTGCCCCGACCAGACACAGATGCCCTGCTTGCCCAGCGCCTTGGCGATCGAAACCGTGTCGCGGCCGGGATGGGTGAACGAGACCGTGGGCACGCGGTCGGCATAGCGGTTCGGGTTGACGATGCCGTGGATCGTCACGCCGGGCATGGCGCGCAGCCCCTCGATCAACCGGCCGGCGAGCTGGCGTTCGTGATACGTGGAGGCGGCATACCCGCCGACGACCTGGCTGCGCCGGCCGCCGTTGACGCCGTTGGCGGCGCCGACCCAGGCCAGGTAGTCCACCGCGGCGGCCAGTCCCGCCAGCAGCTCGGTCTGCGGTGTGCCCATCTCGAACCGGCCGGGCAGGTCGTCGGAGGCGCAGCGGACCTTGTAGGCCTCGATCTCCGACAGCAGCGCCTCGCGGCCGTAGAGCACGCCGAGATGCGGCCCGAAGAACTTGTAGGCCGAGCAGACCAGGAAATCGCAGCCGATCGCCTTGACGTCCACGGCGGCATGCGGGGCGAACTGCACCGCGTCGACATAGGTCAGCGCCCCGGCCTTGCGCGCCATCCCGATCAGCGTGGCGATCTCGTTGATCGAGCCGGTCAGGTTGCTGGCATAGTTGATCGCGGCCAGCCTGGTGCGGCTGGACAGGGCCGCGGCAAGGTCCTCGGGCTCGATACGGAAGGTCTCGCGGTTGAACGGCACGAAGCGGACCGTCAGGCCGCGATCCTTCGCCAGCGCCAGCCAGGGCGATACGTTGCCCTCGTGGTCCATGCGGGTGACGACGATCTCGTCGCCCGGCTTGAAGCGGGGCCCGAGGCAGCGCGACATGTGAAAGGTCAGCGCCGTCATGCTCTGCCCGACGATGATCTCGCGATAGGACGCGGCGCCCAAGAGTTCGGCCCCGGCCTGGTGCCCGGCCAGCCAGGTGGCGTCGGCGGCCTCGGAATCGGGGAAGAAGCCGCCCAGGTTGCTGCTGGCGGCGGTCATCGCCTTGGCGACCGCCTCGGACACGCGTGCGGGCACCTGCGTGCCCGCCGGGTTGTCGAGGTAGATGCGCTGGGTGTTCTTGCTGACCGCGGGAAACTGGCTGCGGATGGCGTCGATCGGGAAGGCCTGCATGACATGCTCCGTGCTGCAGTCCCATTATCCTTCGATCACTCCCGCGCGCTCATCCTCCTGCGGGAGGATGCCCGTGGCGACTCTACGGAGCCAGCAGGCGGCTACTTCAGGGCGCCCAGCATCTTCGCCAGATAGGCGTCCGCGTCCTTTTCGGCCAGGAACTCGGGCGTCGTGTCTGGGACGCCGAGATAGTAGATGGTCAGGGCCGCGCGGCCGGGGACGGCCGCCTCAGCGGCGGCGTCGAGCAGGATTTCGAGGCTCGGATGGTCGGCGAAGCGCGCGCGGGGGATGAAGAGGTCGGTCCGCTCCGGCAGCGCACGCGTCTCGACCAGCGTGACCCGCGCCTTGGTGAAGGGTTCGAGCCCGTCCGCCCGGACGAACCGGTAGGCGCTGGTCGCGTTGACCACGCGGATCATCACTCGCGTAGTCTCTTCCGAGTTGCCCTTGATCATCGCCCAGGCCAGCTTGATCGTGGGGGCCGAGAACAGCGAGTCCGCGCCGTGGACCACGGCCTGCGCCCGGCCCGGCGCCGGCGACAGGATCGCGGCAAGGGCGAAGCCGGCGACCATCGACCGCCGCGAGAGGGACTTGGTCATGCCTCCGGCTCCTCGATCAGGTGGATGCCCGTGGCGGGAAGGCGGATGCCGACGCTTGTGCCCGACGGGAAGCGCCGCGCCTCGGCCGGGCCGAGCTGCACCACCTGCAGGGTCTCGTCGCCGGCCGCGATGAGGTACTCGACCTTCTCGCCCAGGTAGGTGCGCGTCACGACGGTGCCCGGCAGCGAAGCGCCGGCGCCCGCAGCATCGATGGCCAGCGCCTCGGGCCGCACAACCGCCTGTATCGTCTTGCCAAGGGAAGACGCCGCGCCGGTTGCCGCGGCCTGGTGGCGACGGCCGGCGATGTCGAGCGTCACGCGGTCGCCGTCTCGCGCCAGGACGGTCGCCCGCAGCAGGTTGGCCCGCCCGATGAACTTGGCAACGAAGGCGGAGGCAGGGCGCTGGTACAGGTCCTCGGCCGAACCGAGCTGGGCGATCACGCCCTTGTTCATCACGGCGATGCGGTCGGAGATCGCCATCGCCTCTTCCTGGTCGTGGGTCACGTACACCGTGGTGATGCCGACCTCGCGCTGCAGGCGCTGGATCTCGCCGCGCATCTGCACGCGCAGCTTGGCGTCGAGGTTCGACAGCGGCTCGTCGAACAGCAACACGCGGGGCCGTATCACGATGGCGCGGGCGAGCGCGACGCGTTGCTGCTCGCCGCCCGAAAGCTGGTGCGGCATCTGGCCCTCGTAGCCCTTGAGTCCCACCAGCGCCAGCACGTCGCCCACGGCGCCGCGCATCGCCGCGTCGTCCAACTTTCGGACGCGCAGGCCATAGGCGACGTTCTCGTAGACGCTGAGATGCGGGAACAGGGCGTAGTTCTGGAACACGAAGCCGATGTTGCGATCGTTGGACATGACTTCGGTCACGTCCTGGTCGCCGATCTGAATGCGCCCGGCGCTCGGCTTCTGGAAGCCCGCGATCATGCGCAGCGTGGTCGTCTTGCCGCAACCCGACGGGCCCAGCAGGGTCAACAGCTCGCCCGGCGCCACATCCAGGCTGACATTGTCCACCGCCGCCACCGCGCCCTTCACGCGATGGTCGAAGCGCGCGGAGATGCCTTCCAGGCGGATCGCGACCGGGTTCGCCGCCATGCTAGCCGCCCAGCCCCGCGACCGAGGCCGCCCCGGGCGGGCCGGGCAGGCGCCGCAGCAGGGCGCTGATCGCGCTCGTCACCGCCATCACCAGCACGATCACGAACACCGAGAAGGCGGCGGCGGGTCCCAGCGAGAGCTCGGTCATGTTCTCGAGGATGCGCACTGTAATCAGCACCCAGTCGATCGAGACCAGGAAGATCGTGGCGCTGATCGCGGTCATCGAGCGGATGAAGACCACGCCCAGCCCGGCGAAGAAGGCGGGCAGGACCAGCGGCAGGGTCACGCGCCGGAAGGTGGTGAAACTGCCCGCGCCCAGGCTGTGCGATGCCTCCTCGATGCCGCGGTCGATCTGCTTCAAGAGCGCGATGGTCGTGCGCGTGCCGGTGGGGCTGTAGCGGAAAACGTAGCAGGCGACGATGATCAGCGCGCCGCCGGTCAAGGCGATGGGCGGGTCGTTGAAGGCGATCAGGTAGGCGATGCCGACGATGGTGCCGGGCAGGGCATAGTTGACCATCGAGGCAATCTCCATCGCCTGCCGGCCGCGGAACTCGCCGCGCGCGACCAGGTAGCCCACGAGGACGCCGAACAGCCCGCCCAGCGGCATGCCGATGAAGGCGATGATCAAGGTATCGATGATCGCCTTGCGGCCCTCGGTGAAGATGACGACGTAGTGCTTGAGCGTCAGCGCGTGGTTGGCGCCGAAGGCGACCACGACCGAGGCGTAGAGCAGCAGCGCGTAGAGGTAGAGGATCGACAGCGCCACGGCCGCGCAGGCGGCTACCAGCACCGCCCGCGCGCCCGGCGACACGCCGTCCAGCGTGCTCTGCGCGCCCGACTTGCCCGTCACGGTCACGTAGTGCCCGCGTCCGACCCAATAGCGCTGGGCAAGGAACACGATCGCGGCGGGCACCAGCAGCAGGAACGACAGCACCGCGCCGCCCTTGAGGTCGAACAGCCCGGTGATCTGCAGGTAGGCCTCGGTCGGCAGGACGGGGAAGCGGCTGCCCGCGAGGATCAGCGGCGTGGCGAAGTCCGCCAGCGAGGCCGCGAACAGCAGCAGGAACGCGTTGGCGAGGCCCGGCACCGTCAGCGGCAGGGTCACGGTGCGGAATACGCGCCAGCGCGAGCTGCCCAGGCTGAACGCCATCTCCTCGATGTTGCCGCCGATCGCCGCCAGCACGGGCCGCAGCGCCAGGTAGGCGATCGGGAAATAGGTCAGCACCTCGGCCGCCAGCGTGCTTGGCAGGCCATAGACGTTGGTGCCCTTGACCCCCAGCAATTCGTAGGTGATGAGGCCGCGCGGGCCGAAGGAGAACACGAACGCGATCGAGGTGGTGAAGGGCGGCGAGATCAGCGGCAGCAGGGTCGCCACGTCGAGCAGCCGCACCCACCGCGCCGGCAGGTTGCAGCGCGTGGCCGTGAAGGCGAACAGGAACCCGACGGCGGTGCCGATCACGCCCACCAGCGCGCCCAGAACAAGGCTGTTCCACATGGCGGCGCGGTGGTTGGGCAACGCTAGGATCGACAGCAGCGGCGCCAGGCTCGGGCGGCCGTCCACCAGGAAGGCCTGGCCGAACATCGCGGCCAGCGGATAGACGACGAACAGCGCCAGCAGGATCCACAGCAACGCCAGCGTCGCCAGCAGCGGCGGGTCCTTGACGACCCGCCGCCGGTAGCCGTGGATCGATGCCGCGCCGGCGGCTGCGGTCAGGGCAGGATCTCCGCCACCCAGCGGTCGACCACGCGCTTGCGGTTGGCGCCGGCATAGGCGTCGTCGATGGCGAATACCTTGGCACCCTTCAGCACCGCGGCAAGGCTCGCCTCGGTCTTCACCTCGGGATGCGCCGGTACGAAGTTGATCTTGTGCACGGCGAACAGCGACTGCATCGCCGGGCTCGACGCCCAGTCGATCAGCTTCTTGCCCAGTTCGGGGCTCTTGGCGCCCTTGATCAGCGCGATGCCCTCGGCCGCCGTGCCGATGCCTTCCTTGGGGAAGCTGATCTGCACGTCGTAGCCCTTGGCCTTGGTGTCGAGCGCGTCGACGATGAAGAAGATGCCGCCCGAGGCCTGGCCGAGGCCCACCGGCAGCGTACCGCCGCCGCCGCTCTTGGTGTAGAGTTGCACGTTGCCGCGCAGCTTCTTCATGTAGGCGAACGCCTTCTCCTCGTCGCGCCCGTTGGCTTCGAGGATCGAGAAGATGCGCGTGACCGCCGTGCCCGAGGTTCGGGCGTCGGCCATCTGCAGCCCGTTCTTGTAGGCCGGGTTGAGCAGGTCATCCCACGATGCCGGCGCGTTCAGCTTGTTTTCGGCCAGGAACTTGGTGTTGGTCATGAACACCAGCGGATCGTCGGCGATCGCGACCCAGACGCCGTCGGGATGCTTGAAACGCGCAGGCAAGGCAGCGAAGGACGGCGGCTTGTACGGCTCGAACACGCCTTCCTTGACACCTGCGGCGAAGGTCTCCACCGGCCCGCCGAACAGCACGTCGATCTTCGGGTTGCCCTTTTCGGCGATCACGCGCGCCAGCGCCTCGCCCGAGGAGAAGCGCAGGAAATTGACCTTGATGCCCGAGGCCTTGGTGAACTCCTCCAGCATCGGCCGGGCCCAGTTCTCAGGCCAGATCGAATAGGCATTGAGCGTGTCCTGGGCCTGCGTCGGGCGGATCGCCAGCAGCGCCAGGCCGGCGGCAAGCAGCGCGGTGCGTCGCGCGATCGATCGGTACATGCGTCTCCTCCACTTGTGTTTATTGCGCCCAGGATCGGGCGAAGTGTCATAGTTTGTCAACAAAACCGTCACAAAGCGCCCACGAAGCACCCGCTCGTCCACTCTAGTGCCCCGAACCCGAAGTTCGCCATCTCTTGATCGCAAGACCGGAGGCGAACTTCGGGTTCCAAGGGGGCACTAGACTCAAATAGTTGCTAGGGTCCTTTTCGATTCCGAAGTTCATACGGCATGCGTCGCAAACACTGACGAACTTCGGAATCGGGACACTAGATCAGGACCGGCAGGGAAGGACTCCAAGAGTCGGGCATTTGATTCGAGATGCTGGCCGGAAAGAAGGCCAGCAAGAGATGACGCGACCTCTTTCGAACAATCTTCGTGAACTTGTTGGGGCGGCGGTGATTGTCGGCGACAAGTGCATCCCAGGAGATTGCCTGTCGTTGATCAATCAGGTGATACGGGCTCTTCGCGACCTGTCGCTTTCTTGGCGACCCTGGATATGCTGCGGTTCAGCCTATATGCCGTCACAACGGCGAAGATCGGCCCGCCGATCGCAGCGCCAATGAGCAGCGGGAACAACCAGCCCAGCCAGGCGACCGGGGCGAACAGATACATCACGTCGTCGAAGTCGAACCCGCCGAAGCCTTCGTAGGCCTTGGTGCCGTCATCGCGCGCGCGCTCCAGGTGCTCGGACCACACCGAGGCCAGGCTGACGCCGATTCCGGCGGCAGCACCCATCGCGATGGTCCAATGGCCGAGAGGCCCGTCGCGCAGGCCGATGCCGATTGCGAAAAAGAACAAGCCGTTGACCGCGACGTCGCAGGCATAGTCGTAGGCATGGCCCCAGGCGCTGCTGGTCTTGCCGAGACGCGCCAGTTCGCCATCCGCCCGGTCGAGCAGCGCGGACAGGATCCATATCCCGCCGGCCCAGAGATCGCACGCGCGCGTGCCGACGGCGAACCCGGCGCAGGCCGCAAGGCCGGAAAGGAGGCGCAGCGTCGTCAGGTGGTTGGGCGTCAACCGGCTTCCCACCAGCGGGCGCACGAACACGCGGGCGATGCGATGGCTCCAGGAACCGCCGGCCATGCCGCTCTCCTAAGGCCCGTTCGCCGCAGGACCGCTGCTGGTCGCGGCCGGCCGGTGCAGATAGAGGCGATTCTCGACGATCTGCCAGGCAGCCAGGGCCGGTAGACCCAGGACCAGCTCGCGGACCCGTTTCACGAGCGACAGCATCAAGCCGGCCTCGGGGCTGAGACCGACCAGGCCGCCCAGAAGCATGTAACCGCCTTCCTGCACGCCCAGCGCGCCCGGGACCAGGAAGGCCGCGCTGCGCACGGCCTGGCCCAGGCTCTCGAGGATCAAGGCCTCGGCGATGCCGACCGGATGCCCGAGCAGGCGCAGCGCCAGCCAGATCTCGCTGGCCCCGGTCAGCCAGGACAGGCCGTGCCAGAAGAAGCCCACGGCCATCCCCCGGCGATCGCGATGCAGCGTGCGCGCGGCCTCGTGCAGCCCGGCGATGCCGCCGATCGAGGCGAAGCCAAGCCAGAAGGCCACCTTCTCCAGGACGCTCTCGACCACATAGAAGAGCCCGAACCGCTGGGCCAGGGCGAAGCCGATCAGCGCCGGCGCGGTGATCGCCAGCCCGACCGCCAGCCAGTGGACCGTGCCGTCATAGCCATGGTCGAGGACCAGGAGCGCAAGCCCCAGCAATCCGAAGAAGAACTGGGTGACCACCTCCATCGTCATGTCGAGGATGCAGCCCGCCAGCGAGAGATTGGGCCGGGCGCCGCGCTTTGCCAGGATATGGGCGCCGACGAATTCGCCGCCGATCTGGCCGACCGGCAGCAGCCCGTCGATCGCCTCGCGGATCCATCGCGCCCAGAGATAATGATGCAGCGGCGCGGGCCAGGTTGCCTGCAGCAACGCCCGCCAGCCGAGGCTCGAGCACAGCATGGGCAGCAGGTGCAGCAGCGAGACGGCCCCCAGGCCCCAGCCGATCGCGAACACGCCCGCCAGGATCGCGCCGATGCCATAGAAGGCGACCAGCAGGATCATGCCCGTGATCCCGGCCGACATAATCAACAGCAATCCGCGCCTGACCTTCATGGTGATCCCATCGGGTCGGCAGTCCCGCCGCCGACAACGCCGGGCGAACCGCCTGCGATGGCGCCCGGCAGCGCGGCACGACGACGCTGCTGCGTCCAGGCGAGCAGCGCGGGCAGCACCGCCAGGGTGGAAGCCACGGCCAGGGTCAGGCAGATCGTCAACAGCAGGCCCATGCTCGCGGTCCCGCGATGGCTCGACACCATCAGGCAGCCGAACGACACCATCGTCGTCAGGGCGCTGAACAGGACCGCACGCGGCGAACTGGTCGCCAGCAGCCGGTCGACGTCGCCGGCCTCGCGGTAGCGCAGGACCAAGTAGATGCCGAAAGCGACGCCAAGCGTCAACAGCAGCGGCAGGGCGATGATATTGGCGAAATTGAACGACATGCCGGCGACGACCATGATGGCGACGGTCAGGACGAGCGCCAGGAGCAGCGGCAGGAGCACCTGCAGCGCCGCGACCAGGCTGCGCAGAACGACAAGCAGCAGCACCGAGATCGCCGCAAGCGCGAGAAGCCCGGCCTTGAAGAACGCATCGACGATCGCGTCGCCGCCCTGGAGCAGAAGGACCGGCGTATCGGTGGCGTCCGGCGCGATCCGCTGGACGGCGTGAACGAAGCGGCGGAGTGCCGCGCGATCGGTAAGGTCCTCCTTCGGGAACACCTCCACGCGCGCGCGGCCGTCCGGCGCCACATAGCGCGCACGGACGTCCGCGGGAATGTCCGTCGTTTCGACCGGGCCGGCGCCCATGGCCAGCCGCAGATCGTCCAGCTGCTTGGGCAGGTTGGAGAGCAAGGCATGCTCGAGGCTCGCGATCCGCGACTCGAAGCTTGGCTGCGCCAGCATCCGCTCGACCGCCGCCGCCAGGCGAGTCGCCGCCGCCACCAGCGGCGCCGCCGACGGCGCGCCGATCATTCGTCGCAGCGCAACGAGCATCCGCTCGGCCGCCCGCCGCTTGTCGTCGACGCTCGGCGGCGGCTCGGGCGGGCCCGGATCGAGCACCGGCCGGATGAACAGCGCCGTATCGGCGAGGATGCGCAGCTTCTCGTCCTGGTGATCAGGAACGAAGGACGCCACCGTGATCGTGCTGTTGACCAGCGGCAGCGCCTCCAGGCGGAGGGCAAGCGCGCCCGCGGCGGCGATATCCGGGGCCACGACGTTGATCGCATAGGGCGATGTCCCGCCATTGGCCGCCAGATCGACGTAGGTCTGGACCGATTCGGCCTTCGGGTCGTCCAGCGCGATCGGGTCGAAATCGAAGCGCACTGCCGGCAGGGCCGCGAGCGCGGCAAGCCCGAGCGCGAGCGCGCCGAGGCAGACGGCGCGGCTATGGCGGGTCACAAAATGCGACGACCGCGCCGTGGCTGGCGGGGCAACGCGCTCGATCCGGCCCAGCCTTGCCCGCAACGGGCCCAGGTTCAACAGGGCCGGCAGCACGGTCAGCGCACAGAAAGCGCCGATCACCATGCCGCCGCCCGAGATGATCCCCAACTCCGCCAGGCCGACATAGGCCGTCGGCACGAAGGCCAGGAAGCCGATCGCCGCGCAAAGCGCCGCCAGGCACACCGCGGCGCCGGTCGGCGCGGCCTGCCGGAGCGCGTCGAGATTGTCGCTGCCGTTCGCCACTTGTTCCTGGTATCGCAAACCGATCTGGATGCCGAAATCGACGGCGATGCCGATGAACATGACGGCGAAGGCGACCGACAGCAGGTTCAAGTGCCCGATCGCCAGCGCGGCGAAACCGGCGGTCCAGGTGAGCCCCATCACCAGCGCCGCGAGAATGGCCGCCATCAACCGCCAGGACCGCAGCCCGACATAGACCAGCCCGGCGACAATCAGGAAGGAGAGCAGGCTGGCCAGGCCGACGCCGTCCCCTACGCTCCTGAGCTCGTCCGCGCGCAGCGGAATCCCGCCGGTCAGCCGGACCCGGACGCCATCGGCCTTGGCGAGGTCGAGCTCGGCAATGGCGGTGCGGATCGCGGCAATAGCATCGTCCGCCAGCTGCAGGCCGGAATAGTCTGGGATCGGCTGGGCCAGGATGAACCGCCGGCGGTCGGATGGGCTGGACGGCTTGGGCTGCATCAGCTCGGACCAGTCGAGCCGCGCCGACGGAGCGCCCGGCGCGGCATCGACGACCTCGGCGATGCGCTGGAAGGCGCGGACGAGCTGGGCCGCGTCGGTGTCGCCGTCGGCGACGCCGTCCGCCGCCTGGGTCAGAAGGTCGAAGAGGCCCCGCAAGGTCATGTCCTTGGCCAGCGTGCCCAGCAGCGGCTGGACGTCGGCGAGCCGGTCCGACAAGGCCTGCAGGTCCTCGACCGACTGGAACAGCAGCCCGTTCCTGCGGAAGAACGGGTCGCCCTCGGGGTAGAACACGTGTCTGAACAGCGCGGGCTGCGCGCGCAGCCGGGCGGTCAGCGCCGCACCGGCCGCGTCGGCCTGGGCCGGCGTATCGCCGTCGATGACGACGACGATATTGTCGCCGAGCTGGGGAAACGCCTTGTCGAAGTTCGCCTGGGTCTTGCGATGCGGCAGGTCGGGCGACAGCAGGGCGTTGCTGTCGGTTTCCATGCCGAGATGCCGCCCGGCGTAGACGGCCGCCACGACGCTCAAGCCCAGCGCGGCCACCGTCACCACCCGGGCATGGCGCGCGGCGAACGCGATCCACCCGGCCAGGGCGCGCACGAACCGCGGCCCGGCTGCGATCGAGCCGCGCGCCGATCGATGGCTGTTCATTGCTTCAGCGGGCCGGCCCGATCAGGCCGCGTTCCGGCGCTCCGCCAGGAAGCGGAAGAACTCGACGCCCTCGCGCAGCCGCCGCTTCAGCATCTCCTGGCTGCGCATCATCTCGTAGGTGATCTCGGCGATTTTGCGCGGCCGGAAATAGAAGCGCTTGTAGAAGGTGCCGAGCGCCTCGAATATCTCGCGCTGCGACAGGTGCGGGTACTCGATCGAACTCACCTGCAGCCCGTCGGCGCTCACCAGATGCTTGCCCGCGCTGTCGAGCAGCCAGCCGTTCTCGGCCGCCTGGCGATACAGCTCCGTACCCGGATAGGCCGCCGCAAGCGATACCTGGATCGTATGGGGATTGATCTCCTTGGCGAAGCGGATCGTCTCCTCGATCGTGGCCTGGGTCTCGCCAGGCAGGCCGATGATGAAGGTGCCGTGGATGGTGATGCCCAGCTTGTGGCAGTCCTCGCTGAACCGGCGCGCGAACTCGATCCGCATGCCCTTCTTGATGTTGGTCAGGATCTGCTGGCTGCCCGACTCGAAGCCTACCAGCAACAGACGCAGGCCATTGTCGCGCATCACCTTCAGCGTCTCGTAGGGCACGTTGGCCTTGGCGTTGCACGACCAGGTGATGTCGAGCTTGCCCAGCAGCCGCGCGATCGCCTCGGCACGCGGGCGGTCGTCGGTGAAGGTGTCGTCGTCGAAGAAGAACTCCTTCACCTGCGGGAAGTAGCTCTTCGCCAAGGCGATCTCGTGCGCCACGTTCTCCGGACTGCGCGTGCGGTAGCGGTGGCCGCCGATCGTCTGCGGCCACAGGCAGAAGGTGCAGCGCGACTTGCAGCCCCGGCCGGTATAGAGCGACATATAGGGGTGCAGCAGATAGCCGATGAAGTAGTCCTCGATCCTGAGGTCCCGCTTGTAGACCTCGGTGACGAACGGCAGATCGTCCATCCGCTCGATCATCGCGCGGTCGGGGTTGTGCACGTTGCGGCCGTCGCGGCGATAGCTGAGCCCGTCAATCTCGGACAGCGGCTTGCCCTCGGCGACATCCTTGAGCGTATAGTCGAATTCGGTGCGGCCGACGAAATCGGCCGCCGGCGCGCCGTCAAGCGAGGCGTCGGGCAGGACCGCGACGTGGGGCCCGACCATGCCGACCAGGAGGCTGGGATTTGCCGCCTTGAATGCGGCCGCCACCTTCGCGTCGGACGCGAAGGACGGCGTGCTCGTGTGCACCACCAGCAGCTCGTAGTCCTTGGCCAGCGGCAGGACATCGTCCAGCGAAAGCCCGCGCGCCGGCGCGTCGACCAGCTTGCTGCCGGGAATGAGCGCCGCCGGCTGCGCCAGCCAGGTCGGATACCAGAACGACCGGATTTCGCGCCGAGCCTGGTATCGCGAACCTGCGCCGCCATCGAAGCCGTCGAACGACGGCGGATTCAGGAACAGGGTCTTCTTCATGTACTCGGCGCCTTCTTTGGCAGCAGGTGTCCATTCGGCCCGACCGCCATGGTCCAGCCTTTCCATCGCACGCGCGAGCCGAACAGGCTGACGAGCCAGACCGCGGCGCTCAACACGTCGCGCATGACCACAAGCGACGGTGAAAACGGACTGGAAAGCCCTAGCGCGCCGCAGGCGATCCGGTGCATGGCGTAGCGCATCAGAAAAGCCACCAGCAGCAGGCCCAGCCCAAGGACGGCCGAACCGTCCAGCGGAACGGCCAGCAGGGCCGTCAGCAGCGCCAGCGTCACGGCATAGGTGGTGAAGGAAAACGCATGGCCGACCGGCTGGATCGACCGGATGGTCCGCGCCCAACGCAGTTCGTGATCGAACAGCGTGTGAAGACTGCGTTCGTACACGACATTCTCGACCACGTAGGTGGACAGCCGGATCCTGTACCCGCGCTGAATGGCCAGCTTGCCGAGCATATGGTCGTCGGCGAGATAGGCCGCCAGCCGTTCGAAGCCGCCGACGCTCTCCAGCACGTCCCGGCGCACCGCCATCGTGCTGCCGAAGCAGAAGCGCAGGCCCTGGAGCGCCACGGCAACCAGGGCCGACGGCAGAAACCACTCGTTGATCGACAACCCGGAAAGCTTCGAGGCGAGGCCGTCCGCCGTCCGTGCCCGATACAGGCAGGTCACGACGCCGACATTGCGTCCCTCGAACGCCGACACCACCGATTCGACGTAGTCGGGGCCGACATGGATGTCGCTGTCGGCGATGATCAGAATGTCGTGCTTCGCCACCCTGTACATATTGGCCAGGTTGGCGATTTTGAGATTGGCGCCGATGATCCGGTCATCGACGACCACAGAAATATCACGCTCGGGATGGGCTTCGATCAACCGGCGGATCACGTGGATCACCGGATCGTCGTGGTCGCGAACGCCGAATACGACCTGGCAGTGCTCGTAGTCCTGGCAGCAGAACGACCGCAGGTTCTCGTACGAGTCGTAGTCGATGCCGCAGACCGGCTTCAGGATCGTCACCGGCGGCCGATGCTGGCCGGGCCGGCTGGCGGCGCGGTGGCGGAAGCGCCACATGCAGCAGATTGCGATGCAAAGATAGAGGATGGATGCGAGTGTCGTAATGGCCAGGAGGTCGAACGCTAGATGGCTGAAGAAAATCATCGCACTCACATGGTCGTCATGCTGAAGCGGCGAGCCTTCGGGCGTGAGCGGGACACGCCAGCCCCCTGTCGGGAGGCAAGCGCCATGCGCGCGGCTCGACCTGGAGCCGAAGGGCAATCTTTCATAGCCAAGGCGGCGAATGTTGACCAGCAATTAAAGTGACACGCCGGGTCGCGACAAAAGTGACCAAAAGATGACGCGAAGATTACAAAGGGTTTTTCGCCACTTCTCACTTTAGTCACATTCGCGTGCTTTTCTTCGGCGGCGGCGACCGTTCGCCTCTATCATTCTGTTGGCTTGGCTCGTTGGCGCCCAACCGCGCGCGCCTGCCGATGGGAAGCACGCAAATGCCGATCAACCCCGGCCGATGAGACCGCTGACGCCTTTCGTGCTCTGCGCCGACGACTACGGCCTGACGCCGGGCGTAAGTGCCGGCATCCGCGAGTTGCTGCAGGATGAGCGCCTGACCGCCACCTCGTGCATCGTGGCCTCGCCGCATTGGCCGGCCGAGGGGGCCAAGCTGCGCGCCATGCCGCGCAGCTTCGATGTCGGCCTGCACCTGACGCTGACGCAACTGGCGCCGCTGGGCCCGATGCCGCGCACCGCGCCGAAAGGGGTGCTGCCGTCCTCCGTCGGGCTGACCGTGCGTGCCTATCTCGCGCGCCTCGATCGTCGCGAGATACTGGCGGAGATCGACCGGCAGCTCGACGCGTTCGAGCGGGTCATGGGCCATCCGCCGGACCATGTGGACGGGCACCAGCATGTGCACCAGCTCCCCATCGTCAGCGACGCGCTGATCGATCGCTACAAG
This sequence comes from Alphaproteobacteria bacterium, assembly GCA_020846275.1. Classification (GTDB taxonomy): domain Bacteria; phylum Pseudomonadota; class Alphaproteobacteria; order JAEULC01; family JAEULC01; genus JAEULC01. The sequence goes on from JADLEG010000300.1 coordinate 102,341, forward strand.
GCGCGGCTGCCCACGGGCACGTTCCTGCGCGTCAGCGTCGATCCGCTCGCGGCAATCTGGCGGCGATACATCGCGTCGCTGCACGCATCGACCCTCGCCTGCATGGGGCGTCGGCTGAAGCGTACCGCCGATTTCGCCGGAATCCCCATGAACCAGCGCTTCGCCGGCGTTCTCAATTTCAACGAAAGCATTGGCTACCGGGACATGTTCCGGCGCTTCATCGAGGATGCGCCGACGGGCCTGGTGGTGATGTGCCATCCCGGGTATCCGGACGCCACGCTGCGCGCGCTCGACCGCGTGGTCGAGACCCGGGCGAGCGAGCTCGCCTATCTCGCAAGCTTCGCCTTCCTGCATGACGTGTCATGTGCCGGCATGTGCCTCGGCCGCTTTCGCGATATTGCCTGCCGTTAGGCGCTCACGAAAATCGTCGGAAAAAGACCGGCTCACCTCTTGCTGGGCCTCCCCTCCGGCCAGCACCTTGGGCAGGGATCGGCACCGGGCTGCTATGCGACGTTCGCCGGATCGGTATCGCCGAAACCGAGATAGATCTCCTGGACCCGGCGATCGAGCCGCAGGCTGGCCGCCGTTCCGGCCAGCGCGACCTGCCCCCGCTCGAGCACCATGGCGCGGTCGGCCATCGCCAGCGCCACGCCGATCTGCTGCTCGACGATCAGCACGGCGGTGCCGTTGCTCGCCCAGTTTCGCAGGAAATTGAGGATCGGCGGTATCAACGCCTGGGCGATGCCCAGCGACGGTTCGTCGCACATCAGGACCGACGGCCGCGACACGAAGGCCTGGCCGAGCGCGAGCATCTGCTGTTGCCCGCCGGAAAGGTCGCGCGCATGGGCGCGGTACTTCTCGCGGAGGATCGGAAATATATCGAGGACCTGGTCGGTCAGCTGCGCCGCATCGCGCTTGCTGCGCGCGCCGAGGCGGATGTTGTCGGCGACCGTCAACTCGGGGAACACGCGGTGGCCGTCCAGCACCAGGCGCAGGCCACGCTTCACCAGCGATTCCGGCGATCGCCCGGCGATGCTCTGGCCGTCGAGCCGGATTTCGCCGGCCGACGGCGCAATGAAGCCGGCAATGGTGCGCAGCAGGGTCGACTTGCCGGCGCCGTTCGGCCCGAGGACCAGCAGGATCTCGCCGGGATTGATCTGCAGGCTCACGTCGCGCAGCACCGGGACGCGGCCATAGCCGGCATGGAGGCTGCGCACCTCAAGCATCCGCGGCTCCGGTGAACAGGGCCCGTACGTGCTTCTCGGCCACGATGTCGGCAGGCTTGCCGTCGGCGATCACTCGCCCGGCATCCAGCACCGTGATCTGGTCCGCCACGCGCCAGACCAGGGCGAGATCGTGCTCGACGAAGACGATCGTCTTGCCGAGCCGGTCGCGCAGCGTTCGCAGCAACTGGGCAAAGTCGCGCCGTTCGGCCGGCGAAAGCCCGGCGGCGGGCTCGTCGAGCAGCAGCAGCTCGGCGTTGCTTGCCACCACGCGCAGGACTTCGAGAAGACGGCGCTGCGCGTGAGGAAGCTGGTCGGGCTTGGCGGCGGTCCAGGCCTCGGGCAGCTGCAGCGGGCCGGCGGCCGCGACCTCGATATTCTCGCGGATCGACAGGGCATCGAACACGCGCGGGGTCTGGAAGGTCCGGCCGATGCCCAGCCGTGCCGTGCGCCAGGCCGCCTGGCTGGTGGTATCGCGGCCGAGCGCGGCGATCCGGCCCGAATCGAGCGCGATGAAGCCCGAGATCGCGTTCAGCAGCGTCGTCTTGCCCGATCCGTTCGGGCCGACCAGTCCGTGGATCGAGCCGGCCCTGACCTGCAGATTGACGCCGTCCAGCGCGGCAAGTTTGCCGTAGGTCTTGCGAGCATCGGCGATGTCGACGGCCAGGCCGGGCCGCGCAGCGGTGGCAAGGGCCGAATTGGGCATTGCCAGGGCCAGTTCGCCGAACTCCGCCCCGGGCCTGCCCGCGCCCAGGCGCTTGGCGATCGTGCCGACAATCCCGTCGGGAAACAGCAGCATGATCAGCAGGGCCACCGCGCCATAGCCCAGCAGCCGGTACTGCACAAGGTCGACCAGCAGCGCGTTGGGCAGCAGATAGAGCACCGCGACGCCCGCGATCGGCCCGATCAGCCTTCCCTGGCCGCCGACGATCACCGAGAAGAAGAAAAAGATCGACAGCTCGACATGGAAGGCCGAGGGGCTGACGAACCCAACCAGCGGCACGTAGAGCGCGCCCGCCATGGCCGTGCCGACCGCGGCGATCACGAACGCCGCCGACCGCACGTGGCCCGGGCTGAAGCCCAAGGTCATCGCCGCCTCGGGGCTGGCCGCGGCGATCACCATGCGCTGACCCAGGCGCTGGCGGCGCAGCCAGGCATGCAGCACGAGCGCCCCGGCGGCGAGCAGGAACACGATCACGCAGAGCGGCGTGATCCCGGCGAAGAACGGCCGGTTGAGCGCTGGTACGTTGACCCGGATGCCGTTGATGCCGTTGGTGTAGTCGTTGAACGCGACCAGCAGCTCGGGGAACACCACGGCGGCGCTCAGCGTCACGAAGCCCAGGTAGTAGCCCTGGACGCGCAGCGCGGGCAGGGCGAACAGGCTGCCCACGAGGATCCCGGCCGGGATGCCGAACAGCAGGGACGTGGCGAAGCCGTAACCGTGCATTCCCGCCATGATGCCGCAGGTATAGGCGGCGACGCCGAACACCGCGCCCTGGCCGAAGGAAACCTGGCCGGCGTCGCCCAGCAGCATGTTCTGCAGGACGGCGACGGTGACGTAGAGGCCCAGCAGCAGGACCGTGTAGGTCCAATAGATGCTGCCGGCGAGAGAGGGGATCAGGATCGCGATGGCGATGATCGCGATGCCCAGGCACAACTCGCGGTCGACAATGCCTGGCGGACGCGAAACCTGACCGGCCGGGGCGAGGTTGGCGGCAGCCTCGCTCATACCCGGCGCGCCGCCATCCGCCCGAACAGGCCCTGCGGGCGCAGCATCAACACCGCGATCAACAGCGCCAGCGAGAAGGCGTTCTGCAACTGGCCGCCGAAGCGGAAGGCGGCGAACATCGCCGCCACGCCCACCAGCGGGCCGCCGATCAGCGCGCCCAGGTTGTTGCCCAGCCCGCCGACGACCGCGGCGATGAAGCCGTTCAGCACGTAGCTGATGCCGCTATCGGCGGAGATCTTGATCACCGGCGCGGCGACGAAGCCGGATGAGCCGACGATCAGGCCGCTGATGGCGAAGGAAAGTATCTGCAGGCGCCGCACCTGGATGCCCGCGGCGCGCGCGGCGTCGAGGTCCTGCGACAGGGCGCTCATGGCGAGTCCGGTCTGGGTGCGGGAATGAAACCAGCGCAGCACGACGTACCAGAAGACCGCGCAGGCCACGGCGAGCAGGTAGCTCATCGGCGTGCGGGTGCCGAACAGCGGGAAATTCGGGAACGGGCTGCGCACGTTGAGCGCGAACGGTCCCTGCCAGACCAGGATGACCGCCCCGATCATGACCGAAACCGCCATCGTCGTGATCAGCCAGGAATGCTGCTCGACCGACGACCTGAGCGGCAGCAGCGTGATCCATCCCTGCAGCGCCAGGAATGCCGCCACCAGCAGCGCCGAGAGCGGCAGCGATACCAGCCAGTGGATCGGCTCGGGATCGCCGGGCAGCAGCAGGTAGGCGCAAAGCCCGCCCATCACGAGCAGGTTGCCTTGGGCGAAGTTCAGGATGCCGCTGGAATTGCAGACGACGTTGAAGCTCATCGCGACGAGCGAGAACACGGCGCCGACGCCGACGCCGCGGACCAGGATGATGACGAGTTCGTCCATCGCTGCGCTTTTCCGGGAGGGGCCCGCGACCCGGCCGGGCGGCCGGGCCGCAGGCTGCGGCCGATCAGCAGCCGGTGCGCTGCTGGATCCCGCCTTCGCCCAGCTTGTCGGGATGGACGACGGCGAGCGCGTCCGGCCCGATCAGGAAGTGCGTCTGCTTATTGGCGGCGAGGCCCGAGTTGATGCCGTTGAACTTCCCGGCATTCTGCTCGATGAACGCCGCGACCGTGGGACCGTCGGTCTTGCCGCCGGTGCCTTCGACTGCCCATTTCAGGATGTAGACGGCGTCGTACCACAGCGACAGGTAGTTCAGCGGCAGCCGGTCGGCGGCCGCGGGCTTGTGGGCGCGGACCTTGGTGACGAAATCCTTGAAGCGGTCCGAGATCGGCTGGCCCTGGCAGAAGCTGAAGCCGTTGTAGTTGAGGCCGGTGGTGTTGCGGAACGCGTCCTTGCCGGCGATCTTCAGCGCCGGCGCCGACAGCGCGACGCCGTAGCTGCCCGAGACCTTCACGTCCCACCCGAGCTCGCCAAGCGTCTTCAGCACATTTCCGGTGTCGTCACCGTTGCTGGTGAACAACAGCACCGCGTCGGGATTGCCGCGCTTGAGGTCCAGCAGTTGCGGCGTCATGTCCTTGGCGCCGTACTGGAAATCCTGCACGCCCGTGAGCTTCATGTTGCGGGCGGCAAGCTCCGCCTTGATCGCCTCGACGGCCGTCTTCGCCTGCGCGCCGGCGTCCGAAATGACGGCGGCCGACTTGGCCTTCAGCCCGACCTGCGCGTAGTTCACCATCTTCTTGGCCTGCGCCTCGGCGTTGGCAAGCATGCTGAAGCTGTAGGGCGCGACTTCGGGCGTCAGCTTCTCGGTGCCGCTTACATTGACGCTGGGAATCTTCGCTTCGATCAGCAGCGGCAGCACGGCGAGCGTGACCTGGCTGTAGGTCGGCCCGACCATCAGCTCGACCTTTTCCTGGTGGACCAGGCGCTTGGCCTCCCCGACGCCGATCGTCGCATCGGTCTGGTAGTCCGCCATGAACAACTGGATCTGGCGTCCGCCGATCCCGCCGGCGGCGTTGATCTCCTTCACGGCGAGTTCCACGCCGACCTGCGCCGCCTCGCCGATCGGCCCGGCGCCCGTGATCGGCAGCATGGCGCCGACCTTGACCGGAGTGCCCGTCTGGGCTTCCGCGCCCGGCCCCCCGATCGCCAGCGCCGCTACGGCGACGGCGCCCATCCTCAACAGTCTCCTCATCCCCGTTCTCCCCTCCATTGGATCATGGCCCAAATTTCTTGGCGCTAGGCCCCGAAGCGCATCGAGAGTTCCTGCAAGACCCGGTCGACCTCGGCAGCTCCGCGGCTGTCGATCGGCAACAGCTTCATCTCGGTCCAGGCCGTTTCCTTGGCGGTCGCCCGCAGCCGCGCGGGAATGCGCGCCAGCCACCGGCCGATGGCCTGCGCCACCGCTCCCCATTCCTTTTCCCAGGCGCTGCGCCCCGAGCCAAGATCGATCCCGTGGCGGCTCGTGCCGGCGCGTCGCAGTGCTGCCGTCCCGGCCAGGTCGATCGCCCGGTCCTTGATCGCGACGCCATAGGCCGTGCGCGCCCGCTCGACCGAGACCAGCCCATCCATGACGTCGCGATGGACATGGCCGGGGTCGCGCGCGAACGGGCTGCCATAGCCGCCGCCGCCGGCGCCGCGGATGGTCATCACGGCATCGGGCGAGGGACGGAACACGCTGGCCTTGGCGATGTCGCGCCGGCCGCGCCGGTCGACCACCGTGGTTTCGCCCAGCGTGCCGGCGCCGCCGCCGGCCACACCCCAGGGCTGGAACTTGTAGCGCTCCTTGCCGCGCATCACGATCGAGGCGTTTGGATGCTCCACCGCGATGGCGTATTCGACGCCGAACCCGCCGCGCCACTGCCCCGGCCCCTCGGAATCCGGCAGGATGGCGAAGCGGTGCACCAGCACCGGCATCTCCGATTCCAGCACCTCGGCCGGCACGTTCCTGAGGTAGCCGGTCGGATAGTCGATGCCGGTGACGCCGTCCGCCAAGGGGCCGCCGCCGGTGCCGCCCTGGACCGGGTTGGCGACCGCGACCTGCAGCCGCCCGCTCGCCAGGTCGATCGTCGAGATCAAGGTGACCGCGATCTCGCCGGCGCCGGCGGCCGGCAGCTTGCCGGGCAGGGCGGTGCTCATCGCGCCCAGTACCGCGTCATGCGCGCGCATCGCGGTCAGGAACCGCATGCCGCAGGACGCCGGGAACGACGCGTTCACGATGGAATGCTCGGGCAGCACCAGCTCGATGCAGCGCACGATGCCGGCGTTGAGGTGCAGCCCTTCCACCTGCGTCACGATGAAGTTCATGATCGCCAGCGACAGGAAGGGGTGGTGGCGCTGGCTTCCGGTGGGCAGGTTGAGCGCCGCCTGCACCTGCGGGTCCGAGCCGGTGTAGTCCAGCACCACCGTGCCGTCACCGGTGGACCGCACCGTCACCGTCATCTTCACCGGCACGTCGGAGACGAAATCGTCCTCCAGATAGTCGGTGAAGCTGTAATCGCCCTTGGGGATCGTGCGCAGCACGGCCCGCGCGCGCTGCTCGGTGCGGTCGAGCGTGCCGCGCATCGCATCCTGCACCTGCGCCAGGCCGTACTTGTCGATCAGCCGCATGATGCGCTGCTCGCCCACCTTGAGCGAGGACACCAGCGCCCCGATGTCGCCCCAGTTCAGCGACGGGATGCGGCAGTTGTCGGCGATGATGTTCCAGATTTCCTCGTCGATCTTCCCGCGCCGGAACAGCTTCACCGGGCGCAGCCGCAGGCCTTCCTGGTACACCTCGCTGCTCTTCATGTCGGTGCTGCCGGGCACGGAGCCGCCGACATCCGAGCAGTGCATGAACGCCCAGGCGAAGCACACCAGCCGGTCGCCGTGGAAGATCGGCTTGAACAGATAGTAGTCCGGCAGATGCATCACCATCCCCCGCGTGAAATACGGGTCGTTGGTGATCATCACGTCGCCGGGCGCCCAGTCGTCGAACGCCATCGTCCCAGGGCTCATCGGGATGCCCAGCAGCGCGGTGACGCCGGTGGAATGCGGATAGGCGAACACCTCGCCCTCGTTCGTCACGAGCGCCGCCGCGTAGTCCTGGGTTTCCTTGATGAACGTCGTATGCGCGGCGCGCAGCACGATGCTCGACATCTCCTCGGTGATGGCGCGGAAATGGTTGGCGAGGATCTCGCTCAGGATGACCGATTTCGCATCGGCCCGGTCGACGGTATCGGTGACCCCAATCATCGCCTTGCCCTAGGAATGCGTCATCAGGATGGAGCCGCTCTCCATCACTTCGGCCTGCCAGCGCGGCGGCACCAAGAGCGTGGTGTCGAGCTGGTCGATGATGGCCGGCCCGGCGACGCGGTCGCCGGCGCCCAATGACGCGCGGTCCAGCGTGCTGGCCGTGTGCAGCTTGCCGGCGATCCGCACGCGGCGGCTGCCCTTGACGGCGCTGCCGCTGCTGCGGCCGGCGCGCAATTGGCGCGGGCGCGGCATCACGCCCACCGCGCGCGCCCGGATCTCCTTGACCCACAAATCGGCCCGGTCGTTGGTGTGGCCGTAGATCGCGCGATAGGTTTCGGCAAACAACCCGGCCAGCGCCGCCGTGTCGTTGCGCAGCAAGACGTCGCGCGGCACCGGCACGGTCACGTCATAGCCCTGTCCTTCGTAGCGCATGTCGGCGGAGAACGTGATGCGGACCTCGCCCATCGGCAGCGCGGCCGCTTCCTCGCCGAGCCACCGCCGCGCATCGTCCTCGAGCTGCCGGCAGGTGTCGCCTAGTTCGCTGCTCGCCAGTTCGCTGAGCAGCCGGTAGGTGGGGGCGATCAGGTCGCCCTGCACGTCCGAATAGGCGGCACCCAGGGCGCTCAGCGCACCGGGCGTCTGCGGCACCAGCACCCGGTCGACATAAACCTCTTCCGCCAGCAGGGCGCCGATCAGCGGGCCGGCGCCGCCGAACGGCACCAGCGAGAATTCCGGCGCGTCGATACCGCGCCGCGCCAGGACATGGCTGGTTTCCGCCGCCATGATGGCGATCGCGATCGAGATGGCGCCGTCGGCGATCGCCTCGACATCCAGGCCCATGGACTTCGCAAGCGGCGACAGGGCCTTGCGGGCCTCGGAGAGCCGCAGCGGTATCCGCCCGCCCAGGCGCTGTCCGTCGTCGAGCCAGCCCGCCACCAGCATCGCGTCGGTGAGCGAGGGCGTGGTCGAGCCCTTGCCGTAGCAGGCCGGGCCGGGATCGGCCCCGGCGCTGCGGGGCCCCACCTTCAAGGCGCCGGTTTCGTCGACCCAGACGATCGAGCCTCCGCCGGCGCCGACGCTGGACACGGCGATGCTCGGCAGCAGCAGCGGGAATTCGGCGATGTGTTCCTCGGTGCTCAGCACCGGCTGGCCATGGCGCACGCAGCCGACATCGGCGCTGGTGCCGCCGACATCGATCGTGATCAGGTCGGCATCGTCCCAGCCGCAATCGCGCGCGACGGCGGCGGCCGCGGCCACGCCCGCGGCCGGGCCCGACAGCAGCGCCGACACCGGCTGGCGCAGGATGGTGCGCGCGCGCTGCATCCCGCCGTTGGAGCGGGTCACCCGCGGCTCGGTGCCGATGCCGCGCGCGGCCGTGCCGCCGACCAGGTCTTCCAGGTAGCGCTCGACCGGCGGCCGCACATAGGCATTGACCGCCGCCGTGACCGCGCGTTCGTACTCGCGCGCCTGCGGCCAAACCTCGCAGGACAGTTCGACCGGCATGTCCGGCAGGATCGCCTTGATCACCTCGCGCGCGCGCCGCTCATGCGCGGGATTGCGGTAGCTGTGCAGGAACGACACCAGCAGCAAGGCCGCTCCGTCCGCCGCCAGTTCCTTCGCCGCCTTCGCCAGCGCAGCCTCGTCGAGCGGAACCCGCTCGCGGCCGGAAGCGTCCAGCCGGCCGGGCACGCCGCGGATCATGCCGCGCGGAATCAGCGGCACCAGGCGACGCGAGTCGTAGCGCATGGGATGGGGGATCGCGAGGCGCCCCAGCTCGAACACGTCGCGGAACCCGTCGGTCGTGATCATGCCCAGCCGCGCCCCGCGGCGCTCGATCAGCGCGTTGACCGCGATCGTGCTGCCGTGGGTGTGCTGCAGGCCCGCGAGATGCGCCGGCGTCAGGCCGAGGGCGGACACGATCTCGTCCAGTCCGGTCAGGGTGGCCTCGGCGGGCCGCGCCGGCGTGCTCGGCATCTTGAAGCAGTGAAGCTGTCCGCGATCGTCGAACACCACCATGTCCGTGAACGTGCCGCCGACGTCGACACCAAGATGCACGGAACTGCTCGACATCACCAATTGCCCTTCACTGCGCCGCGATGCTGGCGAGATAGTCGTTGATCATATGATGAATGGGTTCCTCGAGGCGCGCAAATGGTCCGGGTACGAACATGCGCGAGTCGACACCATTTTGAAGCGATTCGAGCATTGCGCGATCCTCCTCGACGATCGATTCAAGGAAGCGGCGGACCAACTGGGATTTTTCTTTTTGGTCGGGACGGTCGAACGCGCCGGCGGGGAGCAGCGAGTAGACGATGAGGCGCGATCGGTCCTCGCCGAGCGGCCATGTCACCCACATCCGCTGGCTTTCCGAACGGGCGGCATAGTTCATGTTCGGGCCAAGAAAGCCAAGCATCGCGAAGTTCGGGCCGCGGTCGGCAATCCAGGGCATCATGTCGAACAACAGCTTGCCATCCGGTGTCGTCGGCGCAGCCTCGCCGACGAAGCTGAAACCGCCGCCGGGCAGAAGGATGAAGCTGTACCGCTCCTTGTCGCCCTTGTACGAGCCGCCGAAGGTCTTCGCGTGGATCGTCCCCACGTGATAGATGTCCATCAGGTTCTCGCAGGCGAACTTCCAATTGCAGTTCAGGTCGATCACCAGCTTGTCGGACAGCCGGCAATCCTGCGGCTGGAGGAAGCCGAACTGCCCCGCGAAAGGCGCGATCGACTCTTCAAGCGTGGGCGCGTTCGCGTCGAAGCACACGAAAATCCAGCGCTGCCAAGTCCCCACGCGCAGCGCGGGCAGCCGGCACGCGGCCTGATCGAAATTGGTGCCGCGCATCAACGGTGCGCCGATCAACCGACCGGTTAGGTCGTAGACCCACGCATGATACGGGCAGGAGAAGTGCTTGGCGTTGCCCGCACCGTGCGCGACCTCGACGCCGCGATGGCGGCAGACGTTCGACAGCGCGGCGATCCTTCCCTGTTCGTCGCGAACGACCAGCACCGGCTCGTCGATGACTCGCAGCGTAAGATAGTCGCCGGCGTTGGCGATTTCTTCCTCCCGGCCCACGCACAGCCAGCGCTTCATGTAGAGCGCTTCCTTCTCGCGCTGGAAGACGGCCGGCGACGTGTAGTAGTGCCCGGGAAGGTGCCGCGCGTCCGGCCGGGCAGCCCGCGTCGCGTCCTCCCTGGCGTTCGTCTCGCTTCGGATCGGCACGGGGATCGACATCGTCAACCTCGTCCTCGCATCATGACGGGCGATCCATCGGCCCCGTCACGCAGCGGATTCCGCGCGATAGAGAGCCTTCTCCAGATCGCGCAGGGCCGGCGGGTGGACCAGCTCGCCATCCGCGATAAGCTGTACGTCGTCGACCCACAGCGATTGCGTGGTGATGACGGCGTCGGGATGGTTTTCGCCACCACCCGGCTGCCACCACGGAATGCCCAGGCCGATCGCGTTGCTTCCCACCGCGCGAATGTCCTCGATGAATGACTGGCCGGTGAAGCGCGCCTGCGGATGGAAGCCGTGGGAGAAGTGGATCACCCGGCCGTATTCGCCGCTGCCCGCCCGGCGCAAGGCGCGGTCCATGATGCGGCGATGGCCTCCGCCGCCGCTCACCTCGCGGATCAACCCGTCCACGCGAAGGATCATCGGCTCGGCGATCGGGCCGTAGAATTCGTGAAAGGCGGATTCGACGACAATGGTCCCGACGACCGAGTCGGGCTCGGGATAGATCACCGTCGAACCTGGCACGGTATATGTACCCGGCTGATTGCCATGCCGTGGCTTCTTCGTCGCCGGCTTGGCGATCGCAAACCGTACATCCGTTCCCTTGCTCGTCCGGACGTGGCAGAGCTTGCCGATTGCGCTGGCGACGGCAATGTCCAGGCTCTGCTGTACCGCGAACAGCCGATCAAGGCTGGCCGTGCCGAACACGCGCCTGAGGCCGGCGATCCCGATATCGCCCAACAGGATATAGCGCGCCCGTCCGGCCTCCATGGCGTCGGCATGGACCTGCGAGCCCGCCAGATAGGGAAACGTCAGGTCGATCCAGACGTCGCAGGCCTTGGCCGCGGCTGCCAGCGTGTCCGCAATGTGGGAATCGGCAAGCTTGCCCTGGAAGGGCAGCCTGGGAATGATCATGACGGCGGGCTTGGCACGAATGGTTTCGCAGGCGGCGAGAAATCCGTCCGCGAGGCGCCGGTCGCCTTCGTCATCCAATGTGACCAGGACGACCTGCCCGGGCGCGACGCACAGATAGTCCCGAAGGACGATATCGATCGCGCCGCTCAAGGGCATCGTGTGCACCCGTCCCATAGCCTCCTTGGACGCTTGCCGCGCCGCCGTGAAGCGACGCAATTCCGTTTTCCGGAACTTTATGTCCAATAATGAAAATGATGCCAGACGAAGTCCGAAACGGTCAAGGCAATTGCGCCCGGCGATTCAATGCTTCGCCGCTTGCAGCATGCGCGCGAACCGCGCCGTCGCCTCCTTGAGTTGCGCGACGTAGTACGCACTATCGCGGCGCTTGAACCGCGAGACGGGGCCGGTCACGCCGATGCTGAAAATCACCAGCTTGTCCGGCAGGCGAACGGGCGCGGCGTAGGCCATCACGTTCTCATCGATCTCGCGATCGCACACGGCATAGCCTTGCCGGCGCACCTGGGCGAGCTCGGCCAGGCAGTCGCCCATGCGCGTCTTGGTTCGCGGCGTGAGCCGCGCGAGCGGCTCGCGCAACACGCGCCGGACGACATCGTCGTCCTGGAAGGCCAGAATGGCCTTCGCGGAGGAGGCGGCGTGCGCCGGCAGTTCGGCGCCGGGAACGACGTGCAGTCGATAGCCTTGCTCCGGCACGGCGCGGGCGACGGAGCACACGTTCATGTGCTCCAGGCGAACCAGGTAGCAGGTCTCGTTGACCTGTTGGACCAGCTCGTCGCAGACGATCTGTGCGTATTTCCGCAGGGTCTCGTTGCCGAGGCTGAGGTAGAGCAGGCGCGACAGCCGCTGTCCCGCATGAAACGTCTTGCCGTTATGGTCGTCGCCGCACAGCAGCCCGGCGTCCAGCAGGGTATGGGTCAGGCGATGCACGGAGGCTTTCGGCAGCAAGGTCATGTCGGCGATGTCGGTCATCGTCAGACCGCGCGACGAGGCCGCCACGATCTCCAGGATCTGCAGATACCGCTCGAGCGGACTCAACCGGCGCTTTGCCCTCGCCTTCATGCGCCGTGGATCTCGCGCAACCCGGCGCGGCCGATTTCTCCAGCGATGCATATCGCGATTGCCGTCCGGGCCGTCGCGACGTTGACCGCATCTGTCATTGCTCACCTTCGTTTGCCCGCCGCGTCTGCGCCCCGCCACGCAATTCGACGCGGGCATCCGGGTTCATGGACGTGGCCGATGCTGGCGCTCGGGAGTTGCGGGGTCAAGCCGCAGGGGCTCGCACCGGAACCCTCAGTCCCACTGGCATGACGTCAACTGCCGCAATGCGAACTGGGTCAGTCCTACTTAAGCTTTCCGCGCGCCGCCACGGGCCAGACCGCTTCGATGCGTCCATGGCGAGCCGCCACGAGTTCCTCGTGCAGGTGCACGGTGGTGTCCGAATAGCCCACGATCATCTCGATCTTGTCGCCGACCCTTGGCGTGTCGCTGGGCGCGGCGAGGTCGATCTTGGTGTGCTCGGCGGACAGTTTGATCGACTCGATTGGCGGCAATCCCACCGGGAAAGGCATGGCTGCATCGCCGCTCATCGCCTTCTTGCCAGCGTCGGTGACGATGCGCGTCGGATTCGGGCGGCTCGTGACCGTCGTCAGGATCGTCAGGGCCTGCGGAAAGTCGAGGTGATAGTGCGTGCGGTAGTGCATGTCGCTGAAAATCGCGCCGCCGACCTGGACCTCGGTCACGCCCGGCTGCTCGATGCAGAAGGGAAATGTGCCGGTCCCCCCGCAGCTCACCACCTCGACCGTGAAGCCCGCCTCGGTGCAGGCCTGCGCGCTGGCGGATAGCCTGGCGACGGCGTCCTGGACGACGCGCCGCTTCTCGGCCATGTCGGCGATCGTCGTGGCCTGGCTTTCCCATCCCAGGAGTCCGACGAAACGTAGGCTGGGGCGCTTGGCGATCTCGCGCGCGAACGCGACCACGGGCACCCCCGGCTCGATGCCCGCGCGATTCATGCCGATATTCACCTCGATCGCGACCTGCAGGCGCAGGCCGGCCTGCCGGAACGCGGCCTCGAGCGCATCCAGGTTCGCGATGCTGTCGACGCAGACGATGGGGTCCATGCGCCGCCGCAGCGCCAGCAGACGCTCGATTTTGTCCGCCCCGACGATCTGGTTGGCGATGACGATACCGTCGATCCCAGCGTCGGCCATGACCTCGGCCTCGCCCAGCTTGGCGCAGGTGATGCCGATCGCGCCCGCCGCGATCTGCTTGCGGGCGATTTCCGGCGTCTTGTGGCCCTTGCTGTGCGGTCGCCAGTTGACGCCGTGGGCGCGGCACGCCGCGACCACGCGGGCCATGTTGGCTTCCATGATGTCGAGATCGACCAGCAAGGCCGGCGTGTCCGGCGCGGTTCTGGCCTGGCCGACGAGGGGGTGCGGAGCGGTCGCGTGGGTATCCATGGCATCAACTCCCGGGCGGCCGGTGCATCCCCGCCGCCCAATAGGCATGCTCGACAAGCCGCAGCGTCTCCAGGTTGTCCGCGGGCCCGGTTTCGAACGGGGCGCCGGTTGCCAGGCAGTCGACAAAATGCGCGATCACGCCGTCGAAGCTGCCCTGGTAGCCCTGGTCGTTGTCGTAGGGGATCGTGCGCGGCCGGGATCCCAACAGGCGCAATTGGCCGTCGAACGTCGCGCTGGCCTTGGTGCCCACGATCTCCAGCCGGTCGGGCGGCCGCGCGACATAGCCGGTCGCCGCCATGCTGCCCGTCACCTCGACCGGTGCGCCCGAGACGGATTCCATGAAGATCGACGCCATCGTCTCGCCCCGCACGTCGGCCACGGTACGGGCGGCACGCGCGCCGATGACCCGCAATTCGCCGCACAGATAGCGCATCGTGTCGATATGATGGATCAACACCTCGGCGATCATCAAGCGCGCTTCGTGCTGCATGAAGGGTTGCCGGATGAGCGCCGGCCGCTGGCCTTCGGCGTCGGGCAGCAGGCCGGAGCCCAGCAAGGCCATCCGGGCCAAGACGATATCGCCCAGTTCGCCCTCGGCGATCCAGCGCCGGAGCTCGCGATACCACGGCCGGAACCGCCAGTTCTCATGCACCATCAGGCGCGATTTGCCCTCGACCCGGCGGACCAGCGCCTCGGATTCGGCCAGCGTCGGGGTCATCGGCTTCTGGCACAGCACATGGATGCCCCGATCCGCCGCGGCCTCGACCCAGGCGGCGTGGGTCTCGCGCGGCGAGGCGACGTCGATGGCGTCGAACTTCTCGGCCGCGAACATCGCCTCGGGCGTCGCATAGACCTTGGGGATGGAGAATTCCGCCGCGCGCTTGCGGGCCTTTGCCTGGTCAGGATCGCAAACGGCGACCAGGCGGACCCGGCTACCCTGCTTCTGCCAGGCGAGCAGATGAAACCAGCTGATCATGCCCGCGCCGGCCAGCGCGACGTTCAAAGGCGGGGAATCGGTCATAGCGGTCAGTCCTTGAAGCCGAACAGGCGTTGGGGATTGCGCGCCAGCACACGCGCCTTGTCGGCGGGATCAGGAAACCAGCGATCCAGCGGCGCCGCCACCTCGGCATAGGTCGGACGCTTCGGCACGTTGATGAAGGGCCAGTCCGAACCCCACACGATGCGGTCGAGGGTGAAAGCAGGAACGAGCCTGGCGACGAAGGGATCGAGGTCGGCATAGTCGCCCATGCGCAGGGAGACGCGGAACAGCGACGAGAACTTGACCACGGCCTGGCCTTCGCGGCCGAGCGCGAGCACGGCGCCGAAGCCCTTCTGACCGAGCCCGCCGGCAATGTCGCGCACGCCGAAATGGTCGATCAGAACCTTCACGCCGCTCGCCTTCAGGATCGGCGCCGCTTCCTGCCATTGCTGGTCGTCGGCATATACCTGCGCGAACCACCCCAGCGCCTTGATCCGCGCCAGCAGCCGTGGCGCATCGGGGCGGAGCAGCGCCTGGGCGTCATAGCTCGGCAGGTTGAACCGCACGCCCACGATGCCGCCGCGCGCCAGGTCCTCGAGCTGCCGGTCGGTGAAGCCGGAATCGACCACCCCGATCGCCTTGAAACGGTCCGGATAGGCCGCGATGGCGTCCAGCAGGGGCCGGTTGTCCGTTCCGTACCCGCTGAGCTGCACCAGCAGCCCGTTCTTCATCCCGTGCCGGTCCAGCACGTCGCAATACGCCCCGCACGTGCCATGCTCGTCCTCTCGCGGCTTGTAGCCGCCCCCGGCAGGCAGCGGAAACCGCACCGGGTCGATGATATGGGCGTGGCAGTCGGTGTTGGTGCCTGTGGCCGGCGTCATGGGACCTCTAGACGATTGCTCTTGTCGTGGCAGGGTCGAACAAATGCACCTGCGCGCCGTCCAGCGCAACCTCGGCCCGGTCGCCGCTGCGCAGCGCCGTGTCGCGGCCAATGCGCGCCACCAGTTCCTCCCCTGACCCTTCCAGCGTCAAGGCCAGCAGGGTTTCGGCGCCCAGCGGCTCGACGGCAACGACACGAACCGGCAGCCGTGTCGCGGATGTGCCCGATGGCGGCACCTCGTAGATGTCCTCGGGCCGCAGGCCGGCGATGACTGCGCGGTCCGACTGCGATGCCAACGCCGCGGTCATCCGCGCCGGAAGCTCGACCGCAACGCCGGCAACAGTGGCGACCGTGCGCCCGTCGCGGGCTTCCAGCCGCGCCTTCAACAGGTTCATCGGCGGATTGCCCAGGAAGCGCGCAACGAAGGTGTTGGCGGGATTGCGATAGACCTCGAGCGGGCGGCCGATCTGCACCACTTCGCCGAGGTTCATGATGCAGATCCGGTCGCCCATCGTCATCGCCTCGACCTGGTCGTGCGTCACGTAGATCGAGGTCGTCCCGATCTCGCGCTGCTGCTTGATCAGTTCGTTGCGCGTACTGACGCGCAGCGCCGCGTCGAGATTCGACAGCGGCTCGTCGAACAGGAACACCTTGGGATCGCGTACGATGGCGCGGCCCAGCGCCACGCGTTGGCGCTGGCCGCCCGAAAGCGCATGAGGCTTGCGCTGCAGGAACTCGGACAGGCCCAGCTTCGCCGCCGCCGCGCGGACGCGCCGGTCGATTTCCGCCTTGTCCACGCCGCGCCGGCGCAGGCCGAACGCCAGATTGTCGTGCACCGACATGTGCGGATAGAGCGCATAGGACTGGAACACCATCGCGATGTCCCGCGCCTTGGCCGGTACGTCGTTGACGACCCGGCCGTCGATCGACACGGTGCCGGCCGTGATCGGCTCCAACCCCGCGATCATGCGCAGGACCGTCGACTTGCCGCAGCCGGACGGACCCAGCAGCACCATGAACTCACGGTCCGCGACGGTGAAGCTGACCTCCTTCACGGCCGGCGCGCTGCCGCCCTCATAGCGCTTGCTGAGCCTCTCGACCGTGATGACCGCCACGTGTTGCGCTCCTACCGCACAGCGCCGGCGGTCATGCCCTTGATCATCGTCTCCGAGAAGAAGCCGTAGATCAGGAGAACGGGCACGATCGCGATCATCAGCCCGGTCGCGACCATGCCGACGTCAAGCTGGTGGCTGCCCATGAAATGCATGATGCCCAGCGGCAAAGTCCGCTTGTCGTCGTCGGTCAGCAGCACGACGGCGAACAGAAACTCGTTCCACAGGATGATAAAGTTGAGCGTGACGGTGGTGAAGATCGCGGGCGCGCCGACCGGCATCGTGATGCGCCAGAAGATTTCCAGGTCGGAATAGCCATCCATCTTCGCCGCATCGAACAGGTCCTGCGGTATCTGCGCGAAAAAGCCTTCGAGAATATAGACGGTCATGGCGATGTGCGTCGCCACATACACGACGATCAATCCCGTCAGCGTGTTGTAGAGGTGGATATCCAGCAGAATCTGGAACAGCGCCAGGATGAGCAGCTGCGGCGGCAGCACCAGTCCCGACAGGATCAGGAACCGCACAAGGCGGCTGCCGCGGAAGCGGTAGCGGGCCAGGCAGTGCGCCGCCATCGCGCCGATCACCGTCACCAGCACCACGGCGATGGTGACGACGACCACGCTGTTCCAGAAATACGTGTGGTAGTTCGACTTGTCCCAGGCATCGGTGAATTTCTCCCAGTGGGCGGGAGATGGCGGGCCGTAGGGATTCTTGAAGATTTCTGCGGTCGTGCGCAGCGACATGACCGCAACCCAAAGGAACGGTCCGCCCGACACGATGGTGTAGAATAGAGCGAACGCTGCCAGCGGCACGCGCCTTAGCGGGGCAAGGCGGGGTTGCACGGGTCAGAACTCCAGCCGGTCGCGCTGGCGCAGCAGCCGCGTCATGATCGCGATGAACGCGAGGATGATGACGAACCACAGCACCGCGATGGCCGAGGGATAGCCGAGGTCGAACGTGTTCCAGTCGAAGGCGCGCTTGTAGACGTAGGTCGATACGGTTTCCGTCGACCACAGCGGCCCGCCCCCGGTCATGATCCAGACCAGATCGAACACCATCATCTTTCCGATGAAGGACAGGACGAGAAGATTGACGATCGTGGCTCGCAGCATCGGGATGATGATGTAGAACAGCTTGGCGACCCAGCCGCAATTGTCGAGCTCGGCCGCGCCCAGCACCTCGCCCGGCAAGGCATAGAGCGCCGCCAGAAAGACGATCATGTTGAAGCCGAGCCATTTCCAGATATGCGCCCCCATCACCGACCACAGCGCCGTGCTGGGATGGCCGAGCCAGGACTGTTCGTAGGCGCCCAGCCCGATCCAGTGCAGGATCGCGTTCGCCAGGCCCCAGTCGTAGTCGTAGATCCACACCCAGATCACGCCCACCACGACGTAGGACATCAAGACCGGCGTGAACCAGATGACGCGCAGCAACCCCGCCGAGGGCGCCCGCGCAAACAGGCACAAAGCCAGCAGAAGGCCGCCAAAGACATCGACCAGCGTGGCGATCACCGTGAAGAGCGCGGTGTTGCCGACCGCTTTCCAGAAGGTGGGGTCGGCGAACAGGATCGAACGGAAATTGCCGATGCCGACGAACTCGACCACGCCCTGCGGCCGGATCGCATGGAAGCTGTTGTAGAAGGTTCGCAGAACCGGGTAGACGGCGAAGCCGGCATAGAATAGCAGCGCCGGCGCCAGGAACATCAGCAGCAGACCCAGGCTGGCGGCCCGCGCGTCCGTCGCCGCGGCATTGCCAAGGATACCGCGCAGGCGTCTCGACAAGCCGCTCATCGACGCGCCCGGCCAGCCGCGGCGCTTCGTGCCCGCAGGTTCATCCCTTGTAGCAGGATTTGTTCATCATCTGGACGGCCTGGTCGACCGACAGCAGTCCGCCCGGGAATCCCGAGTTCAATACCTGCGCGAAGGCGTCCTTGCATTCCCCGGTGGTCAGGTCCTGCGGCGCGCCGATGAAATACTTTGCGCCCTTCTGCCGCTCCATCAATTCGGTGAAGTAGGCCGCGTGCGGTCCGGAAAAATTCTTCACGTCGGCCTTGATGCCGGTCTGCAGGTAGATCGTCTCGATCCACATTTTGCCCATTTCGGGCGTCGACATGGCGTTCAGGAACGCCGCCGCCAGGTCCTTGTGCTTGGTCGCGGCGTTGATGACGAAGCTGGCGCCGACCGCCGAGGTCTTGCATTCGTTGCAGGCACCGCCGTCCATCGCCGGGAACTGCATCACGCCGAGCGGGAAGTTGGCCGGCTGGCCGCCCTTGTCCTCGGGCACGAAGGCGCGGCCGGTGTACCAGCTTCCCATCGGCAGCATCAGCGCCCCAGGCTTGAGATAGAAGTAGTAGTGCGACTCGCCCAGCTTCAGCGTCATGAAGTTCTTCGGATAGGCGCCCGCGTCGACAACCTCCTTGGTCCATTTCAGCACCTCGGCCACGCGCGGGTCGGCGAAGCTCAGCTTGCCGGTGAACAGCCTCAGGTAGTCGTCCGGCCCCAGTTTGCGCAGCAGCGCCTCGCCAACGACATAGGCGCCGGGAAACGGCCGGTCCCCGACGCCCTGCGCGATCGGCGTCATGCCGGCGGCCTTGGTCTTCTTCACGACGTCCAGGAATTGCGCCTGGGTGAATTGCCCGCTGGCTGGCAACTCGATCCCCAGCTTCTTCAGCGCGTCCTTGTCGTAGTAGATCTCGTTGGTGTAGGCCTCCTGCGGCACGCCATAGGTCTTGCCGCCGTGGATCCATACCTTTCGCGCCCACGGCTCGATGTTATTCCAGTCGATCAGGTCGTCGAGGGGAATGACGTACCCCGCGGTGATGTACTCGACGAAGCCAGGTTCGAGGTAGAACGCATCCGGCCCCTTGCCCGCCGGCAGCGCAGATTTCAGCGCCGCAAGCATCGGGTTCTTTTCATACCAGGTGATTTTTACCTTCACGCCGGGATGGGCCTTCTCGACATTGCGGGCCGCGAGTTCGCGGAACGCAACCTTGGCCGGCTGATCGGCCTCGTGGCTCCACACCTCCAGCGTCACGTCGTCCGCCTGGGCCCTGCCGCCCAGGGGGGCGGCAACGACTGCAAGCCCTAGGGCTGCTGCGCAAAGCGGCAGCGAGATTCCTCTCAACATCGGCACCCCCTGTTCTCGGTTGCGGGCGCGCGAAGGAGCGCCCCCGCTGGGACGTCTATCCCTTGAAGCAGGACTTGTTCATCATCTGCACGGTCTGGTCGACGGAGAGCAAACCGCCCGGGAAGCCGGAGTTCAGCACCTGGGCGAAGGTGTCCTTGCATTCCCCGGTCACCAGGTCGCGCGGCGATCCGATGAAGTACTTGGCGCCCTTCTGCCGGTCCATCAGCTCGGTGAAATAGGCGGCATAGGGACCGCTGAAGTTCTTCACGTCGGCCTTGATGCCGGTCTGCAGATAGACCGTTTCGATCCACATCTTGCCCATCTCGGGTGTCGACATGGCATTGAGGAAGGCCGCCGCAAGGTCCTTCTGCTTGCTGGCCGCGTTGATGACGAAGCTGGCGCCGATCGCCGAGGTCTTGCATTCGTTGCAGGCACCGCCGTCCATCGCCGGATACTGCATGATGCCGATCGGGAAATTGGCCGGCTGTCCGCCCTTGTCCTCGGGCACGAAGGCGCGGCCGGTATACCAGCTGCCCATCGGCAACATGAGCGAGCCCGGCTTGCTGTAGAAGTAGTAGTGCGACTCGCCCAGCTTCAGCGTCATGAAGTTCTTTGGATAGGCGCCGGCGTCGACCAGCTCCTTGACCCATTTCAGCACCTCCACCACGCGCGGGTCGGCGAAGCTCAACTTGCCGGTGAACAGCTTCCCGTAGTCGTCCGGCCCCAGTTTGCGCAGCAGGGCCTCGCCCACGACGTAGGCGCCGGGATAGGGCCGGTCGCCGACACCCTGCGAGATCGGGGTGATGTTGGCGGCCTTGGCCTTCTTGATCAGGTCGAGGAACTGCGCCTGCGTGAGCTGGCCATTGGCCGGCAGCGTGACGCCCAGCTTCGCCAGCGCATCCTTGTTGTAGTAAAGCTCGTTGGTATAGGCCTCCTGCGGCACGCCATAGGTCTTGCCGTCGCGCATCCAGACCTTTCGGGCCCAGGGCTCGATGTTGTTCCAGTCGACGAGGCTGTCGAGCGGGATCACGTAGCCGGCGGTGATGTACTCGACCTGGTCCGGCTCGAGATAGAAGACGTCGGGACCCTTGCCCGCCGGCAAGGCCGTCTTGAGCGCGGCGAACAAGGGGTTCTTCTCGTACCAGGTGATCTTCACCTTCACGCCCGGGCGGGCCTTCTCCAGGTCGCGTGCCGCTTTTTCGCGGAATGCGACTTTCGCCGGCTCGTCGGCCTCGTGGGTCCAGACTTCCAGCGTGACGTCCTCGGCCGACGCCTTCGGCGCCCCTGCCGCGCAAGCGGAAACGACCAGCCCCGCAACGGCGGCCCAGCGGAAGATTCCTTTGGTCATCGTCAGCTCCCCGTTGTTTGCGCGGCATGACCGAATGGCGATCCGGTCGTCTCAAACCTGCTCGAGCAGTGCTTTCCCTGTCGAGCCCGCGCGACCCTGCATCCGGCAAAACGATAGGGCCGCGCGCTCAATCAGGGCAAATTGAATTGTCATTGGCCGAATGATAAGGTTCGCCTATCAATGAAAGCGACGCTCAGCCAGATCGAGGCGTTCTACTGGATCACCCGGCTCGGGAGTTTCCATGCCGCGGCGGCGCAACTCAACCTGACGCAGCCCACGATCAGCCTGCGAATCCGAAGCCTGGAGGAATCCCTGGGCCTGCGCCTGTTCGAGCGGGTGGGGCGCCGCACGCGGTTGACCGACGGCGCGACCCGGCTGCTGCCCGACGTGGGCAACATGATGCACCTGGCCGAGCAGTTCTGGGCAAAGCAGACCTTGCGCGACCCGCTGCGCGGACGGCTGCGTATGGGCGCGCCCGCGAGCATCGCGCTCAGCTGCATGGCCGACCTGCTCGCCAGGCTGAACAAGCAGAACGCCGATTTCGACGTCACGCTGACGATCGACAAGAGCACGGCGCTGCAGCGGCGCCTGAACGATCGCGAGATCGACGTTGCCATCGTCGTCGAGCCCGACGTCAAGCCGCATGTCAGGACGACGCCCCTTGGCATGATGAAGCACGCCTGGGTCGCAAGTCCCCGGCTGGACCTGCCGCACCGCCGCATCGGCCCGCACGACCTGATGCCGTTCCGCATTTTGACGCAGGCGGAGCCGTCGAATCTGATGACTCTGGTCATGACGTGGTTCGGTTCGGCCGGTCTGGAACCGAGGCGCATCAGCACCTGCGACAGCATCTCGGTCATCGCGCGCCTCACGGTTGCCGGAGAGGGCATCAGCATCCTGGCGCCCGCTGTTCTCGCGGCCGAGCTGCGGACGAAGCAGGTGCGGATTCTCAACACCGTCCCGGCGCTGGTCCGCCCTCGCCTCTACATCGCCTATCAGATCGAGAAATCCGGCCCCAGCATGCAGCTGATCGCCTCGGCCATCCGCGACGTGGTCTCGAAATCGAACGTGCTCGAGCGGGCGTGAGCTCGGCATTTCGTTCGCGACAGCCAGGGCTTTCCGGCCGGGAGAGACGTGGTGACAAGGCGGCCGATGCGGCGACGATCGATTTGGTCGGAGCCCTTCGTCGGTGGGTCGGACGCCTGCCGGTAAGAGGGCGGGGCGTGGCCCGCTATGTACCCGCCGGAAACAGCACCGTGTTAGCTGCGCTCCAGCCGAGGCGGATTGGCGAGCCGATGGCCGCTGGCGGCCCGGCGCCCTCGGTCAGGCGGCGGGACGTGATCACGGTGCCATCCGGCAGCTGGACGAAGTAGCAGGTGATGCCGCCGATGAAGATGACGTTGCTGACGATGCCGGAAACCTCGTTGCAGGCACTTTCCGACTGCGCGAGCGGCCGCAAATGCTCCGGACGCACCAGCATGCGCAGGGACGCGTCGACCGCCATCGACACCTGCTTTTCGCTGCGGATCGCGCATCCGCCCGGGCCGCGTACGACCGCTGCGGGCTCCGCCGTCACCAACGTGACATCAAGCAGGTTCGACTCGCCGAGGAACGTGGCGACGAACGGCGTCGCGGGGTGGAAATAGAGCTCGGCCGGCTTTCCGAGCTGCTCGATGCGCCCCTGGTTCATCAGGCAGATGCGATCGGACAGCACCATCGCCTCTTCCTGGTCATGCGTGACGTACAGCACGGTGATGCCGAGCTGGCCGTGCAGCCGCTTGATCTCGAGCTGCATCTGGTCGCGCAGCTTGCGGTCGAGCGCACCCAGCGGCTCGTCCATCAGGATGAGCGACGGATTGTAGACCAGGCATCGCGCGATCGAGATGCGCTGCTGCTGCCCGCCGGACAGCTCGCGCGGCTTGCGCTGGGCGACGTCCGGCAACTGGACGAGGCGGAGGACGTCCTCGACCTTGGCGCGCACCTCCGCCGACGGCATCTTCCGCACGCGCAGGGGAAAGGCGATGTTCTCGAACACGGTCATATGCGGCATCAGCGCATAGTTCTGGAACACCATTCCCAGGTCGCGCTGGCTGGGCGGGACATCGGTGACGTCGCGGTCGCGGATGAAGACCTTGCCCGAGCTGGCCGCGACCATGCCGGCGATCAGGTTCAGCAGGGTCGTCTTTCCCGACCCGCTGGGGCCGAGCAGCGTGACGAACTCGCCCTTGTCGACCGACAGGTCGACGGCCGACAGGGCGGCAACGCTGCCGTAGCGCTTGCTGACCTGCTCCAATCGAACCATCGCCATCCAGCCGATCCTTGCGTGCGGTCGTTCCGTTTATTCAGCGGCGACGGCTCAGGCCCGCGTCCGCTCTTCCTTGGGATCATACAGCGCCCCGGCGATAACCGTCGCGGTCCGCCGCTCGCCCTTGATCAGGCATTCGAGGACCGTGCCTTCGCGCGCCAACTCCGCCGGCACATGGGCGAACGCGATGCCCGTACCTACGGAATGGCCTGGGCTGGACGTGCGCACCAGGGCGATCGGCCGATCGCCATGATAGAGAACGGCGCCGTTGGCGCTCTCGCCGCCGCCCAATTTCATGCTGAGCCAGGTCGCCGACGGCGCGTTCCCGCCATTGCCGGCCTTATGGGCCTTGCCATTGCCGTTCCGCGCCGCCGCTACCTCGAAGGTCAGCTCGCTGCCCCACTGGGGGTTGGCTTTCTCGAGCCGCAGCGCGTCGTAGGCGCGGAAGCCGATATCGGCGATGCCGGCTTCCGCACCCGCAGTCTTGAGCGCGCCGTGGACAGCGTTCAGGTACTCCATCTCGATGTGCAGTTCGAAGGCGAGCTCGCCGACATCGGACACGCGCATCACACGGGCCGTGGCATAGCCCATATCCAGCATGCGCCCCGTGCCGGCGGGGAAATCCGCCTTGGCGATCTTCGCCTCGGTCACCTTCCCCAGTACCTCGCGGGCCAGCGGCCCGGCGAGCATCAGCGCGCCGTACCGGCCGGTGACGTTGTCGATCTGGACGCTGCCGTCGAGCGGCAGCCTGCGCTCGAGGCAGGCCTGGTGGTGCAGCTCCGCCTCGGGCACCGCGGTCAGGTAATAGTGCTTGTCCGAGACCCGGAGGATCGTGAAGGCCGCCTCGATACGACCCTTCGGCGTCGTCAGGGTGACGCGCTCGATCGCGCCGTCCGAGCGCAACGTACCGCCAAGCTGCTCCGCCACGAACGAAGCAGCACCCGGACCCTTCAGGTCATATTTCGCCAGGCTGGACAGGTCGAGCAGGCCGACGCGCTCGCGCACCGCGCGGCATTCCGCGGCGACGGCCTTGTCCCTCTCGGGATTGGCGGACGTTCGGTACCAGGACGGGCATTCCCAGCCCAGGCGCACGGCAAAGCTGGCGCCGGCCGCCTTCTGCTGATGATAGAGCGGCGACGTGCGCGCCGGGCGCCCGGCCATGCGCTCGGCGTTCGGGTCGAGCGAGCCGTAGGTATGCGCCTCGCCCAGCATCGCCTTGATGTAGGTTTTATTGGCGTAGGGACCGAACCGATTCACGTCCAGCGGCGATACGTCAAGGCTGGGCTCGCCCTCGACGATCCATTCGGCCAGGAGCTGACCAACCCCGCCGCCATGCGAAATGCCGGCGCTGAAGCCCGCCAGCACCCAGAAATTGGGTGCGCCGGCCAGCGGTCCGAGGAGGCCGTTGAAGTCGGTCGTCCGGCTGGTCGGCCCGCAGATCACGCGCTTGATGCCGACCTTGCCCAAGGTCGGCACGCGGCGCATGCCTTCTTCGATGCACGCGGCGCCGCGCTCGAGGTCCGGGGGCAGCAGCTCCTGCCCGAAATCCTCGGGAATGCCATCGACGAAGCAATAGGGCGTGTGCGGCTCGTGGACGCCCATGATCAGGCTGTCGCGCTCCTGCCGGAAATAGAACGGCACGTCGTAGTCGCGCAGGATCGGCAGCTCGAAGCCCAGCGCCTTGATTTCGGGCACCGGCTCGGTGACGAGATACTGGCGTTCCGTCGGAATGATCGGCAACGTCTTTCCCACCAGCCCGGCCACCGTGGGCGCCCAGATTCCGGCCGCATTCACGACATGCTCGGCGACGATGTCGCCCTTGCTGGTCTGGACCAGCCATTCGCCGCTCGGGCGGCGGCTCAGCCCGGTCACCTTGGTTTGCCGGTTGATCTCCGCCCCGGCCGCCCGCGCGCCCTGTGCGAAGGCCTGGGTCGCCATGCTGGGATCGATGAAGGCTTCATCGGGCGCCCAGGAGGCTCCCTCGAGACCGTCGGTTTCCATCAGTGGGAAATGCTTCTTCGCCTCGTCCGGACCGAGCATTTCGTAGGCGATGCCATGAAAGCGCATCTTGGCGCCCAGCGCCTTGTAGCGGTCGAACCGCGACCGGCTGCGCGCCAGGCGAAGGCTGCCGACCTTGTGACGCCCGACGCTCAGCCCCGTATCGGCCTCGAGTTCCTCGTACATCCGGCAACTCAGGACATTCAGGCGCGCGATGGCCGGGCTTTCGTCGACCAGGATCAGATGCCCCGCCGAATGCCAGGTCGTGCCGGCGGTCAGTTCGGTCTTCTCGAGCAGGACGACATCGCGCCACCCAAGCCTGGTCAGCCGGTAGAGCAGGCTGCATCCGACGATTCCGCCGCCGATGACGACTACACGTGCATGGCTCTTCACAGAAACCTCCCGCGACTACCGAGCGCAATCCTATCGCAGCCCGAGCGCGCCGACCCGCGCGCATCCGCGATCGGTGCCATCGCGCGCTCGAGTGGCCGGTTCGTATTGCGATACGCAGCCAGGGCGATCAGGTCCGCCGAACCTGCCCTCGAAATAGCCCGATCCGCTATCCCAGCAGCCACTGCTTGTACCGCTTCGTGGCCTCGGCGAAGTTGTCCGCCCACCAATCCATGTCGACGAACGCGGTCTGCGGATCGTCGGCATTGGGCAGCATCGATTTCGCCTTGCCCGAAAGCATCGGCATGGCCGCGCGGGCGATCGGGCCGTTGCCGGGCAGCGCATTGCCATAAGCGGCCTGCATGTCCGGCCGTGCGAAATAGGACATCAGCTTCATCGCCGCTTCGCGGTTCTTGCTGCCCTTCGGCACGCCGATGAAGGTGGAAATAATCAGCGGCTGGCCGCTTACGAAATCCATCGAGATGCCTTCCTTCTGCGCGGCGTCGACCCGCCCGGCGAATGCGTAGGAGAAGTCGATCTCGTTGGTCTGGACGAGCGATATCGTCTGCGGCGTCTGGGCGATGAACTTCGCGACGTGCGGCTTGATGCGATCGAGCGACTTGAAGGCCCGATCCATGTCCAGCGGGAACAGCTTCTTGGGCGGCACGCCATCGGCCATCAGCGCGATCTCCAGCATCTCGTCGGCCCGATCGCGAAGGCCGCGCCGGCCCGGGAACTTCTTGGCATCCCAGAAATCGGCCCAGGTCTTCGGCACCTTGTCGATCGGGAACCGCTTCGGGTCGAAGGCGACGCCGCCCCAATAGGTGTAAAAGGGGAAGGTGCATTCGCGGCTGGGCTGGATGCTGTCCTGCCACTTGACGACCGAGTAGTCGACCTTCTCCAGCAGCCCCTCGCGCTCCGCGCCGACGGCCAGGCCGCTGCTCATCGTCATGATGTCCCATTCGACGTTCTTCGTCATGACCTGGGCCTTCAGCTTCGCCAGGTCGGGGCCGGAGCTCATGATCACCTTGACGCCGGTGTCCTTGGTGAACTCGGCCACCATCAGCTTTTCGTACCATTCCTGGTTCACGCCGCCGTAACCGACGAACACGATCTGCTGGGCGCCCAGGGCGCGGCCCGGGACGATGACGTATGGGCCGGCCGCGGCCACTCCGACGCCTGCCGCCAGCAGCTTGCGCCGGGATATCGTCAGCTTCTTGAAGCCTTGCGAGTTGGACATTCTCTATCTCCCTTTTCCGTGCGAGTTGCCTCAGGCCGGTTTCTGCATCGCCGCCGACACCAGGCAAACGACGAGCGACAGCAGGGTCAACAGGGTCGATACCGCGGCAATGACCGGCGATACTTCCCACTGGATGCTGCTGTACATCTTGACCGGCAGCGTCTGGGTCGACGTGTTGCTGATGAACCAGGCGATCACGACCTCGTCGAACGAGATCAGGAACGCGAACATGGCGCCCGCGAAGATCGCCGGCATCAGCAGTGGCAGCGTGACGCGCCGCAGAACCATGATGCGGCCGGCGCCCATGATCTCGGCGGCCTTTTCCAGGTTGGGATCGACATGCCGGAGCCCCGCCATGAGCGTGACCACGACGAAGGGCGTCGTATGCACCGAATGTGCCACGATCAGCGCCGGCGTGGTGCCGGTTATGCCGATCGACGAGAAGTACAGATAGGTGCCCAGCGCCACGATGATCACCGGCACCAGCACGGGGCTGAGCAGCACCAGGTTCAGCAGCCTCTTGCCCGGAAAATCGTAGCGCACCAGGGCGTAGGCCGCGAGAAACCCGACGACCAGCGACAGGATGGCGCTCGCCCCGGCGACCTCAAGGCTCTGCAGCGTCGTCGCCATCCAGGTCGACGCGAAGAAATACTCCCGGAACAGGGTCAGCGAGAAGGTGCCGGGCGGAAACATGATCTCGCGCTTGTCGCCGAACGACATCGGCACGACGATCAGGCTGGGCATCAGCAGGAAGAAGTAGACGAAGGCAGCAATCGTCGAGCCGGTACGCCGCCAGGCACGCGCGGCGGTAGTGAGGCTGAGTCGTTCGTCGACGTTCGTCATGGTCGCCTAGGCCACGCCATCGTCGCGCCGCACCCAGCTCAGCATCGCGATCAGGATCCCCGACAGCGCGAGAAGGATGACGGCGATCGCCGCCGCCGTGTTCCAGTCCAATGTGTCGCGCGTGTAGAAGTCGATCAGGTTGGCCATCATCATGTCGGCCTTTCCGCCCAGCAGCGTTGGCGTGACGAAGACGCCGAGCGATATGACCATCGACATGAGGCCGCCGGCGATGACGCCCGGCATGCTGAGCGGCAGGGTAATGCGCAGGAAGATGCGCACCGGGCCGGCGCCCATGATCTGCGCCGCGCGGCGCAGATCCGGATTCTGCGCCAGCAGGCTGGCGAGCGCGGGAAACACCACGAACGGGATCAGGTAGTGGGACATGCCGACGATGACGCCCACCCGGTTGAAGAGCAGCTTGACCGCTGCGGCCTCGCCAAAGACCCAGCGCAGCGCCTGGTTGATGATCCCCTGATTGCCCAGGATGATGTAGAAGGCGAAGCTCTTGACCAGGATGCTGGTCCAGAACGGCAGCAGGACCAGGATCATCAGCAGCGCGCGGCGCCTGGGCGGCTGGCGCGCGAGATGGAGCGCGATCGGATAGCCGAGAAGGAGGCTGACCGCCGTCGCCGACAACGCGATGTCGAAGGATGTGCCGAGCACCCTAAGGAACAGGGTGCTCTTGGCCAGGCTGACGAAGGCTTTCGCCGTCAGGCCATTGTCATAGACGCTGTAGAACAGCACGAACGACAGCGGTACGAAGAAGACGAGCACCAGCAAGGCCGTGACCGGGGCGAGCAGGATCGGCAAGTCCCCTTTCGATCCGGGTCGACCCATTGCGGCCGTCGCCAAGCCTGCCTCCCTCTCTTCATCGCGCCAACGCGATGGAAGAATTATTGCATACGCCTTTGTATTGTCGCCACGCGAATCTACGGTAATCTGACCCAGTACAAATACACGGCAGTGCTACCGGGCATCGGCATTCGATTTTCGACGACTAAACTGTTCGCTGCCCTTGGCGGGCCGGACGCCCAGCATGGCGTGGGGGATTGGCGATGAAGGATCAGGCACGGGTTGTCGTCATCGGCGGCGGCGTCATCGGCTGCAGCATTCTCTACTACCTAACCAAACTCGGCTGGACCGACGTCGTGCTGGTCGAAAAAGCGGAACTCACCGCCGGCACAACCTGGCATGCCGCGGGCAATGTCCATCTTGCCGAGGACAGCCCCGCGCTGAACCGCATCAACCTGCTGAGCTGGAAGCTCTACCGCGCCCTGGAGGCAGAGACCGGCGAAAGCGTCGGCTGGCACCACACCGGCTCGATCCGGATTGCCAAGACGCGCAAGACGCTCGATCGCTATGCCGAGATCGCGAAAAGCGTGCGCCATGTCGGCATCGAATACGAGATGATCGGGCTCGACGACATCAAGCGGCTGCATCCGCTGGTGGAACTCGATGGCATTCTCGGTGCGGCCTTTGTGCGCGATGATGGCGTGCTCGACCCCAGCATGACCACCCACGCCTTCGCCCGCCTGGCTCGCGGGCGCGGCGCGGAGATCTATCGCCAGACGCGCGTGACGGCACTCGACCAGAAACCCTCGGGCGACTGGCAAGTGGTGACGGACAAGGGTGCGATCCGGGCGGAGGTTGTCGTGATCGCTGCCGGATTCTGGAGTCCGGTGGTCGCGGCAATGGCCGGGGTCCAGGTACCGATCGTGCCGACCGAACGACAATACCTGGTGACCGAGGCCATTCCCGCGGTCGCAGCGCTGGAATTCGAGTTGCCGATGTTTCGCGACTTCGAGGTGCCCTTCTATTTCCGCCAGGAGCAGAAGGGCATGCTGATCGGCGTGCACGAGGCCCACACGCCCTATTGCTTCGTCGACGGCATCCCGGATGACTTCGCGCAGGAATTGTTTCCCGTCGACCTGGTGCGCGGCGAGCACAGCCTCAAGGCCGCATTGGCCCGGATGCCGCTGCTGGGCCAGGTCGGCATCAAGAGCGAGATCTGCGGACCGACCAGCCGCACGCCCGATCTCAGCGGGCTGATGGGCCCCGTGCCCGACCGCCGCAACCTTCATATCGTCGCGGGCTATACGGCCGGGATCAGTCACGGCGCCGCCATCGGCCTCATGGCCGCCGAATGGATCGTCGATGGCGAGCCCGGAATCGATGCCTCGCCGCTCGATATCGGCCGCTTCGGCGGCTATGCGACCAAGCGCTATATCCGCTCGATGCTGGGCGAGGCGCATGTGTTCGGCACGATCGACCGTTCGGCCGAGCGCCAAGCGGGTAGGCCGGCGCGCGCCAGCCCGCTCTATCACCGGCTGAAGCAGCGGGGCGCCGTCTATGGCGCGCGCATGGGATGGGAATGCCCGATGTGGTTCGCGGGCAGGGCGAACGAAACGGCGGCGCCGGGCGATGCCGATGCCGCGCTTGCCGCCGCGATCGGCGAGTGCGGTGCGGTGCGCGCGGGTGCCGGCGTCATGGACATCACGGCGACGGCGAAATACGAGGTCTCGGGTCCGGGCGCGGATGCCTATCTCGATCGGCTCTGCGCGAACCGCCTTCCGCCGCTGGGCGGGATTGCGCGATCCCCGATGCTGAATGAGCGCGGCCGGATGAGCGGATTCGTGACCCTCGCGCGCATCGGCGCACAGCGCTTCTACCTGACCGCGCCCGCCCTGGCCGAACTGCGCCTGCTTGCCTGGATGCAGCGGCACTTGCCGGCAAACGGCACCGTCCGGGTGGAGAACGTGACCGCCCGCGATGGCGCGCTGCTGCTCGCCGGGCCGAAGGCGCGCGAAGTCCTGGGACGGATCAGCGACGCCAAGCTGGCCAATGGCGCGTTTCCCTGGAATACGGTGCGTGAAATCGACGCGGGCTACGCGCCGACCCTCGCCCTGCGGTTCAACGCGATCGGCGAACTGGGCTGGGAACTCTACCACGGCATGGAATTCCACGCCGGCATCTATGACGCCTTGGTCGACGCCGGCGCGGATCACGCGATCGCGGATTTCGGTCTGCGCGCCTATGACACGATGCGGCTGGAGAAGGCCGTGCCGGCATGGGGCGCCGATTTCACCGCCGATCAGACCCCGCTCGCGGTCGGGCTGGGCGGGTTCGTGGCGTGGGACAAGGAAGAGTTCATCGGCCGGGACGCCTTGGTCGCCGAGCGCCGCAAGGCCGCGCCACCGACGCTCGCCTATGTGGCGGTCGATGTCGAGAAGCTATGCGCCGATGTCGGCCGATTGGCGTTCGACGGCGATCGCTCCATCGGCATCGTGCGGTCGTCGGCCTACAGCGCGGCCTTGAAAAAGGCGCTGGCCTTCGTGGCGATGGAGCACGGATTCGGCCAGCCGGGCTCGTCGGTCGCATTCGAAATCTTCGGCAAGCTTGCGCGCGGCCAGGTGCTTTCCGGCGCGGTCTTCGACCCCGACGACGTTCGCGCGGCGGCATAGCTGGCGCAGCTACGTGCCTCCCGACCCGCGCGCGAACCGCTGATCGCGCCAGGCGATGGCGGCCTGGAGCCCCTTTTCCTTGCTGATGCGGAAGAACTCCGCCCGCTCGGGGCCGCCGGTGGCGGAAACCAGCGTGGCGGTGTCGAATCCGGCCTCGAGCGCCTGACGCAGCCGCCGCACATCGAAGCTCCGCCGTATCGCGTTGCGCGTGAGCGCGAGGGCGTGCTCGTCCACCGCGGCGATTTCGTGCGCGAGCTCAAGGGCGGCCGGCAGTAGCTCGTCGCGCGAGACGACCCGGTTGACGATGCCCAGGGAAAGAGCGCGGTGCGCGTCCAGCGTGTCGGTGCCGGTCAGCAGCAGTTCCTTGGCGGCCTTTGGCCCGACGAGCCACGGCAGCAGTAAGCAGCCGATGCTGGCGCCGAAGCGAACCTCCGGGATGCCCAGGCGCGTGTCCTCGGCCGCAACGGTCAGATCGCAGGCCAGCGCCACGTCGAACGCACCGGCGAGACAGTACCCGTGGACGGCCGCGATCGACGGCTTCGGCGCATCCCAGAACTGCATGATGAAGTCGAAGCTCTCGCGCAGCGCCGACCACAATTGCCCGACGCCGGATAGGTCGCGCGTCGCCGCCTCCTTCAGGTCGAACCCAGCCGAAAACGCGCGACCCGCGCCGTGCAGCACCAGGACGCGGATTCCAGCGTCGGTTGCGACGATGTCCCAGACCTGACCGATCTCCCGCTTCATCAGCCGGTTGATCGCGTTCAGCCGGTCGGGCCGGTTCAATGTCAGGATCGCCACCGGTGGCTGCAGCTTGAGTTCGAGGGTTTCGAATGTTGGCGGCATTGTCAGGCTACATCGCGCGAGCGTTCGGGCGAGCGCCGGAGAAACGCTCGATGGCATAGGGCGCGATATCGATCGGCGGTGTACGGCCGGCCGCAATGTCCGCCACGAGGCGCCCGGTAATGGGCCCCAGAGTCAGTCCGAGATGTCCATGGCCGAAGGCGAAATAGGCCCGCGGCATGCTGGCAGACCGGCCGATCACGGGCAGTGAATCCGGCATCGACGGCCGGAAGCCCATCCAGGTCGACCGCACCGAGTCCTTGAGTCCGGGAAACAGCCGGCGCGCGCGCACGGTCATGGTGTCCCATCGCGCGGGGTTGGGCGGCAGGTTGAGTCCGCCGAACTCGACCGTGCCGGCCAGGCGGATTCCCTCGGCCATGGGAACGGCGGAGAAATACCCTTCACCCGCGCTCACCGGAAGGCGCAGATCGATCTCGTTGGCCAGCATCACGTGGTAGCCGCGCTCGGTATCCAGCGGCGCGTCATGGCCGAGGCGCTTGAGCAGGGGCCGCGACCATGCCCCGCCGGCCAGCACGACGGCATCGCAGGGATGCGAGGCCTCCTGCGCAATGACGCCAACCGGACCCTCGGGCCCCATCGAAAAATCGCGCACCTCGCCCTGCAGGATCGTCCCGCCCGCCTGTTGGAAGGCTTGGCCGAGCATCCGCGTAAGCCGATAGGGATCGATGCAGTGCTGCACATCGGGCATATAGACGCCGGTCCTGACCGGAACGCCGAGCCCGGGCGCCAATTGCCGGACGGCCCCGTCTTCCAGATAGTCGACACGAATGCCCAGCCGCCGCCGCATCTCGAACCCGCCTTGCGCGCGACGGAATCCGTCCTCGGTTTCGTAGACATAGAGCAGCCCCCGGGCCTGGATCAGGTCCTGCGCGCTGGCCGCCTTGAGCAGGGGCTGGAACGCGTCGACCGCGGGCTTGAGGATGGCCGACAGCGCCTGCGCGATGCGCTCGACCTGGTCGGGCATGCTCGCCCGCGCGAAGCGCAACAGCCAGGGCGCGATCTGCGGCAGATAGTTCCACCGTACCGCCAGCGGGCTCGTCGGATCGAGCAGCATCGACGGCACGCGCCGCAGCACGTCAGGCGTCCCCACGGGAACAGCATGACCGATCGCCAGCAGCCCGCCATTGCCCTTGGACGTACCTTCGCCGGGTCCCAAGCGATCGATGACGGTGACCGCGTGGCCATCCTTCAGCAGATTGACGCCGACCGACAGCCCGACGATGCCGGCGCCGATGACGATGAAATGCTTTTTTTGCGGGACGGCTACCATGCGGCGACCTCCTGCGTCATGGGTGCTTGCAGTAGTCTCATAGCAACGCGATTGCTGGACGCTAAGATCGCCATTATGATAATTTGTTGAATGTGGGTAAATAGATGTAAGCGGCGTGGCCGCGCGCATCCAGGCTTGTCGAGGGGTGATGGCGCTTGATCTGATCATCCGCGGCGGAACAATCCACGACGGCCAGGCAGGCGCGCCCTATGCGGCCGATATCGGCATCGCCAAGGGGCGCATCGCCGAGATCGGCCGCATCACCGACGCGGCAGAACGCATCGTCGATGCCGACGGCCTCGTCGTCTCACCCGGCTTCATCGATATCCACGCGCATTCCGACTACACGCTTCTGATCGATCCGCGCGCAGTCACGGCCCTGAAGCAGGGCGTGACGCTGGAGGTGCTGGGCAATTGCGGTTTCGGTTGCGCGCCCATCGGCAAGCCCGCGGATGCGGCGGGCTCGATCTACGGCTACGACGGAAGCGTTCCGCTGGATTGGCGCGATACCGACGGCTACCTGAACAGGCTCGAACGCGCGCGCCCGGCGATCAACGTGCTGACGCTCGTCCCGAACGGACAATTGCGCCGCACCGTGGTCGGAATGCAGGACCGCCCGGCCAACGCCGAGGAGCGCAAGAAGATGGCGGCGGCCCTGCGCGAGGGGCTCGAGCAGGGGGCGTTCGGCTATTCGACGGGACTTGAGTACCCGGTCGAGCGCGCCGTCAGCGAGGACGAGATTTTCGAGCTTTGCGCCGTCGTCGCCAAGGCCGGGGCGCTCTACGCCACGCACACGCGCGACCGCGATGTCGCGGCCGTCGAAGGCATCGAAGAGGCGGTCCGCACGGCCGAGCGCACCGGGGTTCGCCTGCAGGTCTCGCATCTCCTTCCCCGCACGACCCGCAATGGCGAGGACCGGCGGGCCGTCGAGGTCATCGACGACGCGCGGGCGCGCGGGGTGGACGTGGCCTTCGACCAGCATACGCGCCTTTACGGCACGACCTATCTCAACACGATCCTGCCGCCATGGGCGCATGACGGCGGCCGGTCCGGACTGATCGCGCATCTCAAGTCCGGCGACAGCCGGGCGCGCATGAAGACCTACCCCAGCATCGTCGCCTTTGGCGGCTGGGACCGCGTCGTCCTGCTCGACAACCCGGCGTTTCCCGAGTTCTCGCGGCAATCCTTTGGCGATCTCGGCCGCAAGCTGAACCACGATCCGCACGACATTGCGTTCGACGTGCTGCTTGGCGAGATCGACCAGCTGCACCGTCCGATGGTGATCATCAACGCCTACACGCAGGAGCAGCAGGAGCGGACCTTCGCGCACGCGCTATGCATGCCGGGCTCCGACGCCACGACGCTGGCGCCGGATGGGCCGCTGTCGAGCGCCATGTTCCATGGCGCCTATTCCTGGGCGTCATGGTATTTCCGCTTCATGGTCAACGAGCGCAAGTCGTTGTCCGCGGCCGAAGCGATTCACCGGCTGACCGGCCTGCCGGCAAGCGTGATGGGGCTGGACGATCGCGGTGCGATCCGCGTCGGCGCCCGCGCCGACATCGCCGTCTTCGATGCCGAGAATTTCCGGGAGCACGCGACGACCTTCGAGCCCAACCAGCTTGCAACCGGGATGAAGCACGTCGTAGTGAACGGCGCGCTGGCGCTTGACGCGGAACGGCTGACGGAGAACCGCGCCGGGCAGGTCCTGCGCCGCAAAACCGGCGTTTCGTTCTGACGGGAAGTTCCAGGCAATCGGACAAAAAGGGGGCACTACACATGACCAGCATCTTTTCGTCGACCGGCCGCGGACTGCGGAGCATGCGCCGGCGCGATGCGCTGAAGGGGCTCGTCGGGGCAGCAGCGTGCGCGCCGTTCATCGGCCACATGCGGCCGACGCAAGCGGCCGCACCGGATTTGCAGACGATCGAGAAAGGCTATTTGACCTGCGCGATCGCCGGCGATCTGCCGATGACGGGCGTCAAGGATGGCCAGTTCATCGGGACCGATGTCGAGATCGTCGGCGCGATCGCCGAGCGCCTGGGACTGAAGATGAAGCCCGCGCTGATGGAATGGGCGGCCACGATCGAAGCGATCCGCAGCGGCCGTGCCGATGTCATGTTCGGCAACATGGGCTGGTCGAAGCCGCGGTCCGAGGTGATGGCCATCACCGATCCGATCTACTACGTCACCCGCTTCCTGGTGCAGAAGCCGGGCAAGAACATCGACTCGGTCGAGGCGCTGAAGGGCCGGACGATGGGCACGGTAACCGGGTTCACGCCGATCCCGGACATGCGGCGGATTCCCGGGCTGACCGAACTCAAGCTCTACGACACGTCGGACGCCGTCGTGCGCGACGTCGTCGCCGGCCGTCTCGATACGGCCGTTCTCGACGGTCCGGTTCTCGACTACCAGATCGCGCGCAATCCGGCCTGGGGACTGACGCAGGTCGCGATGAAGGTCAATCCGGAGTTCCCCGTGCTGACCGGCCGCAACCATGCCGTGCTCGGCGTCAACCAGAGCAAATGCGAATTGTTCCAGGCGCTCAACCAGGGGATCGCCTGGGCCTGGCGCAACGGCATAAACAAGAAGGCGCTGGAGAAATACGGCCTCACCAACCCGGCCTACGTGACGCCGGTCGAAAAGCCGCCGCGGCTTGGGGTCGACCGCGACGAGGCGAACAAAATCATCGGGCCGATGCAGTCCTGCCGCGCCGACTTCGCGGCCGTCTTCGCGAACTGACGGGCCCGCCTGAGAGACCGCGTCAGCGCGGCGCCTGACGTATGGCGCACGAGCAGGGAATCGACCTCTACCTCTATATCATCCGCGTCCTGGCCACGGGTGCCTGGGTGACGATCGAGGTAGCGGTCGGTTCCCTTCTGTTCTCGATGCTCGTCGCCGCCCCCCTCGCCAATGCCCAGTCCCTCGGCGGCCCCACCGTCAAGGCAATCATTCGGGTCTATGTCGAGGTGTTCCGCGCCGTCCCGGTGCTGACTCAGCTCTTCATCATCTATTTCGGGCTTGCGACCCTCGGGCTGAAGCTCGGGTCGATCACCGCGGCGATCATCGGCCTCGGCCTCAACGGATCGGCCTATTGCGCCGAGATCTTCCGCGCGGGGATCGAGGCCGTGCCGCGCGGCCAGACCGAGGCGGCGCGGGCGCTCGGGCTTCGGCGCTGGCAGGTGTTCCGCCTGGTGGTGTTGCCTCAGGCCGTGCGGATGGTCCTGCCGCCGCTGACGAACTTTTCGATCCAGCTTCTGAAGAACACCTCGGTTGCCTCGGCGGTCGCGGCGCCGGAGATCATGCTGCTGGCGCGCAACCTGGTGAACGAGACGTTTCTCAGCCCGCAGATCTACCTTTCTGTCTGCCTCGTCTACCTTTGCATCAGCCTGCCCATGATCCGCTTGGCCGGCTGGCTCGAGCGCCGCACCGGCGCCTTCGAGAGCCGGCAATAGGGGCATGGCATGATGAAGCATCTCGCCGACTGGCTGCCCCTGCTCGCTCACGGCGCCCTGCAATCGGCAAAGATGATGCTGATCGCCTATGTCATTGCCCTGGTCTTTGGCGCGGTGCTGATGCTGATGCGCCGGTCACGTTTCCGCCTGATCTCGGGCATTGCCGGCATCTACATCACGGCCATTCGCGGCACCCCCGTGCTGGCGCAGCTCTTCTTCATCTATTTCGGGCTGGCGGAGATGGGGTTGGTCATGTCGTCCTGGCAGGCGGCCATCATCGGTCTGGGCGGCAACAGCGCGGCCTATGTGGCCGAGATCTATCGCGCCGGCATCGAATCGGTCTCGCGCGGGCAGATCGAGGCGGCGCGATCGATGGGGCTCCGGCGGTTCCAGATCACCAGGCTTGTGGTCCTGCCGCAAATGGTCACGGTGGTACTTCCGCCGCTGGCGAATCAGGCCGTCGTGCTGATCAAGGAGACGTCCGTCGCCTCGCTCATCGCCGCGCCGGAACTGATGCACGAGGCCCGCGATCTGGCCGCGGAGTTCTACATGCCGCTCGAGCTCTATCTGCTGGCCGGCCTGATGTACCTGATGCTGGCCTTCCCCTTGTCGGTGCTCGCGCGCCATCTCGAGGCACGATTGCGCATCGAGCGGTAGGAGGGACAAAGCCTGGCTTGGACAGGCGGAGGCTGGGCTTGCTTGGCCTTGGGGGGCACGGGTGCCTCTCCCAAACGGGACCCGGTCGGCATAAGATCGGGTCCGCCGCACCGCGCGGACGCCGGGCGGGTTTACAGGGGCGCTCATGCAACGAATTCTGGTCCTGGGGAGCCATCTGCAGAGCTTCCGCTGCTTCCGCTACCTGATCGACTCCGTCAGCGACATCGCGATCGTCGGGATCGTGCCGCACCAGACCCAGCCGCCGATCCGCGACGACCAGGACGTCCGGACCTTGGCCCGCGCGCGGGGAATCCCGATCCTGGGGCTCGACCAGCTGGCGGACCTTTCGTTCGACCTGGGCATCAGCCTGCAGTTCGACCGCGTGCTGCCGGCCGCGATCGTCGAGCGCCCGCGGAAGGGGTTCGTCAATATCCATCTCGGCCCCCTGCCGCGGTTCCGGGGCGCCAACAGCGTGATGCACGCCATCCGTCTGGCGCGCCGCGACAATCACTGGAGCTTCGGCGTGACGCTGCACTACCTGGCGGCGAAGGTCGACACCGGGCCGATCATCGACCTGGCCGAGTGCCCGATCTTCGAGGACGACACCGCCTACACGCTGCATTCGCGCGCATCCGACCTGGTGCCCGGCCTGTTCCAGCGCAACATCCATCGCCTGGTGGAATCGCCGGGCCACGTGCCGAGCCGCCCGCAGGAAGGGACGTCCTATGTATTCCGCAAGGGCGAGGTCGAGCATGCGATCGACCTCGCCCTGCCGCCGGACGAGATTTACGACCGCATCCGTGCGCTGACTTTTCCGGGCAAGCCCCGGCCCTACGCCATTGTCGGTGGCCGGCGGATCTATCTGTCGCTGGACGAGCGCTGACGCGCGGACGTCGATCCCTCAGGCGGCCACCTGGTCACCGGGATCGACAAGCAGTTCCGTCGCATGGATGCGCACGACCGAGCCGCCCACGCCGCCGCTGCGCAGCATGACATTGGTGGCAAGGTCCCGGGCCAACGGCAGGTCGACCGTCAGCCGCCCATCGTCGTTTCGCACGACGCGTTCGCCGATCACGTCGTTGCCTGACATCGGGGCCAACCCGACTGCGCCGGACTCCACTTCCACCTGCAGGCGAAGCCAGGCCCTTCCCGCTGGCAGGCCGGCCTGTGGCGGCACACGGAACTTGAAGCTGTAGCCCCAGGCATCGTCCGAGGTGCGCAAGGTCAGCGGGTTGTTGCCCAGGACGCGCACGCCCTTGTGCTGGCGATCGAACACGATCGATACTGGCGCTTCGATCTTGCGCGACTCCGGCCCGGGATGGTCGGGCACGGTGCGCAGGATGCGGCCCGTCGCGGCGTCATAGCGGGCGCGACCGGTGCGCGCGACGAAAGGCGCGATGCGTCCATAGCCCGGATCCTCCCTCGCCGCCGCCTCGCAATGTCGATAGATGTCGGGAAGCAGGGGATCGATCGCGTGGAGCTGCTCGGCCGCCCACATATGGATGCCGGCCGCGGCCCGTCGCCGCACGGCCGCGCGCCGGTCGGCAGGCACGAACTTCTCCAGCAGCCCGTCGAGATAGAACAGCTTGTCGGCGGTGAACTGGTCGAAGGATTCGGCGCGGAACGACATGGACAGCCGGTTGCGGAAGGTCTTGGCGATGCTGACGTCGTGGCGCTTGAAGGCCTGGGCGGAAAAGCGGAAACCCAGCCGCGCCCACAGCTCGTATTCCGGGCAGGTCGGCGCGTCGCTGAGATAGTAGAAGTCGGGGCCGATGAGCCGGCGGTTGAAGAAGGACGCCAGGATCGAGGCTACCTGCTCGCAGTTGAGGTGCGCCTCGACGTCGAACGGCTCGGTCAGCAGGCTATCGACCGTCGCTTCGTGGTCGTCCATGAAGTCCAGCCGGCCGCCGCACACCGCCGCACCGGGCGCGGCTTCAAACCACGCCGCGACCTGCGCCAGGGTGTAGGGATAGTAGCGTTCGTCCGCGCACAGGATGCCGACGATGTCGCCCGTCGCGCGCGCCAACCCCTTGGCCAGCGCATCGGCAACGCTGCGATCGGGCTCCGATACCAGCTTGATCGGCAGATCGTCAGACGCCGCGCGCAGCAGGTCCAACGTGCCGTCGATCGATTGCCCGTCCACGACCAC
Organism: Alphaproteobacteria bacterium; assembly: GCA_020846275.1. Classification (GTDB taxonomy): domain Bacteria; phylum Pseudomonadota; class Alphaproteobacteria; order JAEULC01; family JAEULC01; genus JAEULC01. Next base: position 142,148 of record JADLEG010000300.1, read on the forward strand.
GATCTCGAAGTCGCGCAGGGTCTGGGCGCGCAAGGAGTCCAGCGTGCCGGGCAGGATCGACACGGCATTCCTGACCGGCAGGACGACGGAAATCCGAGGCGTGGCCATCGCTCGGGGCTCAGCGCGCGTGCGGCCGGCCGCTCATGGCTTGGTGGCTTCCATGTTCAGGTTGAACAGGATGCCGCGCTCCTTTTCCATGTGCGGGAAGTAGGCCTGCGAGAAGTCGTCGATCTGCGCGTGCTCGGTCCGGCGCCAATCCCAGAGCCGGGCATCGACGAAGCCGCAGCTCTCCAGCACGGCGCGCAGCGATGCCTCGTCATAGGTCGTGCGGTGATAGATCCAGCCGCCCTGTCCGTCCGAGATGCGCCCATAGAGCGTGCCAAGGAACCAGTCCAGCCCCATGCCGGCCTGGTAGAGCTTGGCGATCACGGCGAAGTTCGGCACCGACAGGCGCAGCACGCCGCCCGGGGCCAGCACGCGGCGCCATTCCGCCAGCACCGCCATGACTTCCTCGCGGTCGAAATACTCGATCACCTGGCAGGCATAGAGCAGCGATGCCGATGCATCGGCAAAATTCTTCAGGTGCCGGATGTCCTGCACGTGGTCGACATGGGGAAAGGCCGCCCGGTCGACATGCGTGAAGCCGGGGATGAAGCGCTTGCCGCAACCCAGGTGCAGCTTGGCCAGTCCCTTTGCGGTCGCAATCCCGTCCATTGACGATCCTTCGCCGGCTAGTTCGATGGCCGCGGACGGTGGAGCGGAAGCCCCGTCTCGCGCACCGCGCGCCCGATGCGGCGCGCGTCGTCGGCCGTCAGGCCCAGGCCGAAGGGCAGGTAGACCGATGTCCGCTCCCACCGCCGGGCGGCCGCGAACGCATGATCGCCGAGATGGGCGTAGACCGGCTGATTGGCGAGGCAGCGATACTGCTGCACCGCGCCGATATTGCGTGCGCGCAATTCGCGCACCATCGCCTCCGGCTGGTCGCAGAAGACGATGTTGTGCAGCGGCGCCTCGCCGCCGGGAACGGTGAACAGGTGGCCGTCCAGCTCTTCCTGCAGCGCTGCGAAAGCCGTGCGCTTGCGCTCCAGCCTTGCGTCGATCGTGTCGAGCTGTGTCAGGCCCAGCGCGGCCAGCACGTCGTTGAAGCGCAGGTTGGTGCCGATGTGGCGGTGGGTGTTGGTCGCGCGCCAGTCGAGATCGCCGTGGTCGATCCAGGCCGCGGCCCGATCCGCCAGGCCGCGGTCGGCGGTCAGCAGCGCGCCGCCCTGGCCGGTGGTCATCACCTTGGCGACGCTGAACGACAGGCAGCCGACCGTGCCGAAGCTGCCGGCTTGCTGCCCGGCGAAATGCTGGCCCAGCGCGCAGGCGGCGTCCTCGATCAGCGGCAGTCCCCGTTCCCGGCAGAGCGCCGCCGCTTCGACCAGGGGATCGCCGGTATGTCCGGAGAAATCGACGAAGCACACGGCCTTGGTCTTCGGCGTCACGCGCTGGCGCAGCTCCGCCACATCCATGCAGCCGGTGGCGAACTCGATATCGACCAGCCGCGGCGAAAGCCCGGCGGAGCTGAAGGCATTGATGGTGGAAACGACGCCGTAGGCCGGCACAAGGATCTCGTCGCCGGGGTTCAACCCCAGCGCCTTGGCCGCGACGGTCAGCGCGATGGTCCCGCTGATCGTGGGCACGGCATGGGACACGCCGGCCAGGGCCGCCAAACGTTCGCCGAAGCGGCGCGCGGCGTTGCCGGGGCCCAGGAAGCCGCTGTCGACCTGCGCGCGCACCGCCTCGCCGCATTCCGGCCCGAGCCAGGGCTGCACCGTCGGCAGGAAGTCGGTCGCCATCATGTCGCGCGTCTCAGTTGCAAAGCACGTCGAAGCGGTTGCCCATCCGCTCGGCAATCCACGGGCCCAGTGCCGCGTCCTCGCCATGGCCCAGCGCGCGGTAGTGCTTCAGCTTCAACTGTGCGGCCTGCGGCACGCAACGCCAGCAGTCGACAACCAACCTGTCGCCGGCGGCGCTCCAGTCGACCGCGGACAATTCGGGCGAGGGCATGGCCACGACCGAGATGTCGCTTTGCGTCAGCACCTGCTCCGCCGAACTGGCATAGGCGATCGTGTCCGACAGGACCAGGCGGGTCTCGTCCATCGCCAGCGGATCCCAGCCGATCACGCTGCGCCCCTCCGCCGCCAGCCAGCGCGCCAGCTCGACGGAGTAGGATTTCTCGATCACCGGCGTGCCGGGTTTGTAGGCGAGCCCGATGATGCCGACCGTGTCGCCGGGCTTGGACAGGTTCAGCAGGTTGCGGAACACATAGGCGCCGTGCTCCGCGTTGCTGTCGTCCACGGCGCGCAGCAGGGCGCTGGTGCCGCCCAGCGCCTCGACCAGCACGGCCAGCGCGCGGTTGTCGCGCGGCCAGCACGGGCCGCCATAGGGCATGGCGCCCTTGAAGAAGCGCTTGCCGATGCGGTGCGCCAGCGCGCCGGTGATGCGGTCTACGTCGGCGTTCGGCATTTCGTTGCACAGCGACAGCAGCATGTTGGCGAACGCCACGCGCATCGTTTCGTGGGTGTTCGACGCGATCTTGGTGATCTCGGCCTCGACGGCCTTCATTCGGACGATCGTCGCCTGGTTGCGCACCATCATCAGGTGGATCGCGGCGATCAGCTCGCCGCCGTCCGGCTCGCATTCGCCGATCAGCACGTAGTCCGGACGCTCGAATCCGCGCACGACCTCGCCCAGCGCGATGAAGGCGGGATTGTAGCAGTAGTGGAGCCCCTCGCCGATCCGGCGGCCCGAGGCTTGCTCCAACACGGGAACGATGAAGCGGTCGCTGCTGCCGGGCAGAACGGTGCTGACCAGCGACACGGCGTGGGGCGTCTTCTTCTGCCTTATGGCATCGCCGATCGTGCGGCAGGCGTCGAGCACGTAGCGGAGCGAGAATCCGCCCAGCATGTTGCTGGGTGTCGGTACGATGATGAAGGTGGCATCCGACTCGCGGATCGCCTCGACGGCGCCGGTGGTCGCACGCAGCCGGTCGGGACCCAGGCCCGCGATGCGCTCGTCGACGCCCGCTTCGCACGAGACGAGGCTGCGGTCGTTGATGGCGGCAACCAGCCGGGGATTGACGTCGTAGCACACAACATTGTGCCCCGAGGCACCGAGGCAGGCGGCGAGCGTGTGGCCGACCTTGCCGAGACCGAAGACGGAAACCTTGGCCATGGCCTAACCAATCCCGTTCGCGCGCAACAGCCCGATCCGGTCGGGCAGGGGCAGGGCGCTGTGCCCGTGCCAGGCGCTGTCGTGGAACACGCCGGCCCGCACGGCCTCGGCCGTCTCGACGAAGGCTTCCTCGATGGAATGAGCCGGCTTGAAGCCGAGCGTGCGCTCGATCAGCGCCGCGCTGACGCGGTAGTCGCGGTTGTCGGGCCTGGCCTCGGAGACGACCGAAGGCGTGTTCGGGTAGTAGCGCAGCGCGAGCGCCAGCAAGTCGCGCTTCTGATAGTTCTCGCCCACCACGTTGAACACGCGCCGCGCCACCAGTTCGCGGTCGGCGCTCAGGACCTGGCGTACCGCGCGCGCCGCATCGGCGACATGCAGGAACGGCCGCCAGGCCGCCGGCTTGTAGATCTCGATCCGCCGTCCGCACGCCGCCGCCGCCGCCATCTCGTTGATCAGCAGGTCGAAGCGCATGCGCGCCGACAGGCCGCAGATCGTGCCGAACCGCAGCACGGTGACCGCCAGGTTTCCGTCATGCGCCAGGCATGCCTGCTCGACCTCGACCTTGGTGCGCGCATAGAGCGACAGCGGCTTGAGTGCCGCTGTCTCGTCGACCGGGGATTGCGGATCCGATATCCCGTAGTTGCTGCAGGTGCTGATGAAGACGAAACGCTGCACGCCCTTCGCCTCGGCCGCGCGCAGCAGGGCAAGCGCAGCGTCGCGATTGATCGCGACGGCGGACTCCTCGTCGATCGCGCAGGCCTGCTCGCCGACCACGGCGGCCAGATGCACCACGACGTCCGCGCCGGCAAGCGCGGCCGCCGCCGCCGCACCGTCGCGGATGTCGCCGGCGGTGAACCTGAATTGCGGATTGCCGAAGAAGGGCAGCAGCGCCTCGCCGCCATAGACCAGCCGGTCGAACGCATGAACCGCTGCGCCGGCACCGACCAGGTCGGCGACCAATCGGGACCCGATGTATCCAGCGCCCCCGGTAACCAGTACGTTCATTCGCTCGTCTTTCGTCGCCAGGCCGGCTGCCGCCCGACCTGTACGGCACGTGGCCGACCCGGCCGCGCGGCCTGCCGGAAACGGCGGTCCGCGACCGTCGCCGCCCGCGCCTGGAACAGCCCCGATCTCGGGCGAATTGTAGGAAAATCATCGTAAAGAGAGGGTTAAGCCCCTGCGGGCATGGAGCCCTGCTCCCCTTGGGCCCTGCCTCGGGATCGGCGCGAAACGCCGGGCCGGGGGCAAGCGCGGGGTGCTCTAGTTCAAGAAGCTGGCCGCGGCGCGTGCGATGACGGCCAGGCTCACAACGCCAACGAGGCCAAAAGCTCTCAACGCGGCAGGGCTGACCTTCCTCAGGACATCGAGAAGATCATTCATGACACACCCTCCTGCCGCGCGGTGCCGACCGGCGGCCTTGAAATCGATGCGGGGTTCGTCCGCCGCGTAGAGTTGCGGCTTCCCGCATCAGGGCGCGAGGCGGATGTGCCCGGCTGCCCATAAGGAAGGTGTAAGGGGCCAGGCAGCCGCGAAGCCTTTACGGCGCCTTTATGCGGGGCGGCGCGCTTCCGGATGGTTCCTTGACGCAAGACATTGCCATATCTCGCCTGCCGACGAGTGATGTGATTCCTCGGAGCCGGAAGGTGCATGCCATGCTCGACCTTTTGTTCCTTGCGATCGCGGTCGCGTTCTTTGCCATTGCCTGGGCTTATGCCCACGCCTGCGACCGGATGTGAGGGTGCGATGACGATCGACTATGCGCTCGCCGGAATTGTTGTCGCCGGGCTTCTGGCCTACCTCGTCTATGCCCTGATCCGGCCCGAGCGGTTCTGAGGAGACTCCAGGATGACCATCAACGGGTGGCTTCAGATCGCGCTCTTTTGCGCGATCGTGACGGCGCTTGTCCGTCCGCTCGGCGGCTACATGACGTGCCTGTTCGCCGGCGAGCGCACGTTCCTGGCGCCCGTGCTGGAGCCGGTGGAGCGGGGGATCTATGCGCTGTGCGGTGTCGACGCGCGGCAAGAGCAGCACTGGACGGGCTATGCCGCGGGAATGCTGTTGTTCAGCCTGGCAAGCGTCATGCTGCTTTACGCGTTGCAGCGCCTGCAGGCCGACCTGCCGTTCAATCCGCAGGGATTCGATCCGGTGAGCCCGGACCTCGCCTTCAACACGGCGATCAGCTTCGCAACCAACACCAACTGGCAGTCCTACGTGCCCGAGAGCACGATGAGCTACCTGGTCCAGATGGCGGGGTTGACGGTGCAGAACTTCGTCTCGGCGGCCGTGGGCATCGCGCTGGCCATCGTGCTTGTTCGCGGCTTTGTCCGCCGGTCGGTCTCGACCATCGGGAATTTCTGGGTCGACCTGACGCGCTGCACGCTCTACCTGCTGTTGCCGATCTGCGCCGTAGCGACGCTTTTCATGGTCTGGCAGGGCATGCCGCAGAACCTGAACGCCTATGTCGACGCGGCGACGCTCGAGGGCGCCAAGCAGACCATTGCCCAAGGCCCCGTCGCTTCGCAGCTCGCCATCAAGATGCTGGGCACCAATGGCGGCGGGTTCTTCAACGCCAACTCGGCCCATCCCTACGAGAACCCGACCGCACTGACGAACCTTGTCCAGATCGTGCTGATCTTCATGATCGGCGCGGGGCTGACCAATGTGTTCGGCCGGATGGCGGGCGACGAGCGCCAGGGCTGGGCCATTCTCGCCGCCATGGCGGTCCTGTTCCTGGCGGGTGTCGTCATCGCCTACTGGGCCGAGTCCGCCGGCAACCCGGCGTTCGCGGCGTTGGGCGTGGACGGCGGATCGGGCGCGCTTCAGGCCGGCGGCAACATGGAGGGCAAGGAGGTACGCTTCGGCATCGCGAACTCCGCGCTTTTTGCCGTGATCACGACCGATGCCTCGTGCGGCCCGGTCAATGCGATGCACGACAGCTTCACGCCGTTGGGCGGCGCCGTGCCGCTGACCAATATCCTGCTGGGCGAGGTGATCGTCGGCGGCGTCGGCGCCGGGCTCTACGGCATGCTGCTGTTCGCGATCCTGGCCGTGTTCATCGCCGGGCTGATGGTCGGCCGCACGCCGGAATACCTGGGCAAGAAGATCGAGGCCAAGGAGGTCAAGATGGCGATGCTCGCCGTCCTGATCCTGCCGCTGTCGATCCTCGGCTTCACCGCCATCGCGACGGTGGTGCCGGCCGGGCTGGCCGGGCCGGCCAATGCCGGGCCGCACGGTTTCAGCGAGATCTTCTATGCCTACACCTCGGCAACGGGGAACAACGGCAGCGCGTTCGCGGGTCTTACCGCCAACACGATGTTCTACAACCCGACGCTGGGCCTCGCGATGCTGATCGGCCGCTTCCTGATGATCGTGCCGATGCTGGCCATCGCCGGCGCGCTGGCGGCGAAGAAGGCCGCGCCCGCTGCTGCCGGCACCTTCCCGACGCATGGCGGCCTGTTCATCGGGCTGCTGGTTGGCGTGGTGCTGATCGTCGGCGGCCTGACCTATTTCCCGGCGCTCGCGCTTGGCCCCCTGGTCGAGCACTTCGCGATGAACGCCGGCACGCTCTACTAGCCCCCGGAAGGCACCGCCATGGAACTCTCCAAGACCCGCAAGCGCATGCCCGTCGCCGCCCTGGCCGACCCGGGCATCCTGTTGCCCGCGATCGGCGCTGCGTTCCGCAAGCTCGACCCTCGGGTGATGATGCGCAACCCCGTGATGTTCGTGGTCGAGGTGGTCGCCGCGCTGACGACCGTGCTGTTCCTGCGGGATCTCGTCACGGGAGGTCCGAATCTGGGCTTCGCGCTGCAAATCAATCTCTGGCTCTGGATCACCGTGCTGTTCGCGAATTTCGCCGAGGCGGTAGCCGAGGGACGCGGCAAGGCTCAGGCCGCCTCGCTGCGCAAGACCAAGACCGAGGTGACGGCCAAGCTGCTGACCGGCAAGGAGCGCGAATGGCGCTCGACACCGGGGGTGAACCTGAAGCCGGGCGACCTGGTGCTCGTCGAGGCAGGCGACCTGATCCCCAGCGACGGCGAGGTGGTCGAAGGCGTGGCCTCGGTAAACGAGGCGGCCATTACCGGCGAATCCGCGCCGGTGATCCGGGAATCCGGCGGCGACCGGTCCGCCGTTACCGGCGGAACGATGGTCATCTCGGACTGGATCAAGGTCCGGATCACGGCCAAGCCGGGCTCGACCTTCCTCGATCGCATGATCGCGCTGGTCGAAGGAGCGGAGCGGCAGAAGACGCCGAACGAGATCGCGCTCAACATCCTGCTCGCCGGCATGACGATTATCTTCGTGTTCGCCGTCGCATCGATTCCCAGCTTCGCCGCCTATGCCGGGGGCAATCTCGGCGTCCTGGTGCTGGTAGCGCTGTTCGTGACCTTGATCCCCACCACGATCGGCGCCTTGCTGTCGGCGATCGGCATAGCCGGTATGGACCGGCTGGTGCGCTTCAACGTGCTCGCCATGTCGGGCCGCTCGGTCGAGGCGGCCGGCGACGTCGACACGCTGCTGCTCGACAAGACCGGCACCATCACCCTCGGCAACCGCCAGGCCACCGCTTTCCTTCCGCTGCCGGGCGTCGACGAGCGCGCGCTCGCCGACGCGGCCCAGCTCGCGTCGCTCAGCGACGAAACGCCGGAAGGCCGCTCGGTCGTCGTGCTGGCCAAGGAGAAGTACGGCCTGCGCGGGCGCGAGATGGCGGCGCTCGGCGCCCGGTTCATCCCGTTCTCGGCGCAGACCCGCATCAGCGGCATCGACGCCGAGGAGCAGTCCATCCGCAAGGGCGCCGTCGATGCGGTGATCGCAAACGTGGCAAACCCCGATTCCGGCGCGGTGCAGGGCATCAATGCGATCGCCGAGAAAGTTGCGAAATCGGGCGGCACGCCGCTGGCGGTTTCCGCCGATGGCAAGCTGCTCGGCGTGATCCACCTGAAGGACATCGTCAAGGGCGGCATCCGCGACCGCTTCGCCGCGCTGCGCAAGATGGGCATCCGTACCGTGATGATCACCGGCGACAACCCGCTGACGGCGGCCGCGATCGCCGCCGAGTCCGGGGTCGACGACTTCCTGGCCCAGGCCACGCCCGAGGCCAAGCTGCGGCTGATCCGCGAGGAGCAGGCCAAGGGCAAGCTGGTGGCGATGTGCGGCGACGGCACCAACGACGCGCCGGCCCTGGCCCAGGCCGATGTCGGCGTGGCGATGAACGCCGGCACCCAGGCCGCGCGCGAGGCCGGCAACATGGTCGATCTCGACAGCGACCCCACCAAGCTCATCGAGATCGTCGAGATCGGCAAGCAGCTGCTGATGACCCGCGGCGCGTTGACCACGTTCTCGATCGCCAACGACGTCGCCAAGTATTTCGCGATCATTCCGGCGATGTTCCTGGCGTTCTATCCGCAGCTCCAGGCGCTTAACATCATGGCGCTCGCCTCGCCGCAAAGCGCCATCCTGTCGGCCATCATCTTCAACGCTCTGATCATCGTCGCGCTGATTCCGCTGGCGCTGCGGGGGGTGCAGTACCGCCCGGTGGGCGCCGCGGCGGTGCTGCGCCGCAACCTGCTGATCTATGGCATCGGCGGCATCGTCGTGCCGTTCATCGGCATCAAGATCATCGACATGCTGGTTTCCGCCGTCGGCCTTGCGTGAGGATTCCCGTCCATGGTTAGCCAGATACGCCCCGCCATCGTCATGCTGCTGGTCATGACCGCCATCACCGGATTTGCGTATCCGCTCGGCATGACCGGGATCGTACAGCTCGTTTTTCCGGACCAAGCGAATGGCAGCCTGATCGAAAAGGACGGCAAGGTGATCGGCTCGCGCCTGATCGGCCAGGCCTTCACGGACCCCAAGTATTTCCACGGCCGTCCCTCGGCGACGCTGGCGCCCGACCCGCGGGACGCCAACAAGACCGTCGAGGCGCCGTACAACGCCGCCAATTCCGGCGGCTCCAATCTGGGGCCGACCTCGAAGGTGCTGATCGAGCGCGTGACGGCAGAGGTGGGCAAGCTGAAGGCCGAGAATCCGGCCACCCCGGTTCCGGTCGATCTGGTCACCACCTCGGCCAGTGGGCTTGACCCCGATATCACACCCGCTTCCGCCGCCTTCCAGGTGCCGCGCGTCGCCAAGGCCCGCGGCCTTCCCGAGGACCGCGTCCGGCAGCTCGTCGAAAGCAACACCGAAGGCAGGACATTCGCCCTGTTGGGCGAACCGCGGGTCAACGTGTTGCAGCTCAACCTGGCCCTGGACGGCTTGCCCGTACGCTAGCTGCAATCCGGGGCGGATCGGCCTAGAATCCCTCCGCGGACGATGACCGAGGACCGAAACGATCCGGAATTGCGACCGTCACCCGACGCCCTGCTCGTCGAGGCGGCGAAGGAAGGCCGTGGCCGCCTGAAGGTCTTTCTGGGCGCGGCGCCCGGGGTAGGCAAGACTTTTGCGATGCTCGAGGCCGCGCGCCGGCGCAGGGCCGATGGGGTCGACGTCGTCGTCGGCCTGGTCGAGACGCATGGGCGACAGGAAACGGCCGCGCTGATCGACGGTCTGGAGGTGCTTGCGCGCAAGCGCATCGCCTATCAGGGCCATCTGCTGGAGGAATTCGACATCGACGCGGCGCTGGCCCGTCGGCCGGGCCTCCTTTTGGTCGATGAATTGGCGCATACCAACGCCGAGGGCAGCCGGCATCCCAAGCGCTACATGGATGTCGACGAATTGCTGAAGGCCGGCGTCGATGTCTATACGACGCTCAACATCCAGCATCTTGAAAGCCTCAACGATGTCGTGACCCGCATCACCCATGTGCGGGTGCGCGAAACCCTGCCGGACCGGATGCTGGAAGCGGCGGATGAGGTCGAACTGGTCGACCTGACGCCCGAGGACCTGCTGAAGCGGCTGCACGAAGGCAAGGTCTACGTACCGCATCTGGCCGAGCGTGCCCGGGAGAACTTCTTCCGCCCGGGAAACTTGAGCGCCTTGCGCGAGATGGCGCTGCGGCGCGTCGCCGAGCGTGTCGACGACCAGATGGTCGGCTACATGCGCAGTCACGGCATCGCCGGACCGTGGCCGGCCGGCGAGCGGCTGATGGTCTGCATCGGCGACGATGCGCTCGCGCCCTTCCTGGTGCGCGCCGGACGCCGGATGGCCGACCAGCTGAAGGCGCCCTGGGTTGCCCTGCATGTCGAGCGCGGGACGACCGGATCGCAACGCAACGCCGAGGGCGCGCTGGGCCTGGCCGAACGGCTCGAAGGTCGCACGTCGCGGCTGGTCGGCGCCGATGTGGCGGTCGAGATTCTGCACTTCGCGAGGCGCAACAACATCACCCAGATCGTCATCGGGCGGCCGCAGGGCGGACGATTTGCGCGGCTGTTCCGCCGATCATTGGCCGATGCCTTGATCGAAGGCAGCGATGGCATTGCCATCCACGTCGTCACGCCGCCGCGGCCGGCCAAGGCGGCGCGGCGCTGGCCCGTGGCCGCCCTCCCGCACTTGTCCGCGGTTGTCACCGCGGTTCTCGGCCTTGGCGGGGTCGTCCTGCTCGGCCTCGCGGTGCCGGACATGCGCAGCCTGCCGAACGTGGGCATGCTGTTCCTGGCCGTCGTCCTGCTGAACGCGGTGCGCCATGGTCTGTCGGCAGCGCTGTTGTCGGCGGTGCTGGCCTTCCTCGCCTACAATTATTTCTACACGGAGCCGTATTTCACGCTCACCGTCCTGCACTGGCACGACGTGCTGGCGCTTGCCGTGTTCCTCGTCGTCGCCGCCACGACCGGCACGCTCGCCGGCCGGGTTCGGGACCAGATGGCGGGCGCGCGGGCGCGCATGGCGGCGCTGCAGACCCTCTACGATTTCGCCCGTCGCCTGGGCAAGGCCAAGACCTGCGATGAATTGCTGCACGCGGTCGTGCTGCAGGCGCATCGCCTCAGCGGCCGCCCGGCGATGATCCTGCTGCCGCAGAACGGGATGCTCGAGATCCGCTATTCCTGGCCGCCCGACGACGAGATCGAGGCGGTCGACAAAGGGGCGGCGAACTGGGCCTACAACAATGTCGAGCCGGCCGGTTCCCATACCGGCACGCTGCCCTCGGCCAAATGGCACTTCCGGCCCTTGCGCGCCGGCGCGGGCGCGGTCGGCATATTCGGCATCGCCGGCGCGCCGGAAGCGTTGCCGGCGGACCTGGCGCAGACCCTCGATGCGATGCTCGACCAAGCGGCCGTCGCGGTCGAGCGCATCGATTTTGCGCGCAAGGTGGCGCTTGCGGAAACCCTGGCGGAAACCGAACGCTTCCGCGCGGCGCTGCTGTCGTCGATCTCGCACGACCTGCGCACGCCGCTGACCTCGATCCTGGGTTCGGTCACCGCGCTGCGGCGCGATCCCGGTCAGTTCGGCGCCGAGGCGCGCGGGGAACTGCTGGCGACCATCCAGGAGGAGGCCGAGCGGCTTGATCGCTTCGTCGTGAATCTCTTGGACATCACGCGTCTCGATGCCGGCGCGATCAAGCCCAAGCGCGAATGGCTGCAGGTGGCGGAGGTGGTGGAAACGGCCGCCCGTCGCATTGCTGGGCGCCTGGCCGACAGGCGCCTGGCCCGCAATATTCCGCGCGATCTGCCGCTGCTGCGCGGCGACTTCGTGCTGCTCGAGACGGTGCTGGCAAACCTGCTCGACAACGCGATCAAGCATGCCGCCAATGCGCGGCGGATCGAGGTGTTCGCGTCGGTCGAACAGGGCATGCTCTGCATCGGCGTCAGCGACGACGGCGACGGCGTTCCGCAGGAGCTGCTGCCGCGGCTGTTCGACAAGTTCTTTCGCATCCAACGCCGGGACCGTACCGTCGCGGGCACTGGCCTGGGGCTTTCGATCTGCAAGGGGTTGACCGAGGCCATGGGCGGCACGATCGAGGCCCGTTGCCCGGCCGCGGACGGTCGCGGCATGCGCTTCACCCTGCGCTTCCCGCTCGAGAAGCAGCCGGCGCCGCTGGAGCCGAGCGAGGCCCGGGCATGACCGCGGCGCCGATCCGCCTGCTGGTGGTCGATGACGAGCCGCAGATCCGCCGTTTTCTGAAGACGAGCCTGACGGTGCACGGCTACGACGTGATGGAGGCCGACTCGGGCAGCGCAGCGCTGCGCATGGCGACCACGGCGAAACCCGACGTGATGATCCTGGACCTTGGCCTTCCGGACCAGGACGGGGCCGAGATCATCAAGCGCGTGCGCGAATGGTCGAAAATGCCGATCATCATCCTGTCCGTCCGGGGGGACGAGGCGGTGAAGGTCGCGGCGCTGGACCAGGGCGCCGACGACTACGTGACGAAACCGTTCGGGATGAACGAGCTGCTGGCTCGGCTGCGCGCCGCGCTGCGCCATCGCCTGCAGGAGCAGGGCGCGGAGCCGGTATTCATCCTCGGGACGTTGCGGGTCGATCTGGCGCGGCGGGTGGTGACGCGCGAGGGGCAAGAGGTCAAGCTGTCGCCCCGCGAGTACGATCTGCTGCGCCAGCTCGTCATTCATGCCGGAAAGGTGCTGACGCACCGGCACCTGCTGCGCGAGGTCTGGGGCCCCGCCCATGTCCAGGACACGCAGTACCTGCGGGTCTATGTGGGCCAGCTTCGCCACAAGCTCGAGGCCGATCCGACTCGACCGCAGTACCTGCTGACCGAACCTGGCGTCGGATATCGCCTGAAGGTCGAGGACTGAGAGAGGCAAGGCCGGGCAGCTGGGCGACGAGATCGTCTGATCATGGTGCCACGAGCGTCGGGCGGTCAGCACGGGTCCATTGCCGCTGCCTAACCAACAATCGGTGGAGCGTGCGCTCGCCGTCGTCGCGATCCGATCCGGTGATGCTCCCGGCCTTGGATTGCGCCCTTCAAATGTACAGGCGCTTTTCGGCCACGACCTGGTGGATGAGGTCGACGACCTGACGCAGGCCGGGTCCAAGTTCCTCGTCCTGGTAGCAGACCCAGACCTCGTAGGCCGGAACGGCGGGCCGCACCGGCAACTGCCTGACCGCGCCCGTCGCGACATAGTCGTTCATCACGCGCGTCGGCACGAAGCCGATGCCGACGCCGCCGAGGATGAGCTGGATCGTGCTGAACAGGTCGTTGCAGGTGCTGAGCCGCTGCGGCAGACGGTTGGTTCGCCGGAACCACTCGGTGACGCTGGTATTGTCGCGCGAGGGCGGTGGCGGAATGATCAGGTGGTGCGCGCAGAGCGCCTCCGCATCGAGCACCCGACCGGCGACCTCGATCGCCGCATGCGCGTACCAGCCGTGGAAATTGGTGCCGATCGGCTCGCGCTGCACGTACTCCGCCATCCGGTATTCGGACGTCACGGCGAGGTCGAGCTTCCGGCTGTTCAGCAGCTCGCTGATCGAATTGCTGTCGCCGACATGGATCGACGTCTTGAGCGCCGGGTAGCGCTTGCCAAGCCAGTCGAGCAGGGTCGGCAGGCAGACCAGCGAAAAGCTCTTGCTGACACCCAGGCGCAATACCCCGTTGAGCGGATCGCCGGTCCGCAGCCGCACGGTCATCTCGCTGGCGGTGTTGAGCAACTGGTCGGCATAGAGCAGCAGCGCCGACCCGTCCGGCCGCAGCGAGAGCGTCCGGCCATGGCGCTCGAACAGCTTCGCGCCGAGCGCTTTCTCAAGCTCGCGAATCCGCTGCGAGACGGCGGGTTGCGTCAGCCCGAGATGCCGGGCCGCGGCGTGGACGCCGCCGAGGCGGACGGTGCGTTCGAAGGCACTGATCTGGGCGAGCGTCACGTTGTGCATCGTGGCCCTCCGTGCAAGCCGCGCGGCCCAGTCGGACCGGAATTCCCTTGCGGAAAGCCAACAAGGCCCGACTGATAAATCCAACTTATCATATTTAGCGAGCAATACCGATTGGACGGGCGCCGGAAACGGCGCTTACATCATCGCCCAATGTCTTGAAATGAGGTCGAACCGGTCGGCAAAGACCACGCAGTCCAAACGCAAAGTAAAACATAAGTTTGGGAGGGACTAATGCTCAAGAAGACAATCGCGCTGGCGGTTTCTGCGCTGGCTTTGCTTTCCCTGGCGCCCGCGTCCGCGCAGGCGCCCTATCCGTCGCAAACCGTCCGTATCATCGTTCCCTTTACGCCCGGCGGCGGCACGGACCTGACGGCCCGCATCGTCGCGGATGCGCTCAGCAAGTCCATGGGCCAGAGCTTCATCATCGAGAACCGGCCTGGCGCCGCCTCGCAGCTCGGCATCGACTTTGTCGCGCGGGCCAAGCCGGACGGCTACACGCTGCTGTGGTCTTCGGCGGACGGAATCTCGGTCCTGCCCGCCGTGAAGCCGAAGATGCCCTACACGATCCCCGACAGCCTGGCGTTCGTATCGTCCTTCTCTTCGTTCCCGTTGATCCTCGGCGTGTCGAGCGCATTGCCGATCAAGGACTTCAAGGAATTCGTCGCCTATGCGAAGGCGAATCCCGGCAAGCTGAAGTATTCCAGCTCGGGTGCCGGCGGTGGCGGCCATCTGCAGCCGGCTTACATGGCCAAGGTCCTCGGTCTCGACATGGCGCACGTGCCGTTCGACAGCGCGGCGCCTGCCGTCGTCGCGGTGGCCGGCGGCCATGCCTCGTTCACCAACGTCGCACCCTCCACCGTCGCGCCCTACGTGACGGCGGGTACGGTGCGCGCCATCGCCACCTCCGGCCGCAACCGGACCATTCTCTATCCCGACCTGCCGACCGTGGCGGAACTTGGCCATCCGGAACTTACCGAGGACTTCTTCTACGGCATGTATGCGCCGGCCAACACGCCGAAGGAGATCGTGGCCAAGCTCCGCGCCGGCGTCGAGGCGGTGCTCAAGGACCCGGCGACGCCGGACCGGTTGCGCTCGCTCGGGCTGGAACCGCTCGACCTGGGCGGCGAGGATTTCAAGGCCTTCGTGGTGAAGGATCTCAACCGCTGGACCGAAATCGCCAAGGCGATCAACTTCAAGCTCAGCGCCGACTGAGCTTGCGGCGCGGGCGGCTATTTTCCCACGCGGCGGTGATCGGCGTGCTGGTCGGCCGTAGCGGCAGCATCAACGGCCGGTCCCGGCGGCAAGGACCATGATGTTGCAGATCGTCAACGCACGAAGGTTCTGGCAGGGCGCATTGTTCCTGGGGATCGGCGCCGTGGCGTTGTGGCAATTGCCGCTGCCGATCGGCAGGCTCACCAATATGGGCCCCGGCTATTTTCCGATGCTGCTCGGCATGGGCCTGCTGATCCTCGGCGCCTCCTCCGTCCTGCTCAGCCTCGGCCGCGGCGAGCGCAGCCATGTGGAAAGACTGTCGCTCACGCCGACCTTCTTCATCATCGGCGGTGTCATCGCGTTCGCGCTGCTGATCGAGCCCGCCGGGCTCGCCCTCGCGCTCCTGGTAATGGTGCTCGGCACCTGCCACGCCAGGCTGCGGCAGCATCCGATCCAGGTGGCGGTCATCTACGTCGCCGTGCTCGGGCTCTGCTGGTTCGTCTTCATCTATCTCACGCAGCTTCCCTTGAAGTTGTTCTGGTAGCGGGCGCGCGGGATACGGCGATGGAATTGCTGGCCAACCTCACGATGGGCTTCCAGGTCGCGCTGACGCCGCAGAACCTGCTGTTTTGCCTGGCCGGCGCGACGGTCGGGACGGCCGTGGGCGTGCTGCCCGGCATCGGCCCCGTAACTACGATCGCCATGCTCATCCCGCTGACCTTCCACATGCCGGCGGTCGGCTCGCTGATCATGCTTGCCGGCATCTACTACGGCGCAAACCACGCCGGCGCGACGACCTCCATCATGCTGAACATGCCGGGCGAGCCGAGCGCGGTCGTCGTGTGCCTGGACGGATATCCTATGGCCAAAAAGGGAAGAGCGGGGGCGGCGCTCGCCATGTCGGCGATCGCGTCCTTCGCGGCGGGGTGCGTGGCGTTCCTGATCGTCGCCTCGCTCGCGCCGGCCCTGTCGCACCTCGCGCTGCTGTTCGGTCCGGCGGAATACTTCGCCACCATCGTGATGGCGCTGGTGATGACCTCGATCCTGACCGACGACGGGCTGCTGACGACGCTCGGCCTCTGCATGATCGGCCTGCTGCTCGGCGCCATCGGCACCGACCTCACGACAGGCGATTCGCGCTACTCCTTCGGTTTCACCGCGCTGTCGGATGGCATCGATTTCGTGGCGGTCGCGGTCGGGCTCTACGCCCTTACCGAGATCATCGAATATTCTTCGACCGACACGGTGCGCCAGAATATCCTTTTCTCCTTCCGCGGCCTCATCCCCAGCCGTGACGAACTGCGCAGCTCGATCTCGCCGATCATCCGCGGGACAGGGATCGGGTCGCTGCTGGGCATCTTCCCCGGCACCGGGCCCATGCTCAGCTCGTTCATCGCCTATGCGATGGAGAAGCGGATCGCGCGCGATCCCCAGCGCTTCGGCAAGGGCGCGATCGAAGGGGTTGTCGGCCCGGAATCGGCCGCCAACGCCGCGGCGATCACCCACTTCATCCCGATGCTGACGCTCGGCATTCCGGCGGGCGCCGCCATGGCCATCATGCTGGGCGCGCTGCAGATCCAGGGCATCGCGCCCGGGCCGACGGTGATGACCAATCATCCGGCGCTGTTCTGGGGCGTGATCGCCAGCATGTGGATCGGAAACCTGATGCTGCTGGTGCTGAACCTGCCGCTGATCGGCGTGTGGGTCCGGCTGCTCGGCATGCCGTTCCAGGTTCTCTATCCGCCGATCATCGCCTTCTCGTGCCTCGGCGTTTACAGCATCCACAACGCCAGCTTCGACATCTACATCGCCGCTGCCTGCGGCGTGCTCGGCATCGTGCTGCGGATCATGGGGTGCAATCCGGCGCCCCTTATCCTTGCCATCATCCTCGAGCCGATGCTCGAACAGAACTTCCGGCGCTCGCTGATCCTGTCGAACGGCGATCCGCTGGTATTTCTGACCAACCCGGCGAGTCTCGGCATTCTCGTCTTCACCGTGGTCGTGCTCGTCTATTTCAAGGCCAGGCGCCGCCACGTCATCAAGGCGGTGGAGGAGCCGGCATGAGCGGCATCGACATCATCGCGACGGGCTTGAAGTTCCCGGAAGGGCCGGTCGCGATGCCGGACGGATCCTTCGTCCTGACCGAGATCGCCCGCCGCACGGTGACGCGCATTTCGGCCAGGGGCGAGAAGACCATTCTGGCCGACACGGGCGGCGGCCCGAACGGACTCGCGGTCGGGCCCGGCGGCAAGCTGTTCCTCGCCAACAACGGCGGCTTCGATTTCTTCGAGGACGCGAACGGCATCCGCGTCGCCGGCCAGGCGAAGGACTATTCCGGCGGCCGGATCGAACAGGTCGATCCTGTGAGCGGCGCGATCACGGAGATCGCGCGGCGGGCGAACTCCGGCTTCGACCTGCGCGGCCCCAACGACCTGGTGATCGACCGCAGCGGCGCCATCTGGTTCAGCGATCTCGGCAAGCGCCGCGCGCGGGAACTCGACTACGGCGGCGTTTACTGGCTTTCGCCGGACCGCAAGACGCTTCGCGAGGTCGCCTATCCCGTGCTGACGGCCAACGGCATCGGCCTTTCGCCCGACGAGAAGACGCTTTATGTCGCCGACACCGAGGGCGGGCGGCTCTGGGCCTTCGATATCCTCGGTCCGGGCGAGGTGCGCAAGGACCAGCCCACACCGCACGGCGGACGGCTGCTCTACCGGGGCGGGGGCACGGGCGCCTATCACCGCTTCGACAGCATGGCGGTGGAGGCCGGCGGCAACATCTGCGTCGCGACGCTGGTCGAAGGCGGCATCACCGTCGTCTCGCCGGCCGGTGCGCTCGTCGAGTTCGTGCCGATGCCCGACCGCTTCACCACCAACATCTGCTTCGGGGGTTCGGACCTGCGGACCGCCTATATCACGCTCTCGCAGTCCGGGCGGCTGGCTTCCATGCGATGGCCGCGGCCGGGCCTGCCCCTCAATTTTCTCAACACCTAGTCACCTGCCGGGAACGCAATGAAGATCACCGACGTCATCGTCCACCCCATTGCGGCGGACCATCCCCACACCACCTGGACGGCGCACGAGCCGTTCGCCCGGGCCTATATGACGCTGGTCGAAATCCGCACCGATCAGGGCGTCACCGGCTATGGCGAGATCGCCAGCGGGCCGCAGCCAATCGTGGTCGACATGCTGAAGCTGATCCGCCCGGCCGTGATCGGGATGGACCCGAACGGGCATGCCGAGATCTGGCAGCGCCTGATGTCGATCACCGTACCCCGCCCGGGCGGCATCGGCGACTGGGACGGGCTACCCTCGCCGCTGCCGCGCCATCTGCGGCCGCAATTCATGGCGGCGATGGCGGGAATCGATTTCGCGCTCTGGGACATCAAGGGCAAGGCGGTGAATCTGCCCGTGTTCCGTCTGCTCGGCGGAACGCGCACCGACGTGTTCTGCTACGCGGTGGGCGGGATGTACCAGAACAAGGGCGACAACCTCGAATGCGTCGACGAGCTTCTGGGCTACGTCAAGAAGGGCTTCAAGGCCGTGAAGCTGAAGTCCGGCGCGCTGTCGCTGAAGGACGAGGTCAGGCGCGTCCGCGCGGTGCGCGAGGCGATCGGGCCGGACATCCAGTTCATGGTCGACTGCAACGCCGCCTATGACGTGACCGCCGGCATCGAATACGCCAATGCCATCGCGCCCTATGACATCACCTGGTTCGAGGAGCCGCTGCACTGGTACCTGCAGCCCCAGGACTACGTGCGTCTCGCCGCGGGAAGTCCGATACCCCTGGCGCATGGCGAGCGCGAATTGACGCGCTTCACCGCGCGCGACTTCATCGATTCCGGCGCGATCCGCTACCTCCAGTTCGACTCGGTCCGCTTCGGCGGCTTCACCGAGGGGCTGCGCGTCGCCGCCTATGCCGAGCAGAAGGGCGTGCTGATCCAGCCGCACTCATGGCCGCATCTGCATGCCCATATCGCGTCGGCGTTCGGCGATGCCTGCTATGGCGCGGAATGCGTCCCCGACCACGGGCAGCATCCGATCCATCACCAGATCTACAAGGCCGGCGCCTACTACAAGGATGGCCGCGTGCATCTGACCGAGGCGCCCGGCTTCGGCCTCGACATCGACTGGAAAGCCGTGAAGCGCCTCGCCGCGTGAGGCAGGTCACGCGCTACGCAGGGCACGTGAAAGCGGCTCGATTGGCGTCCCCTACGGGA